>NCGZ01000052.1 GCA_002257235.1 Alphaproteobacteria bacterium 16-39-46
AAGAAGAAAATGAGGATAATTTAATTATTTCAATCGGTAAAACCATGTCTTGACGCCTCATCATAGCCTTATTTCAGACAATTTATGAGACGGCCGTGGGAAGACTTTAACGAGAGCTTGCTTTCATTTTAGATG
Organism: Alphaproteobacteria bacterium 16-39-46; assembly: GCA_002257235.1. Taxonomy (GTDB): domain Bacteria; phylum Pseudomonadota; class Alphaproteobacteria; order 16-39-46; family 16-39-46; genus 16-39-46. The sequence goes on from NCGZ01000052.1 coordinate 136, forward strand.
TGTGGGAGAATAAAAACTTGTGAAGATGAAAAAAGTAAAGAAAAAATTTCACGATTTTGAAAAATTCATGTATTCTGAAAATTCATAAGGACCTCAAAGGTCTGAGTGGAAAGTTTTTCAGAGTAAAAAGGACACTTTAAATTTTGATAACACGTTTCAAGGCGGAGAAAAAAAATGGTCGATACAGGGCAACTTCCTGAAAAATCTGAGTCTGTTTCTATGGAAGAAATTTTGAATTCAATACGTCAAGCCATTGGCGAAACGAATGGGACACAAAGTGATACCTCTCTAAACCAATCTGAATTTGCACCCGTGGGGCCCGGTGATGTTCTTGAGCTAACACATCCTATTGACAGTTCGGCTGTCCCTGTTCCTGCTGCGACAGCTGCGACAGCTGCGACACCCCCTTCTTCCCCTGTTCCCCCTTCCCCTGTCCCGACTCCTGTTTTTAATACAATTCCGATTTCTGGAACAATGACGGGAAGGGTCAGTAATTCTCTCGGTAATTCGATCTCTCAAGGAGCTTCCTCTCCGATTTTATCGGATGATTCCTATGAGTCTGTTGCCCATGCTTTTAAGATTTTATCGAAGGCCGTTGAAGTAAAACAAGCCCAGGAAGAACACACAGGTCTTGCTGGACAGACCGTTGATGTCCTTATGAAAGAAATCATGCGTCCTTTCATTCGGGATTGGTTAAATCAAAATCTTCCTCTGATTGTAGAGCGTTTGGTGGCAAAAGAAATTGAGCGCTTGACACAATCGACGCTTTCTTAATAGAAATGTTTTCTTAATGGTCCTCGTTTCGTGTTGGTGTTATTTTTAAAGTTTTTTTGATGCTTGATAAGACATATTCTCCTGATCGATTTATCCATAAATGGTTATCCATTTGGCAAAAAGCAAAAGCTTTTAGCTCAAATCCAAAGGCAAAAACAAAGCCTTATACCATTATGATGCCGCCTGCTAATGTAACGGGAACGTTGCATGTGGGGCATGCCCTTACCTACACTCTCCAGGATATTCTTGTGCGCTATCATCGCATGTTGGGGGAAGATGTATTATGGCAGCCTGGGGTTGATCACGCTGGAATTGCGACTCAAATGGTGGTTGAGCGTAACTTGTCAGCGCAAGGCGTGGATCGTCGGACAATTGGGCGAGACGCATTTTTAGAGCATGTTTGGTCATGGAAAGATAAATCTGGTGACATAATTTCTGAGCAATTGCGTCTTTTAGGATGTTCCGCAGACTGGGATCGGTCTCGTTTTACCTTGGATGATGGGTTAAGCGATGCGGTACGAGATGTTTTTGTTGAGCTTTATAAAAAAGGCCTCATTTACAAAGATAAACGTCTTGTGAATTGGGACCCTAAACTTTTAACCGCGATTTCTGATCTTGAAGTTGAACAGAAAGATATGAAAGGTCATCTTTGGTATATTAAATATCCTCTTGCGGATGATTCAACCCGATTTATAACCGTAGCAACAAGTCGACCTGAAACTCTTTTTGGAGATACAGGTATTGCTGTTCATCCTGACGATCCAAGATATCAAGACCTTATTGGAAAAAAAGTTAAACACCCCTTTGATGGGAGGCTTCTCCCAATTGTTGCAGATACGCACAGTGATCCAGAAAAAGGGTCTGGGGCGGTTAAGATTACGCCTGCTCATGATTTTAATGATTTTGGGGTGGGGAAGCGTCATGGTTTAGAGGTCCGCAATATTTTAACGCAAACAGCGCACCTAAACGATCTTGTTCCCGAGGAATACCGTGGTCTTGACAGGTTTGTTGCTCGGAAGAAAATAGTTGAAGACTTGAAAGTAGGCGGTCTTTTAGAAAAGATTGAAGATGTTCAACATACAGTTCCCCATGGAGATCGCTCCGGCGTGATTATAGAGCCTCTTTTGATGGATCAATGGTATGTGAATGCAAAAGAGCTCGCGGGACCTGCTTTAAAAGCCGTTAAAGAAGGTCAGACGACCTTTGTTCCGGCTCAGTGGACGAATACTTATTTTGAATGGCTCAATAATATTGAACCTTGGTGTATTTCTCGTCAGATTTGGTGGGGGCACCGCATTCCTGCCTGGTATGGTCCGGATGGGTTTATCTTTGTTGAAAAAAATGAAGAAGAAGCTCAAATTTCTGCAAAAAAACATTATGGATCTTCGGTGACATTGACGCAAGATGAAGATGTCCTTGACACTTGGTTTTCCTCTGCATTATGGCCCTTTTCAACGCTGGGATGGCCTGAAAAAACACCTGAGTTGAAACGGTATTATCCCACAGATGTTTTGGTAACAGGCTTTGATATTATCTTTTTTTGGGTTGCCCGAATGATGATGATGGGACTTCATTTTATGAAAGAAGTTCCTTTTAAAACGGTCTACATTCATGCCTTGGTTAGGGATGAAAAAGGCCAAAAGATGTCAAAGTCTAAGGGAAATGTTTTGGATCCAAGTGTTTTGATTGAAAAATTTGGAACAGATGCTTTGCGGTTTACCTTATGTGCTCTCTCTGCTCAAGGACGGGACGTTAAACTCTCGGAGTCCAGAATCGAAGGGTATCGAAATTTTACAACAAAAATTTGGAACGTTGCCCGATTTTTAGAGATGAATGGGTGTGTTTGTCCTCCAAAATTTTCACCAGAAGATGTCCATGGTGTTATCAGTCAGTGGATTTTCTATGAGATCAAATCCCTTTCTCAATTGGTGGGGCAAGCTTTGGACGCTTATAAATTTAATGAAGCCGCTCATTATCTTTATCAGGGCGTGTGGCATACTTTTTGTGATTGGGCCATTGAGTTTTCCAAGTGTTGTTTTCAGACAGAAGATCGTCAAACCGAGGAATTGAAGCAGACGCTTGCCTGGGCCTTTGGCCAAATTCTACACTTGCTGCATCCCATTATGCCTTTTATTACGGAAGAGCTTTGGGAATTTTTCCAAGAAAATCAAAATGAGAAGACACTCTTGATTACGTCGCCTTGGCCAAAGTTGTCAGATAATTTCAAAAATCACACCATTAAAGAAGAAATAGATTGGGTCATTGACCTTATTACGGAGATTCGCTCTTTTCGGTCCGAGATGAATATTTCTCCAAAAGAACATATTTCGATTTATGTGAAAGAGGGTGATGAGAAAAGTTTTATACTTCTCAAAAAATATGATTTATTTTTGTGTGCTCTTGCCCGTGTGAAAAGTTTTTCATGGGAAACACCTCCCTCCGCAGACGTTTCTTTAAACATCATTTTTAAAGACCTTGGGCTCTCGTTTTCTGTAGATGGTCTTTTGGATGTGGAAGTTGAGATTTCACGCCTTGTTGTGGAGATTTCAAAACTTGAGAAAGAAATTCTTGGAATCACAAAACGTCTTGAAGACGCTAACTTTGTAGCGCGTGCCCCCCTTGAGATTATTGAAGAATTGCGGACACGTGAGATAACGTTTATCTCTCAAAGAGACCGGTTTTCAAGGGCTGTTGTTCTCTTGGAGGGCAAAGGTAAAGAAGAGATTGAAAGTGTGTAGACGTACTTAAAATGTGACACATCTGTTTTTTTAATGTGTTGATTAAATTCAACTTGTTTTTTTTGAAATTATTTGCTCTCATGTTTTCAGTGATTTCCTATTTACAATTTATAAAAAATTATATTAATGGGGAGAAAGTCGTGGTTTCTTAAGGGGAAATACAACATTTTTCTTTCTGATGGAATCTAATTTATTTCAATTTGGAGAATTAAACAATGCCTTCTAAATTTATTAAAAATTCTAAACGCGTCTTATCAACTCTTCTTTTCACATGTGTCTTAGGAAATAGTGGTCTTTCTATGGCTATGGATACTCCTGATGAAAGACCTGCTACAGCTGCAGCTGCAACACCACAAGTCCTTAAACATCCTGGTGTTCTTACTTTTCAACAACGTCTAGAAACAACACCTGGCCGTGCGAATGGTAAACAAGGTGACAGAAATTATATCGCTCACTTCTCAAGTGCCCTAAAGATTCCTGATGAACTCGCTTCTGCACAAACTTTTGCACATGCAGCGGCGTCAGCTTCCACTATTGTAAGAGCGCAAGTCGCAAGACTACAGACTCTTTTAGGTCAGTTAGAGACATATAAAGAGGTTTCTAACGCGCGCACTTCTGATGCTCTTCAATCTACATTTGACCAACTGATTGAAACACAAAAGGAAGGCGCAGGTAGCCTACAAACCTTAAATGAACAATTGATTCAATATGTAATCGATACAGAAGAATATGAGGCGGCTCAGGCAGAAAGTTCTGCACAAGTCATTAGAGAGAGGGAAGAGGCTTTGGTTGCTGATAAAGCAAAAAGAGAAGCAGCGCTTGCTGAGAAGGCTGAAAGAGATGCAGCACTTCTTGCAGCTAAAGCTGAAAAAGAAAAGCAAGATCTTGCAGCTAAAGCTGAAAGAGAACGGAAAGAACTTGCAGAGAAAGCTGAAAAAGAAGCAACTGATCTTGCTCTAAAAGCTGACATTGCTGCAAAAGCACTTGCTTCTGAAAAGGAAAGAAAAGCTCAACTGGTTGCTGCAGAGATTGCGCAACAAGAGAATGCTCTTCTTGCAGCAAAACAAAAAGCTGAAGCTGAAAAAGCCTCAAAAGCAGCTAAAATCGAAGCTCTTAAAGCCAAGATGAGAAAATAAATTGAATCTCACTGAGCGAATTTTTTTAGAATAAAACTTAATATTCCCTCACATTTTCAAGCTAAAAAAACAAAAACAGAGAAGAGAAATCTTCTCTGTTTTTTTTTGTTTTAAAGAGGGGTGATATTTTCAAGTATTTAAAAAAAACAAATAGTTATAAAAATTGGATCCGTAAATGCAAAAAAGATTGATTTGCGGATCCAAAAAAGGGTGTTATGATAAGGGTATAAAGAAAAAATAATATCTCAGTTTGTACTGAGATGAATAACTCATAAGAAAAAACGAAAAAATAAAAACAAATATCTTATGTAAAAGGGATCTATCCCATGGATGATTTTATTAATCTGCTGCCAAAGGCAGAGCTTCATCTTCATATTGAAGGAACCTTGCAGCCTGAACTCTTGTTTGAACTTGCGGAGCGCAATAAGATTTCTCTTCCCTATAAGTCCATTGAAGAGGCTTACGAAGCCTATAAATTCCAAGATTTGCAGTCTTTCTTAAATGTTTATTATCAAGGTTCTGCTGTTCTGCTTCAAGAACAAGACTTTTTTGATTTGACCTGGGCCTATTTGCAAAAAGCAAAACAACAAAATGTCCGTCATGTAGAAATCTTTTTTGATCCTCAATCTCATACGAACCGTGGTCTCCCTTTAGAGGTGGTTATGACAGGGATATCTCATGCGCTTAAAGAAGCAGAACGAACTTTAGATATTTCGACAGGGCTTATTCTCAGTTTTTTAAGGGATTTAAGTGCTGAGGCTGCCTTGGAAACATTCCAAGAGGCCATTCCCTTTAGAGGGTTAATTCAAGCGGTGGGGTTGGATTCAGCTGAAAGAAATAATCCCCCCAGTAAGTTTGTAAATGTTTTTGATAAGGCCAGAGAAAATGGTCTCTTAACGGTTGCTCATGCTGGTGAAGAAGGACCCCCTGCGTATATATGGGAAGCGATGGATCTCTTAAAAGTGTCACGTTTGGATCATTGTGTACGTTGTCTTGAAGATGATCAGCTCGTTGAAAGATTAAAAAAAGAGCAGATTCCTTTAACGGTTTGTCCAATATCGAATGTTAAATTGCGTGGTTTTGACACAATGGCACAACATCCTCTCAAGAAAATGCTCGAAAAGGGACTCTGTGTTACCGTAAACTCAGATGATCCAGCCTATTTTGGGGCCTATGTTAATGAAAACTATAAGCAGGCAAGTGATATTTTACACTTGAGTCAGGAAAATATCTATCAGCTCGCAAAGAATTCTTTTCTCGCAAGTTTTGTGTCTGAGCCTCAAAAAGAAAAGTTTATTAAAGAACTCGATGACTATAGGACGTCGCAAAAATGCGTCAATCTTTGAGGAAAAAAATTCAAAGAAACTTAGATTTTTTCGGATATTTATGTATTTTTTGGGTCGACCTGTTTGTAAAAGTGAGGAAGACGAGAATCGATTTCAAAAACGTGCCATTCTCGAAGAATGTTTCCTTGAGGCGTAAAGGAAAACCTTCCTTCAACACCCTCAAATCCTTGAAGACGCATTAGAGATTGACTCACTGCTTTTTGAGGTTGACTTGCAACGGCGGCAGCTACCATGAGGGCATCATATCCTAAAGAAGAAAGGCGCGGAGGCTCTGATCCATAGGCTGTTTGATAGGCTTTTGAGAAGCTCTCCCACTGAGGTGACCGCGTCCCTGCAAACCAGGCTCCTTGGAGAAGTTGATTTTGAAAAATCGACGGCTCATCCCATTGTCCAGACCCAATGAGACGTGGTTTTATGGTTTGATAAAGAGGATCTTGAGTCAAAAATTCAACAATTTGTAGAAGGCGTGTACCTCCCTCTGGAATGACAATTGCTTGAATGTCAGTGAGGTTAATGGTTTTAAGTTTTTCATCGAGATCTATACCGTTGGGATCGTAGTAGACAACGTCCTTTAATTTTGCACTTGAGCTTGCGTAAAGACCTTGTCTCAAAGATTGGACCACGAGCCGTCCATATTCCCCCAAAGGAACAATGGCAAGAAATTGTGTGATATTTTGAGAGAGAGCGTATTCAATGACTTTCTTTATTTGGTCTTCGGGTGAAAATCCCATAATAAAGACATTGTCTCCAGCCACTTGAGACATGTTGGAAAAAGAAATGATGGGGATTCCTTTTTCCCAAGCCAGAGGCGTAATTGCAGCAACATCGTCAGCCATGAGAGGCCCTAGAATGAGGTCAATGTCATTGCTTTCAAGGAGATTGGAGAGCGCTTTTAGGGCACCAATTTCTTTTTCATTTGGTTCTTTTGCTTGTGTATCCGTCGGAAGGAGTTCAAGAAAGGGGGCTCCTTGATTAAAGAAACGAAGTTCCGCGCCTTTTAGGAGGGCTTCTCCAAGGGCCTGTTTTTCACCCGTGAGGGGAAGAAGAAGGGCAACTTTAAAAACAGCGGGCAGAGGCGGTTCTTTGGGTGCTTCTGTTAAAAGAGGTGTTTCAAGGATCGGGGCTGGGAGTGTTTCGATCGTGATGGGGGGGTGAGGTTTTTCAGCGCATCCATTTAAAAGGAAACAAACCAAACCAATACCAAGAAGAAGCCCCTTTTTTGAAGAAAAGAGGGGATGTTTAATTTTATTGAGAAAATGAATCACGGAAATCCCAGCCTTTAGTTAAGTTGAAAACAAGAGTAGTATGACAGTATCTTTGATGGTGGCAAGATTTTTTTTGTAAATTTATTCTATCTACATCTACAAAAGAAAAAAAGAAAGATTTAAAAAAGAGTAAATATGGGAAACACAGCTTTGACTATTCCAGCTTGTTTTTAAAAGGCACTGGCCGTATCTTAGAAGGATGAAAAATAATTTTTATTAAGAAAGTGTTTTGACACCATGCGTCTTCATAAAGACCCAAAAAGATCTGAATCTTCTCGTAGGTGGCTTCAACGTCAAATAAAAGATCCTTATGTTTTAAGATCAAAAAAAGAAGGATATCGTTCACGGGCGGCTTATAAGCTCCTTGAGTTAAATGAAAAATATCATTTTTTAAAACCTTCCCTAACAGTTCTTGACTTGGGGGCAGCCCCCGGAGGATGGACCCAAGTTGCCGTGCCTCTTGTAAAAAGCACGTCTGAAAACCCCTCTGTTTTTGCTTTTGACATTCTTCCCATGGAAGCTTTAGAGGGTGCGGTTGTTTTTGAGGGAGATTTTATGGACGACGTTGTTCTCAAAAATCTTGAAGAACAAATTGGTGGAAAAGTAGATGTTGTTCTCTCGGATATGGCCCCTTCCGCCACGGGGCATGCGGCCACAGACCACTTGCGTATTGTTGGAATGGTTGAGGCGGCCTATGACTTTGCTCAGCATATTTTAAAACCGGGAGGGGCTTTTGTCGCAAAAGTATTTCAAGGAGGGACGGAGAAAGATCTTCTTCTTCTTCTAAAACAGGATTTTGAGAAAGTGCATCATGCAAAACCCCCTGCAAGTCGGAAAGAGTCCAGCGAGCTTTACGTAATTGCCTTAGGGTATGGTAAAGGCAAAAGCGTTGCAAAAGAGGAGACGGTAAAAAGAAACGTGGAAGGATGAGATGCTGGTTTTTTCTTTGTGTTAGTAGGATGTGAAATTTGTAAAATGATGGGAACTTATACTTTTATAATCAGCAGAATAAATACTACGATAAAGCTCAAGAAATTGAAATTTATCTCTAAAGATAAAGGTATTTGCACTTGAACGTAAGCGTGTAAAGTCTCGATATTTTGAGAATACATAATGGGCATAGATATCATATTCAGAAAAACCCATCTTGTTTAAAGAAATTTGATTAAGGAGAGCTTGTTGCCAAGGGCACATAGACAGTTCAGAAATTTTTTCCTTAAGTTCTTTAAGCCATTTTCGTTTGAACACCATATGGTGGGTTATAAAATCAAGCTTAAAATATTGAGTGGTTTTAAAAAGATCTCGTGTAAATTTTTTTCTGATATCGGTGTAATCAGAATGAATATGAAAAGTATAAGTATTTTTTTTATCATCGATAAAAATTTGAGGTCTTAAAAAAACGGTATCTCCATCCACAACGAGAATATTATCACTTTGCGTATATTTATCCGCGTTTAGTTTAATAAATTGCTGAAGAATCCATCCTCCTTGCTTTTTAAGTTCTTCATAGTTCTCGACGGCTTCATTTTCTAAAATAAAAATACATCCGTGTTGTTGACAAAAAGACCTGATTTTTTCAGATTCTGGAGCGACAATATAAATGTTTTGAATGGGATGTAAAACCATGGCCCGAATACTTTCCACAGTTTTTTCTGCCGTTATGAGATCTTTTTCAACCAAAGGGATGACCACATCTAAAGGGGTTTTACTGGTAAGGGATTTATAACAATTGCTTTTAAAGCAGGGATCTAAGAGAAAACGTCCAGAATGGAGAACAGATCTTATAAGTTGAGAGTTCCACGCATCAAATTTTTCCGAAAAAAAATAATAACTTTTTGGCATCAGTAAAAAATAAGTCAGGGCTAGAAAAACGCTGACGAGTGAGAAAATAATGGCCTTAGTTTTCATTTTAAGGGTTTCTTTTTGAGGGTTTAAGAACGAATTTAGAATATTCTTTCTCAAGTTTTATGCCATAGGGGGTTAGACTTGTGCAAGTCCTATTGGACGTATAGATTAAATTCTTTTAAGGTTATTCTGCGGGTGGAAATAACCCTTAGAGAGGGATAGATAAGGATCGATGTGATGAATGAACTTCTTTCTACTTCTTTTTTTTATGGGGCAAAGTTTTTTTTGCTCTTTAGCCATGAATTTGTCATCATTCCTATCCTTGTCGTTGGATTTATAATGGGAAAAAAGGAAAAATTTGGAAGCGCTCTCTATTTGCTGTTGTTGACGATGATATTTAATACACTCTTAAAATCAATGTTTCAGGTTCCCCTCGCGCCGCATCTTGGAAAAGTAGGTTTTGCATTTCCGAGTGGTCATATGCAATCTGCTGTTGTTTTTTATGGATGGTTTTTTTATAAAACATCGTCTCTTCCCTTGAAAAGTCTTTCCTTTATTCTCCTTGCAGGATGTGGATGGGCCCTTGTTTATTTGAGGTATCATACGTGGATTGATGTCTTCGGAAGTATTGGTTTTGGTGTTTTAACACTTGCTCTTTATGTTCAGTTTTTTCAAAAATTAAGTTTTTTCGATCCAAAATTGAGGCCAAAAATTAGCGGGGCTTGTTTTTTTTCAATCGCTTCATTGTTTATAGGATTTCTTGGATATCACGCAGAGATTCTTGCACACGTCTGGATGGCATATTATGCCCTTATGGGGTTTTCTTTAGCGTGGGGAACTTTAGGAAATGGTGGTCAGTTTTCGCATTGTCGTGGCATTTTTGGTGCTTTAGGATGTCTTGCTTTTATATTTTTAATCCAGAGTCTTTTTCAGAAGTTTTTTTTGACGCGACTGCCTTCTTACTTGTTTGAGATGCAGTGGTTTTTGAGCGCAGGAAGTCTTCCTATTGTTGCGAAAATGATCTCTCATAAAGAGACGAATTAAGACGCTCAATTGCCTGTGTTGATTTTTTTGAGACATTTTTGGAAAGGAGATTTGACCTTTCTTCCAAATCATGACAAGCATACATCCTATTTTGTAGGAAACCTAGAGGGTGAAAAATGACTCCTGAAGCACGTCTCAAAGCTCTGTCCGAAGTTTTAAGGGAAGTTTTTGAGTTTCAAAATCTTCCGGCGGATAAAGTTGTATCAAACTATGTTCGTAAAAGACGCTATATGGGGTCAAAGGATCGACGTTATTTAAGTGATCATCTTTATGCGCTTCTCAGAAAACGGGGCCCCCTCCTTTTTTATGGCGCTCAATTTGGTGGGGAGCGCAACTACTATGAGAAAGAAGTGATTCTTTATGCTCTTTTCTTTTTAAAATATTCCTTTGACGAAATGATAGAAATTTGTGATGGAGGACTCTATCATCTCTCAGGATTAACCAAAGATGAAATGAAATTTTTAAAAAAACTTCGCCTTACGAATGATATTCCGCGTTGGGCCCATTTAAGCTATCCAAAAGAGATAGAACCTTTTTTACAAAGATCTGAGCCTTTTCAAGAAAAATTTGAAGCCAAATTGAAAGGTCTTATGACAGAGGCCTCCCTTGATCTTCGTGTTAACACACTCAAGGCCAGCAGAGAAGACGTTTTAAGGTATTTTGATACAGAAGGAATTGAAGCGTTTCCAACACCTCATTCGCCGATAGGGGTTCGGCTTTCAAAGCGGATTGATTTAAGCCTTAACCCTTTATTTAAGAGGGGAGAAATTGAAGTTCAAGATGAAGGGTCTCAGTTGATTTCTTTCTTAGTGTCTCCGCGCTCGGGAGACCGTATTCTTGATTTTTGTGCAGGAGCCGGTGGTAAGTCATTGGGACTTGCCGCGCTTATGGATAATAAAGGATCTCTGCTTGCAACAGATATTAATGCGGTGAGATTGCAAAAGGCCAAAGAAAGATTTCGGCGGGCTGGAGTGCACATTGTGGAAACACGTGTTTTAGAAAATGGAGAGAATGATAAGTGGTTGAAGCGTCAAAAAGGGAGTTTTAATCGTGTTCTTGCAGATGTTCCTTGTTCAGGATCGGGGACTTGGCGCCGAAACCCAGACCAGAAATGGAAACTAAAAATTTCAGATATTGAAGAACTTCAAAAACGCCAATTGGAGATTTTGACGAAAGCCTCTCAAGCGGTTAAAAAAGGAGGAAGACTCGTCTATGCAACGTGTTCTTTGTTTCAAGAGGAAAATGAGGATGTTGTGACTCAATTTTTAAAAAGCTGCGAGGATCACTTTCTCTTGGAAGAAGCCTCTTCGTGTTTTGACGGGTCTGATGTTCTCTTTGACGGGAAATTTTTAAAGTTAGATGTTTCAAAAACGCAAACGGATGGATTTTTTGCGGCTGTTTTTAAACGCGTATAATTCATTCAAATGCGCGTTCATAATATTCTTCTAACAATTTTTGATCCTCCTCTGAAAATCGATTTAAAAAACTGAGCGTAAGAGCCTCTTTAACGTCTTTGAAAATGTCAATGTTTTCTCCCCATGAAATAACGCTTCTTGGAGACATCGGCAATCCAAGATCGCCATTTTTAAACCCTTGTCTTGTTAAATCAGCAAAGGCAACCATGGATTTTACGATTTCTTTGAATTCAGGGGTGCTCAAGAGAGGAACCTTTGCTTTAACGAGAGCCATTTCTTTTTCAAATGAAAAGTATGAGAGATGGGCAATTAAATTCCATCTGTCGAGTTGACCTTGGTTAAGGGGATGTGTTCCAAAATAAAGACCGGTTGTATCTCCGAGACCTAACGTATTAATTGTGGCAAAGAGGCGGAATTGAGGGTGAGGTGTTAGCGTAACATTCTCATCCAAAAGAATTAATTTTCCATCTTGTTCAAGAAGTCGCTGAATAACGAACAGAACTTCTGGACGGGCGGCATCATATTCATCTAAAATGAGGGCAACAGGGTTTTTTAAAGACCAAGGAAGAATGCCGGGCTGATAAAAACTGACGGGATGTCCCTTTTCAAGACGAATAACATCTTTTCCTAAAAGGTCTGAACGGGTAATGTGTCCGTCAAGATTAATGCGAAGACAAGGCCAGTTTAAACGTGCTGCCACTTGTTCAATGTGGGTAGATTTTCCCGTCCCATGCAATCCATGAAGAAGAACGCGGCGATTATAAAGAAAGCCTGCCAAAATACTTTTTGTGACTTCAGAGTTGAAGATATAAAAGGGGTCAATCTCGGGAACTAAGGGATTTTTTTCTTCAAAAACGGGAACTGATACGTCCCAATCAATTCCAAATAGGTCTTTTACAGAATGCATTTTTGTTTTGTAATCACAAAATCTGAACTCAGATAGCTGCATTTTAACACTCCTTCTCTTAAATCATTCTAAATATTATAATTTTCTTTTAATTTTGCTTGAATGCTATTTATCTTGTAGATATATTCACCAGAGATAATTTGGCAGATCAAGTTTTCTGTTAAATCAAGATTGAGCTTTGCTCTATCTTGACAAAAGATGTTAAGTCTTTATAATTCACTGTGCTTTTGCAGGGAGTTTTTAGTTGTTAAAGACATGAACTTGCATATAACACTTTTCATAGAACTTTGTACCGTAAATTTGAGGTTAAATATGATATTTTATAAACAAGAAAAAATCGCGCTTTTTATTGATGGTGCAAATCTTCATACTGCTGCAAAAACGTTAGGCTTTGATATAGATTATAAAAAATTGCTTACTTTTTTTGCCGAAAAAGGTGTAATGGTAAGGGCATTTTATTATACAGCTCTTTTAGATGATCAAGAATATTCTCCCATTCGCCCTCTTGTAGACTGGCTGGATTATAACGGCTATACAATGGTTACAAAACCTTTGAAAGAATATACAGACTCCATGGGACGTCGTCGCATAAAGGGAAACATGGATATTGAGCTTGCGATTGATATGATGGAAATGGCTGATAAGATTGATCATATTCTTCTGTTTTCAGGAGATGGCGATTTTAAACCTCTTCTTGAGGCTGTTCAACGTAAAGGCGTTCGCACAACTGTCGTGAGTACAATTCGTTCAAACCCTCCGATGATTTCCGATGATCTCCGTCGCCAATCTGATAATTTTATCGACCTTAAAGATGTTATGCCCTACATCTGCCGTGAAATGTCCTCGCGTGATTCATTTGAAGAAGATGAAATAATAGAAAGTATTGAAGAAATTGTAGAAGAAATCGAAATTCGGCAAGAGGGCGTCGTTGCAGCTTAAAGATTTAGCGTTCTTTTTTGCTTATTTTTAAAAAAAGAAAGAAACATGTTTAAGAATCTTTTTCAGTTCTATACGCTTATCTCATGTTTCGTTGCCTCCCTCATTATTCTTATTGCCTCCATTTTTTTCTTGGGTGCGATAACCAACTTTCTCATTCCCCAGTATACTTTTTACAGTCAGTATGCTCATTTTGAGTCAAATGAGAGTTATCTTCTTTTTAAAAAAACGCAATATAACGTTGAAGACAAAGAAATCCAAGAGATCAATAAACTTTCTCCTTCAGCTCTTTTTGAAAAAAGAAGCCAAGAAAAAGCGCAGTTTTTTGTGAATAAGAAAGGAAATGCTATTGAAACACTTATTCACAGTTTAGAATGGATTATTGTTTCTGCGCTTTTCTTTTGTATTCATTGGAGATTATACAAGAAGTCTTTAAGAGGTTTTTAATTTTTAAAACAGCACTTTCTCTCAAAATGACTCAATTTTTAAACTTGAAAGAAAAAGAAAGGCTGTGGTAAGGGTCTTAAAGACCATGCGCCTAAGGATTTCATCATGATTGGTAAATTTCTTGACCCAAAAAATGATTACGCTTTTGAAAGAGTCTTTGGAACAGAAAAAAACAAAGATATTTTGATTCATTTTTTAAATGACATTTTTGCGCATACAACAAACCCAATTGAAGAGGTGACGTTTGTAAATCCTTCTCAAGATCCAAAGCTTGCAGCAGAGCGCAAGAGTATTGTGGATGTTTTATGTACAGATAAGGAAAGAAATCGGTTCATTGTTGAAATGCAAGTAGGTCATGAGAAGGGATTTGAAAAGAGAGCTCAGTACTATGCAGCACGGGCTATATTAACCAGAGGGACAAAGGGATCGCGTATAAGGATCTCAAAAACGTTACCTTTCTTGCCATTGTAAACTTTGAATTGTTTCCGGACCATCCGAGTTATATTTGTCATCATCAAGTCCTTGATATCAAAACACATAAGAGAGAGTTAAAAGATTTTTCTTTTTCTTTTATAGAGCTTCCCAAGTTTAAAGATAAAAAAAATCAGCTTAAGACGCTGACCCAAAAATAGTGTTATTTTTTTAAACGAGCTTCTGATACGACAGAAGAGGATCTTAAAGATATTATTGGGTCAGACCTTATTATTAGAAAGGCCTATGATGAGCTTGACCGTTTTTCTTGGAGTAAAGAAGACCTTCAAATTTATGAAAGCGTTGATATGAAAATCTCTGCCGATAAAGCCATTCATGATACTTTCTTTGAAAAGGGCCTTGAAAAGGGAATAAAAAAAACGGCTCAAAAAATGATCAAAAAAGGTATAGATATTGACGTGATTGTTGAAATCACAGGGCTGACTCGTGAACAAATTGAACAGCTCATGAAAGAAAAAATAGACTAAAAGTATTATGTTTAAAAATTGGATGAAATGTTAATTTCACAGATAAAAAACCTAGCGTGAGTTTATTACAAAAGTAGATTGAGACGTAAAAAACGAACCACAATATGCTGATAAATCAGAGTGTTGTGGTTTTTTTGTGCCTAGATTTT
>NCGZ01000053.1 GCA_002257235.1 Alphaproteobacteria bacterium 16-39-46
AGTTTTGTTTTGATTGAACATAAACAAAAATTTACAAGAATTGATCGTGTTTTTCAAATCTCTTCTTTCTTACTCATTAAAAGTTGAGAATGGCGTTAAAGGAACTATTAATATAATTGCAGCTTAAGATTTTTAAAGAAGAATTGAAAACAGACATAGAGAGATTTATGGGGATTTTATGAGATATCACTTTTTAAATACTCATAAAGAGTTTGACGACTAATCTCAAACTCACGAGCAACTTGACTTTTTGAAGCTCTCTCAAAAATTCGTTGTTTGAGAAGAAGGACTTGATCTGGTGTTAAAGAACGTTTGCGACCTTTATATATGCCGTGTTTTTTTGCAAGGGCGATGCCTTTCCGTTGGCGCTCGCGAATCAAAGATCGTTCAAACTCAGCAAAGGCTCCCATGACTGAAAGCAAAAGATTAGCCATGGGAGAATCTTCACCTGTAAAAAGGAGATTTTCTTTTAAGAAATTAATATTGATATGACGATGTGTCAGATCAAAAACTAAGCGTCTGAGATCATCTAAGTTCCGAGCTAATCTGTCCATACTATGTACAACGAGAGTATCCCCGTCACGGATATAATTTAATAAGGCTTCCAATTGAGGGCGATTGGTATCTTTTCCAGAAGCTTTATCAATGAAAGCTTTGTCAAGAATGACACCGTCAAGTTGTCTTTCAGGGTTTTGGTCAAAACTGCTAACTCGAATATATCCGATTGTTTTTCCATCTGTCATAAAAAAATCTTTCAGAGATAAAACATGTAAAGTTAGAGTTTAAGAGTTTGTTGTTTACTTGTCCATAGACAAAAAAAGGGCTTGGTGTCGTTCTTAAAAATGGGAAGATGCTAGAAAGAGAGGTTAGCTAACCTCAAAGTAAAGAAAATCAGGAGATTTCAGTATAAAGGATAAGAAAACGAAAAGGCTTACAAAAAAAGTACCTCATGGATCCATGAGGTATGAGTAGATTAAATGGTAAATAAACCTTCTTTATTAATACCATTATGTACTAAAGGAGCGCAGAATTTTGATTGACATATGATGGTAATTTATTTTACTCTTACGCAGGTGGTTTAATAATTTATTAGGGTTTTTTATGAAAAAGTTTCTTTTATCAGTTGTATGTTTATCAGTTATTTCATCTGTTGTATCTGCAGGACGATTTGATAGGGTTTTATTATTAGCAGGAGAAAGGTTTTCTGAGATGACAAAGAGGAGCATGAGTACTGTCGTACGATCAACACCAGGATTTAGACCAGAAAAACAACCAAGTTTTTCTATGAAAGAAGTAAACATGCCAACACGTGTAAGATTTTTAGATGAAGGGCATGAATTATATGTTCCATTAGATAAAAAATTATTGAAAGAGAGAAATTTAAGAATTCCTCATACAACACGAGAGAAATCTAATATTCATGTCGAGTTAAAAAAAAAGTAAATAGTGACTTGCAAAAACAAGAAATTGAATTTAATCATTCGGTAGTAAGTAGCCCATATGCGAACCCACTCATTTCTTCTTTTTTAGATAAAAGGAGTCGTATTCGTACGCCTGTTGGGTACCCGTGGGGAATACATGGTTTTTTAGAAACACAATTTTCTGATCATATTGCAAGAGGTTCTGCTACGTTTATAAGTAAAAGTTGCATACTAACAGCTGCTCATTGTCTTTACTCCCCCCACAGGGAAGAACCAAAGTCTATCGTTTTTTATTTAGGAATGAATCAGAGTTTTAAATTTGATTTCCGTAGAGGTGTCCAGCTTGTTACAAAATATACAAAAAAAGTAGAAGGATTAGAAATTTATGTTCATTCTTCCTATCTGGAAGAAGAAGATGAAAATTATGATTTTGGTATTGTAAAATTAGGAGAAGATACAGGAAGAGAAGTTGGTTGGGCTTCTTTAAAATCTCCAGATCATAATGAATTAGAGTCTATGCAAGTTAATGTTACAGGATATCCAGCATCAAAAAGTCCTTTTAATATGGCTTTTCATATTCCTTCCTACAACATGTATACGATGAGTGGCCTTATAAAGAAGATTTCTAAGCATAAAATTTATTATGATATTGATACATCTGGTGGACAAAGCGGATCTGGAGTATGGAGAATAAATCAAGATAAAAAAATAGAATGTGTAGGAGTTCATACTACAGGGGGATCTAAGCTTGAAGGGAATGGAGCTGTTAGAATGAATCAAGAAAATATTAGTATTATTTCAGAATGGCTTTCCAAGCTTGGTGAAATATAAAACATGTCAATTTGGGATCTAAGAAGTTGAGAATTGGTTGTCAACAAATAAAAAAATTGAGTCTATTCTGACGGAAAAAGAGACTTAAACTGACGTCAAGAAAGGGTTATGGTTAAAATTGATAAGAGGATTTTGATTTTTTTAGATAACCTTAATTTTCGTTGTAATTATGAGTATTGTCTTCGTAAGGAGAGGATATATACTCATCCCATTATTAAAATGGGGAGTTATCATGAATAAGCTGCGTTTTTTCTTAACGGTCTTTGTATGTGCTCTGATTGCATCAGTTTGTAGCAAAAAACAGGTGGCAGGTTTTTCATCTGCAGATCAGGATACGACACGTTTAGAAGGCCTCTCTCGGCCTCAAACATCTCAAATCAGCTTTGAAAAAGCCCGTAGTATTATAATTGACAAAAGAATCAATCCTTTGCTGGAGACATATCTGAGAAGTTTTTCATCCACGGGAGTCTCTATCAAGGCCTTCATCAGTTATGCGTGGCCTAAAAAACCTGAAGAAGAGAGCATTCAAGGATTTTTGTTAACTCTGGTGGATCACTTGAAACGCGCAGGTGTGCAGGGTCTTTTAGATCTTCTGGAGCTCACTCCTGGAGCGCCCATTGAAAAGTTCATGGAAGCCGGGATAGAGGAAAGCCAAGTTGTCTTTGTGGTTGGAACGGACACCTACTATGAACGTACTTTTCAAGAGACAAATGTACGTTTTGAATTTGAGCGTATTCTTCAATCTCCTCAAAAGGTTATTCCTCTGCTTTATGCCGGAGAGATGACTTCTCCCTTTCACAAGCATCTTGAATCCAGCAAAATTAAAAGTCTCTTTGATCTACGTAATGACCGAGCTTCCTATTATCTTCAACTCCCTGAGATCATCAAATACATCTATCAACAATCATCAGTAAGCCTTTGGACGGAGGATCTTCAGCGTAGTGAAGATAATTATCTGACAATGTGTCAACAAATCCTTTCAGGCATCACACCGAAGATTATTGAAGAGAGCAAAGAGGCTCTGGCAAGAGAAGCAGAAGAAAATGAGAACATGATCCAGATGCAAGTGAGTCTTCTTGCTCAAAACATGCCCCAGGATGAGCGATTTATGCCGAGTAACTGGTATATCCCAGAGCCTACTTCAATTTTTGTGGGGAGAAGAGAAATCCTCAATAGTCTCAAACAAACTTTAGAGGATTCATCCAATCCTGTATTTTTGCAAGGTCCGGAGGGCATTGGGAAAAAACAGCTGGCCTTGGCTTTTGCGCAAGGATGTGCGGGTCGGGGAGTTTCTAAAAAATACACCTTTGGCGCTATGGTCCCTGATGGAGATTTAACGGGCCTTCAACATCAACTCAATCTTCCAACCTTGGAAAAGCTGTCTGAACATCTCTCTCAAACAAATTTCTTGTTGATCTGTCCTGATGTGAGTGACGAACACCATCTACAATCTCTCTTGAGGCTCCCTAAAGGACATGTAGTAATAACCTCTTCATCCCTCAAATCTGATTTCAAGGATGTGACCCTCCTAATAGTTCCTAGCTTGAGTGTGGATGAGTCCGTTGATCTCCTCACTGGATTGAGTGGAATCGAAGCGGAAGAGGAGTGGCATGAGATCGCAAAGAAACTCAAATATCATCCTGGAGAGATGGATAAGGTTGCCCTTTATATGAGGGAAAACAGAATTATCGATCCCAAAGATCTGAGTGGATATTTAGAGAACATGGAATTTTACGCTCTTCTAGGGAGGAGCAAAGAAGGCCTTCCTCTTGGGCGGCAAATTATTGCCAAAAATCTCCGTCGTCAGGGCATCTTAAGAGGAAGCAAGACTAAAAAGCAGGAAGTCTCCGTCAGAGAAAGGGTGATTGATCATCTCTTACGTCCTGAGATTGAAGAATTCTGTAAGCAGGTTCAAAAGCTTGAGCACAGAGAGGACAAGGTCCTATGGATCACGTCCCCTTGGGATCCAAGTCAAAGCACGTTGCTCTTTATGGAGAGAATGGAAGAAGATCTTAAGGCCTGCGGTTTTACGGTGAGGTATAGGCTCGATGAAACAAACACTCAAAACCCATATGTATTTGATGTCAGTGCATCTCAGGAAGGAAGCCATGCTTTGTTGGTAGGAACTCCTGCCTTTGGAAAGGAGGAATCTAAATCCATTATTCCCCTTCTCAAACGGTTTTATGATACGGGTAGTTTGTTTCCTCTTTACTTAGAAGGGGGATGGGGAATATTCCCTGCAGAATATCAGAAACTGTTGATCGAAGACATCTCCAGCTCCAGTAAGTATGCCAAGTCTTTGGCGCGTTTTGTAAAACAGATTTTAGGACTCAAAGACGCTTTCTCCTTCACGGATCTCTATCATAAATATAACCAGCGTTTGGACACCATAGAGAAAGGATTGACAGATGAGATTGTCAGTCAACAAGGGACCCAAATCCAAGCCCAGGATACTGAAAGAGACTGGCAGCAGTGGATGGATATCAAGAGGCGTGCCCATCTTCTCGGATATGAGGTGCCACCGGAGGTCTGGCAGGTGATGGAGCCTGACATAACGATCGGAAGACGTGATGTATTAGCTCAGCTTCTTCAAAGCCTTGGTCTTGTTAGTGAAAATGAAATGAAGCAAGTGGTTCTGGTGGGTTTTGCCGGGATGGGAAAAAGTCATTTGGCGAGAGCTTACGCCAAAGACACGAAGAACCTATATACCTTAGGGGCAACCTTGAATGCGGCGTCCACGACGACGCTTTATAATGACTATCAGAAGCTAGGGGAAGCTATGGGCATCACCCTTCCTCAATTTTCTGAGGAGTTGATGATGACGATGAAAGCGGCGCTTGAGTCGCAAAAGCACCGAGGCTGGCTTCTGGTTGTGGACAATGCAGACACGCCAGAAGAAATTAAGCAGTATTTGCCCACAAAGGGAGGACACCTTCTAATTACGTCTCGATCTCAAGATTGGAAGAAGGAAAGCATGATTCTTCTGCCTGCCATTGAGAGACAAGATGCCGTGGTGCTCTTACAAGCGCGTTCTGGATTGAGGACTGAAGCAGGAGCCGTGGGGCTTGCACAAGCCTTAGGAGATTATCCTTTGGCTTTAACGCAAGCAGGAGCTTATATAAAAGAAAACGGACTTCAGAGCTTTGAAGAGTATGTTACTCTTTTGAAACAAAAACCCCACCTACGGTCAGTGGTATCAGCCACATGGGCGGTGACGTTGGAGAAAATCCAAGCTCAAAATCCGGATGGGGTTTATATCCTTCAGGGACTTAGCTTTTTAGCGCCCGAAAATATCCCCCATGGATTGTTGAAAGCCTGGGCTCAACAAAAATGGGATGTCGAGGGATGGCGGTTAGATGATCGTTTAGGAAAGGCACTTCAAGTTCTTCGGCAGTATTCGATGATCACGGATACCCGGAACGACGGAGCTGGGATACATCGATTGGTGCAAGAAGCCTTAAGAGAGGCGCTCACACTAGAGCAGACGAATGGATATCTTTCAGAGCTTATTGCTGTGATGGATCAAGAATTAACGCAAAAATATAAATATAACGATCCGGCGACTTGGGCAGCCGGAAAACCACTTTCGAGTCATGGAGGGATGTTGATCGCGTATGAAAATACCCCCCCAGAGGTTGGACAAAAGCTTATGGAATTAAGTAGAACTCTGGGACATCTTGCGGTAAATCTTGGAAAATATAAAGAGCAGATGGTCTATCCAAAGCGAGGGTTAGAGATTGCTAAAAAAATGGAGAATCATCCATACATCGCGACGTTTTTGTATGAGATCGGAGTAGCGTACGGGAACCTTGGTAAGTATGCCGAGCAGCTTGAGTATCTGAAAAAGGCGCTTACGATAAAGGAAAAAACGTACGAAGCGGATCATCTTGAAATTGCAGTCACTCTTAGTAGCATGGGTATTGCGTACGGAAACCTGGGAGACTATGCGCAGAAGCTTGAGTATCTGAAAAAGGCGCTGGCCCTCGAAGAAAAAACGCTTGCTGCGGATCATCCTGCGATCGCTACGTCGTTAAATAACATAGGAGTAGCGTACGGGAACCTTGGTAAGTATGCCGAGCAGCTTGAGTATCTGAAAAAGGTGCTGGCCCTCGAAGAAAAAACGCTTGCTGCGGATCATCCAGACATCGCAACGTCGTTAAATAACATAGGATCAGCCTACGGGAATTTAGGAGATTATGAGAAGCAGTTGGAGTACTTCCAAAAAGCCTTGATGATTTGGGAAAAAACGTATGCTGCCGATCATTCTACAATTGCATTGGCTTTAGATAATATAGGATCTTCCTATGGAAATTTGGGAGATTATGCAAAGCAGCTCGCGTATCTGCAAAGAGCGTTGGCCATCTATGAAAAAACGTACGAGGCGGATCATCCATCCATCGCCACGTCTTTGTATGCGATTGGAGGAGCGTACGGGAACCTGGGTAAGTATGCCCAGCAGATTGCGTACCTGAAGAAGGCGCTGGCCATTAGGGAAAAAACGTACGAAGCGGATCATCCATCCATCGCCACATCGCTGTATGCGATAGGAAAAGCGTACGGGAACCTGGGAGATTACCCTCAACAGCTAGAGTATCTAAAAAGAGCGCTGACCATTGAGGAAAAAACATACGCAGCGGATCATCCTGAGATTTCACACACACTTTATTGGATAGGTGAAGCTTACGGGAATTTGGGGGAATACACGCAGCAGTTGAAATTCTACCAAAAGGCGCTGGATGTAAGAGAAAAAACGTACGAGGTGGACCATCCTGAGATTTCGAATTCGTTCTACGCAATTGGCAAGGCGTACGGGAACCTGGGAGACTATGCAAAGCAGCTCGCGTATCTGCAAAGAGCGCTGGCCATCTATGAAAAAACGTACGAGGCGGATCATCCATCCATCGCCACGTCTTTGTATGCGATTGGAGGAGCGTACGGGAATCTGGGTAAGTATGACCAGCAGCTTGAGTACCTGAAGAAGGCGCTCACCATATTTGAAAAAACGTTTGCTGCAGATCATCCATACCTAGCAATAACAAAAACAGCAGTGGGAGAGGCATATAAGAATTTAAGAAAGTATGAGGAGTCAAAAAGATATCTTGAGGAAGTGTTAAGAGTATTTGCAAAGGGAGATACAGCACCGAGTCGGAAAGTAAAAGCGTTACGTTTTTACGGAGAACTTCATATAGAGATGAAAGAAATCAAAAAAGCAGTTGAAATATTGAAGGAAGCTTTGACACTGCAAGAAGAGAAAGTATCGCGAGACCATCCTGACACAGCGCTTGTCTTGAGGTCCTTAGGGGAAGCAGAGGGTGCAATGGGAGAAGAAGAGGACTCCATAGAACATTTAATGAGAGCTCTTAAAATTCAGGAAGAAAAACTGCCGGCCGAACATCCCGAGATGGTAAAAACGAGAGAGAGAATGGAGGAGATGAAGAGAAAGAAATAAAGGAAAGATAAGAGGAAATCATATAAACAACAACTGTCCGATGGAAAGGAGATGGGTGGTGGGAGGGGAAGAAATTATAAATATTTAATCCTGTGATAACTGGGATTATCACAGATATTAGCTTCTCCAAAATTTTAAATTTGTTATAATCTCCTTAAAAACTCTGAGATAAATCATTGCTTGAGGATCATTATTTTTTAGGATTTTTAACATTTGTTTTTTCTGATATTCTTTTATATAATGCAAACAGAAAAACATTCTTATTTAAAGGCTGTTAGAGAAAAGCTCTGTAGAGAGTGTAAAAGCGATGGCTACACTTCATAAAGCTCATAGAGAAGAGTAAGATATTATGGATAAAATAACCCCCCGCGTAGATATTGCGTTTAAAAAGATCTTTGGTGTTGAAGAGAACAAGGACCTTCTTATTTCTCTTATTAACTCTATTGTAGGAGAAGAAGATCAAGTCAATGAGGTAACTCTCCTGAATCCATACAACCCCAAAAACTTTAAGAAAGATAAGTTATCTATTCTGGATATTAAAGCAAAAGGAGAGGATGGTAAAAGATTTAATATTGAAATTCAGATTAGTGATGAAGCTGACTATGATAAAAGAGCTCTTTATTATTGGGCAAAGCTGTATACAGACCAACTAAAGGTTGCTGAGGACTATTCTAGTCTCTCTAAAGCCATTGGCATTCATATTCTTAATTTTACGTCGATCCCATCCGTAAAAAAATACCATAATGTCTTTCATGTGAAAGAAAAAGAAAGTGGCATTCCTTATTTTAAAGATTTAGAACTTCATACGATAGAATTGAAAAAATTTTCTGAGGATTCTCGAGAAGAGTTATCAGACATTGTTGCGAAAGTAAAAAATGCATTGGATATGTGGGTAGCTTTTTTAACGCGGCATGATTTGCTGAATAAAGATCATCTGCCTCCAGAACTTGATAACGAAGATCTCAAGAAAGCGCTTACAGTTCTTGATGTTATGAATTTTGGTGAGGAGGAAAGAGAAATCTATGAGGGACATCTGAAATGGCTCAGAGTAGAAGCCAATACTCTTAAGAAATCTGAAGCTAAAGGGTTTGAAGAAGGTGAAAATAATAAAGCTATAAAAATTGCTCTAAAAATGATTAAAAAGAAGATGGATATTGAGACAATTATTGAATTTACAGAACTTACACGAAAAAAAATAGAGCATCTCATGAAAGATGAAGAAATTCCTGAAGATAAATAGAGGAGGCTTCAAAACTTTTTAATAATGATTATCTCATCAAAAAAGCAGTAAATGTCTCTTACTGTCTTTTTAAAACTATTAAACTAAGGAAATAAGCCTCAACCCCTGAGTTTGGGATGGTCTCGGAAAACCCTCGAGATATACGCTCCGCGGTTAACATGATTTTTTTTCTTAACTTAGTGCCATTAGGCTCTCAACCATTTTTAAAAGGCTTTACATCACTCTCATGAAAAAAAAACTACTTCTCTCCACTTTGATTATATCTTTATCTTGTTTAGGTCTCAATAGTTCCTCTGGAGAGCATGAATCAAGCTTAAAATGGAATCCGAAAGCCCACGTTAATCTAAAAACAGGGACTCAACGCAACCTTGGACAAATTGGAATCCTCTCCCCGCTTGGTCAAGACGATGTCTCCATGCTCTTTATGGATGCTCGATTTATGAGAGACTCTCAAAAAAATATGGAGGGTAACTTTGGAGTTGGATATCGTTCCTTAAATATTATTCCAGACAAAATTCTCGGAATATATGGATTTTTTGATGATCGTTATTCAAAACATAAGAATTTGTTATATCAAATAACCTTTGGAGCAGAGCTTCTTTCAACGACGTGGGATTATCGTCTCAATACCTATTGGCCTTTAAGCTCTCCCAAAGACATTAAAGGAGGCCCTTTAAAAAAACACTATATTGGCTATGAACTCTATGAAACATCTCAAAAAGAGATTCCTCTAAAAGGACTCGATTATGAAATTGGACGAACCGTTCCAAGACTTGAAGACTTGAGCCTTTATGCCGGAGGATATCACTTCGGAGCACGTCACAGCAAACCTATGAACGGGGGAAGATTTAGAAGTGTTTACTCATTTAATGACTACATCTCTGTCAATGCAGAGTTTCAATACGACAATATTCGAAGATATTCAAATTTCTTTGGTGTTTGTCTAACAATTCCTCTTGGAGGAGATGAGGACTCTAAAAAAAGACAAAAACTCTCCTCTCTTGAACGCCGCATGACAACAGAAGTAATAAGAGACGTTGATGTTGTCTCAAATTCTGTGAAAAAAATGCAAAAAAAAGAAGGGAAATATATTCATTTTAGAAAAGGACAAACAGGTAATTATACAGCCGAACAACCCGGACAAGATCCTCTCGAAAAACCAGCTACTTTTAAAGAATTTGTAGAAGTAAACAGAATTACTCATGTGGTTGATGAAAAAGGAAACATTATTCCTATTTCTCACTATATTCGTATGAATAATATTGAAAAATCTTCTCAACTTGTGCGGGAAATTTCTTCTTATTCAAGAAAATCTTCTCAAGAGATAGAGAATGATTTTCTGAGAGGAAAAACTGGTTCTTCTTTTGAAACAGAAAAAATTCTAGAAAAAGCAAAACAGAAATTTGAGACAGATGAAGAAAATAGGATTAAAGAAGAAATTAAAATTTCTAACAGGGCAGCCATAGAAGAAGCTGTAGCATTAGCACGACGTAAAATTGCCGAAAAACTTGTTACTGAAGAAGCGCAAAAAGATCTAATTCAAAGAGAAGCTGAGCGTTTAGAAGCCGAAAAACGAGAAAATGAAATTAGAGAAGCTACAGCTCAGAGATTAGCAGAAGAGAAAATTCAAAGGGAAGCTGCAACAAAGAAAGAGAAAGAAGAAGCCACTGTGAAGAAGAAAGCTGCTGAAAAAGCCAAGCGAAGAGAAGATGAAAGACTTGATTCTGAAGTGAAAAGAAAAGAGAATGAAGAAGCCGAACGCAGAGAAGCTAAACGATTAGAGGCTGAGAGAAAAGAAAACGAACGGAAAGAAGCTGAAAGATCAGCCCAAGTCGCTCGTGAAAAGGCGACGGCTAAGAAAGTTAAAAGACTTGCCACTAAAGAGAGACGAAAGGCTGAAGAAGCTGCCGCAGCCAAGAAAGCTGCTGATGAATCCGCTACGAAGCAAGTTGCCGCGCAGAAAGCTGCTGAGGACACTGCACTCAGAGAAGCTGCTACTGCACAAAAAGCTAAAGAAAAAGCTACAGTGAAGAAGGCTGCTAAGGACGCCACAAGTAAAGAAGCTGAAAGACTTGTTACTGAACAAGCTGCTGCTAAGAAAGCCAAAGAGGAAGCTGAGAGAAGAGAACCCGAACGGAAAGAAACTGAAAGATTAGCCCAAGACTCTCGTGAAAAGATGGATGTTCAGGAAGCTGAAAGACTTGCCACGGAAGAGAAAGCTACAGCCAAGAAAGCTGCAGAAGAAGACGCTGCAAATGAGTCTAAAGACCTAGAAAATGCATTAGTTATCAAGACTCCTCCCGGCTCACCAAGGAGAAATGAATCAGAGAATTTTGCTCCAAAAAAAGTTTTGGCGTCAATATTACTGCCTCCAAAAAATTATGATGAGAGTTTTAATTCACCTTCTGCAGCAGCTGTTCTACCTACCACCTCAACTCCATTGGAGAGTCCTTATTTTCCATCTAATTTTAACGCTCTTACTGGTTTAAGCTCTATTGGATCCTCTTTGGAAATTTCTGAAGAACAAAGCATGTTTCAAAATTTCTCTGATCAACCGGGAACTCCTGCAGCGCGTGCCTCCGTTAAACCTGTTGAATTACGCCAACTGGACCTTCCTTTTAGAGTTTTTGTACTAAAAAATCTCCCTTTAAGCCCCTTACAAAATGTATCTGGAATCCCCGATGCTTCTAAAGTTTTGAGTCCAGGAGATTTCCCTTTAAGCCCTTTGCAAAATGTATCTGGATTAATTGACACCTCCGCAATATCACCCAAAGGGCCTGAATTGAGCATACTGGAGCCTGCCTCAGGAGTTTTAAGCCCTGGGAATTTTCCTTTAAGTCCTTTGAAAAATGTATCTGGAGTCCCCGATGCTTCTAGAGTTTTAAGTCCAGGGAATCTCCCTTTAAGTCCCTTACAAAATGTCTCAGGATTAATTGACACCTCCGCAATATCACCCAAAGGGCCTGAATTGAGCATACTGGAGCCTGTCTCAGGAGTTTTAAGTCCAGGGAGTTTTCCTTTAAGTCCTTTGCAAAATGTATCTGGAGTTCCCGATGCTTCTAGAGTTTTAAATCCAGGGAATCTCCCTTTAAGTCCCTTACAAAATGTCTCAGGATTAATTGACACTTCCTCAATATCACCCAAAGGACCTGAATTTCAGGGTACTTCAGCAGTACATATTCTCTCTAAACCTTTTGAATTAAGACAGCTGGACCCTGTTTCGTAACTGAAGATTCTTTGCAAATTTAAAAATATTGAAATTTTAATGAGACCTTTGCATAACTAAATTTAGACCTCGTTTTTGCTTCAAAAGTAGCCACTGTTAGAGATATATCTCAATTCTTATAAGACTTAGGCAGTTTTTTTCTAAAAATAAGTTCAAAATTTAGTTATGAAAAGGTCTCATAATGAGTTAAAGTATAAAATAGTTTTTTGAAAAGGTATGGACATTATGATTAAAAAATCAGTACACTGTCTTAAAAGGAATTTTTTGATCTACAAATAATTCTATTACAATCAATTTATATATACAATTTTAGAGGAAATTTCATGGTAATTATAAAATCTAAATACATTTTATCAACACTAACAGCAATAACCCTTTTGTTTACATCTTTTCATCATTTAGAAGCCTGTTGCGGAGATGAAGAAGATAAAGCAAAGACAGAAAAAACAATCCTAATTACTAAACCTCCTCGCCCTGTTCAAGAAACAGGGCTTCCTTTGAGAAGAGATTTCATTGATCAACAGCCAATGCCAATAAGAGAGCAATCTGCACTTTCAGTAGAAATATCAGCTGAAAAAGCTGTTGAGAAAAATACTGGATCTCTCAGTCACTCAGCTACTAAAGAAGTTGATTTCGCTCCTAAAAATTTTCTCCCTCCTGCAAATGCTGGAGCATCTGTCCCCTATTCTGCAGGAGCAAGTCTTCTGGATTCTCTTGGTTTATGCGGCGACACTACTCTTGATACTTCAAATTCTTCAGCTTCTGGTACTACAGTCCACCGCCTTGGACTTGCAGAGTTTGAAAAACAAGAAGAGACCCTTCTTTCATACGTTTCGAAGCATCTTCCAGTAAGATTAGATTTTCAAATTAGTTATAGTAAAAAACAATTGGTCATAACATCTACTCCTGAAGATGGAGTTGAAATGCAGCTCATTTTAACATATCTCACACAAGAAGATTCTAAATCAGATCTTCTAAAATCTTGCTTCTCTTCAAAGGTAAAACCTGGAAGATCAGTAAAAGATATTCTTATCTCCCCCTCTTTAAGATTACATATAGAAAAGAAAGATGAAAATTTGTATAAAAGATTAGCTGGAGTCCTTGTTTATGCTCACAATCATGCAAATGGAAATATATTCTGCCAAAAAGGCTTGAAAGAGTATGCAGAAACTCTTTTTGAAATCAAAGACGATAAACTTCCCTCAGAATATCCTTTTCTATATGTTATAACGGGACCAACGAGCTCTTCTAATCTTAGAACAAAAAGACATGCTTTCTCACAATAAGGATACCATCACAAACTCAGGGGCGGTAGTCTTATACCACAAAAAAGAACCAATAGACAAGGAAATATGAATTATAAACTGAGGCGTCTATTTTAAAATTGGCTGCAGGAGCCGGGTTCAGTAAAAGTATCAACCCACTAATGTCAATTTAGGGTATGCTTTTTCGATACA
This sequence comes from Alphaproteobacteria bacterium 16-39-46, assembly GCA_002257235.1. Lineage (GTDB taxonomy): Bacteria > Pseudomonadota > Alphaproteobacteria > 16-39-46 > 16-39-46 > 16-39-46. The sequence continues at coordinate 13,625 of NCGZ01000053.1, forward strand.
CTTTGAATTTATTTGGAATTTTTGATCTTGTTTTTATAAAAGAGGAGAGTACACTAACTTTATTAAAATCAAAAAGTAAATAATGAAGATGATAAAGGTCTGCTTGGTATTGTGAGTCTTTGTTCCTCTTTAAAAAACTGATTTTAAGATTGACGAAGAAATATTTTATCATCAAAAAAAGGAAGGGACAGTCTAAATAAAAATTCTAAAAATATCTCTTTTTGTGCTGTTGTGCATGACGTGGAAACTAGACGCCGTGAGAGTTATGGATTTTTCCTTCGATGATGAAAATCTATGGATGGCAACAGTGCGCGTTAAAAAAGAAGGAGCTTTAGAAAGTGATGCTTGGGAGCAGATTACCTTGCGAGCAGGTTTTGAGGATTTGGAAGATTATGATCTTGAGAGTTTGTCCCCACCTCCTCTTTTGAATATTAATAATTCTTCTTCTTGTGAGGGTTTTAAGGACCGTTTAGCATCATGGGTCTCTCAGCTTAAAGTAAGTTCTTCTCAATTTAT
>NCGZ01000125.1 GCA_002257235.1 Alphaproteobacteria bacterium 16-39-46
TGGCACATACTGTTGCCATATTCATTAATAAGCAGCATGGGAATCCTCCTCTTCAATTTGATTTATTGTTGAAACCATGAAAAGTTGAGAATCGCGTATTTTAAGATTAAATCATTACTTTATTCACCTGATAATGCCATTTTGAGTCTCAAAATGGCATTAGCGATGCCAAAAATGAAGAAATTTTTACTTATATAATTGAAAAATTTTCTTCGTACACTAAGCTTTTGGAGAACACGAACTGATGTAGAAGTTGATTTTATTGTTTATAGCCCTAAGGGTCTCTGGGCAATTGAAGTTAAAAATAAGAAAAAAATGTTTCAACACGATACAAAACCACTTGAAACCTTCTTAGAAGATTATCCAAATGCAAAAGCACTCATGCTTTACAGAGAAAATAAATACCTTCAATTAAAAAATGTTTTCTGCATTTCCGTGTTGTGATTTTCTGAAGAAGCTGAAGCTTGATCAAGAAATATGGGAGTAATATTCTCTTCAAAATTTTAAAATTAATGACGGAGAGTCTTGTATATGATTTTAACCTCGGCATAAGGTTTTAGACTTTAAATTGTGCATATTGACTATTTTCCAAAAATTTGAGGGGCTTACTTCCTTCAAATCCTTAAAAATCGTTTTTTCTAATGATAAAAATCTTTATAATATGCACTAAAAATAAAAATGTTGTTGTTTGACGTCATTTTTAACATTTTTCAGCATATTTTTTTTTAAAGTAATCTGATAGCTTCTGAAAAGTGTTTCATATCTTAAAGAAACTTTAATGTTTTATAATTTTTATAGGTAGAATCTCAAGGAAAAATGACATCTATTCTTCAATTTCAAATTAAAAATCGCCTTACAGAAAAAAACTTATCTGTATCTGCATTAGAAAAAAGAGCCGGACTCGGAACCAATAGTGTTCGGAAGATTCTGATTGGGACCTCTAAAGATCCTGGTATTAGAGTTCTTCGAGCTATTGCAAATATCTTAGGATGTTCCATAAGTGAACTTTTAGGAGAAAAGCAAGAGCCCTATTCCCCTTTGGCCTCTTTCCATCATCAAAAAAAGTCTTATCCGTGGGATCTCACACTTTATTTGCAAGCTTGCAAGGTTGTGGATGGCCTTATTAAGAGAAATGAACTTGATCTTCCAGCTCAGCGCGTTACTGAAATTATTTGGGAAGTTTATACGTTCTCTTTCTCAAAGACGCCCCCAGCTATTGACCTGAGTTTCTGTGAGTGGCTTTTTGATAAAAACTAAGTTTTAGGCCGTGTCCACTTTTCATCTTAGCCAAATAATAGAAGAAGCAAAGGCCAAAAAGCCCATGTAAGCAATGGCCATTTTATCAAATCGTGAAAAAAT
>NCGZ01000054.1 GCA_002257235.1 Alphaproteobacteria bacterium 16-39-46
TTAATCCGTTTTGTTCTTGAGGTGTTAAAAAATTCTTCATATTCAATTTGTTACAATATTTTTTTCTTTTTTTCCACTCTTTCATTCATGATAGGTATAAAAAATTTTCATAAGGAAAAAAATGTGGTACTCTCAGTAAAAGAATGAAGAATAATAATAAACGAGGAGACAGAAAATGGACGTTAAAAATACGATATCTATGATGGTTCTTGTTTTGGGAGCTTCAGTATTGTTTCAGGATTTTCCGATACAAGCCAGTACAGAAAGTCCAAAAACGGATAAGGCCAAAACACCTGAAATCCACCCACTTGTCGTGAGGATAAAGCCAGTTGTTACAGAAAATAAGAGGCGTTTGCCTGTTCGTCATTCCCTGCCGTGGGAGGCGAGGATGTCTCCTCGTGAGAAAGAAGACCTTCAAAGGATGCTCGCGGTACCAAATCCCGGATCCGTGATGATGGATACACCTTCTGGATTTATTAAAGAAAGCTTTACAGAAGCGCAGTGGGAGGACCGCCAAAGAAGGCTTGCATTAGACAATTATGTTTTTTAAAAGTTCAACCGTTAAGAAGATCCTATTTCTTTGAGTTGACCTCAAAGCGCTGCCTTCAAGAGAGCCTGAGTATAAGTCGTACGGGGATGATGAAAGATCTGATCGGTTGTTCCTTCTTCAACAATCTTTCCGTCTTTTAAGACAAGAACACGATGACTTAAAGATTTAATAACCTTGAGATCATGGCTGATGAAAATATAAGAAATTTTATGGATGGATTGAAGATCTCTGAGAAGATCTAAAAGCTGAGCCTGAATGGATCGATCAAGCGCTGAGGTGGGCTCATCCAAGATAATGAGCTTCGGTTTTAAAATAAGAGCCCGTGCGAGTGAGATGCGTTGACGTTGGCCTCCCGAAAGTTCATGGGGATAACGCCAGAGAAACGTTTCATCCAATCCGACCTCTAAAAGAGCTTTTAAGATTTTCTCATCGGCTTCTTGTTTTGTTGTGGCAAGACGATGGACCCAAAGACCTTCTCCAATGATTTGAGAGATGCTGAGCCTTGGGCTTAAAGAGCTATAGGGATCTTGAAACACGATTTGAAGGAGAGGGCGCAAGGCTTGAAGTTCTTTGCGGTCATCATTTTGAATTTCTTTTGATTCAAACCATATTTTTCCGGTGCTTTTGAGAAGCCTTAGGAGCGCAAACCCAAGGGACGTTTTTCCAGAGCCGCTTTCACCAACGATCCCAAGTGTTTCTCCGGGTTGAACAAAAAGGTTTATCTTATCAACGGCTGTATGGGATTCTAGAACACGTCCAAAAAATCCCTTTTTAAGAGGAAAGGCCACAGAGAGATCTTGTGCCTCTAAAAGGGAAGGGACGTCATAGATATTTTTGGGGAGGGTGACCGCTTTTCCTCTTGGTTCTGCTGCAATAAGAAGTTTCGTATACGGCTTTTTAGGTGCTTTAAGAATTTGTGACGTTAACCCGGACTCGACGATTTCTCCTTGATGCATGACACAGGTTCGGTGGGCCATTTTTCGAACAACATCAAGATCATGGGTAATGAGGAGAATACTCATGTTCAAACGTTCTTGAAGATCTTTTAAGAGTTCCAATATTTCAGCTTGGATGGTGACGTCAAGTGCTGTGGTAGGTTCATCTGCAATGAGGAGTTGAGGATTGTGTGCGAGGGCCATCGCAATCATAACACGTTGACGTTCTCCCCCTGACAATTCGTAAGGGTAGGCGTTGAGACGTTTTTCAGGAGACCTCAAATGAACAAGATAAAGAAGCTCTAAGACCCGTTCTTTGGCTGTTTTTTTTGTATAAGATCCATGAAGAAAAAGAGACTCGTTGATTTGTTGTTCAATCGTATGAAGCGGATTGAGCGATGTCATGGGCTCTTGGAAAATCATCCCGATTTGATTTCCTCGAATAGACTGAAGAAGAGGAAGAGAAGCCCCGATGAGCTCTTGGTTCTTCCAAAGAATTGATCCGCTGTGAAAGGCTTTCGGGTAGGGCAAAAGTTGTAAAATTGAATAGGCGGTGACTGATTTTCCAGAGCCACTTTCTCCGACAAGAGCAACAGTTTCTTTGGGGTAAATATCAAAAGAAATGTTTTTAACAGCATGAATGGGATCTGTTTCTGTCCTAAAAGAAGCGCTTAGATTTTTTAAAGAAAGGAGGGGAGAGGATTTTGTCATGGGAATCCCTTAAAAAACTTTCCGGGGGTCAAAGGCATCACGAACACCTTCCCCAATAAAAGTGACGAGACCAAGTAAGATGGAGACACTTAAAAATCCTGTTACGCCAAGCCAAGGGGCATGAAGATTATTTTTTCCTTGAGAGAGAATTTCTCCCAAAGAGGGAGATCCCGGCGGAAGCCCAAATCCTAAAAAGTCAAGGGACGTTAGGGTTGCAATGGAGGCATTTAAGATGAAAGGAAGATAGGTTAAGGAGGCCACCATTGCATTGGGAAGGATATGTCTAAACATAATCAAAAAGGAAGGAACTCCCAAAGCGCGCGCTGCCCTGACATAATCAAAATTCCGTCCCCGTAAGAACTCAGCGCGGACGACACCCACGAGGGTGGTCCATTTGAAGAACATCATCAAACCAAGTAGCCACCAAAAATTAGGGTCGACGAGACTCGAGAGAATAATCAGAAGATACAGAATAGGAAGACCAGACCAAATCTCGACAAAACGCTGTGTGATGATATCGACGCGTCCGCCAAAATATCCTTGAATACCTCCCATCATGATTCCCAGAACAGCGCTTGCAAGCGTGAGACAGAGTCCAAAGAACAGAGAAATTCGAAATCCATAAATAAGACGGGCACTTAAGTCGCGCCCTTGATCATCGGTTCCAAGAATATTTTCAAGGGAAGGAGGAGAAGGCGCGGGGCTTGGAAGATCATAATTAATGGTGTCATATCCATAAGGAATAAGAGGCCAAATCATAAATCCATTGTCTTCAATGAGTTTTCTGACAAAAGGATCTTTGTAGTTTGTTGTCGTATCAAATTCTCCCCCAAAGGTTGTTTCGGGGTAGTTTTGAAGGATGGGGAAATAGAGTTGATTTTTATAAGAGACCAACAAAGGTTGGTCGTTTGCAATGAAGTCTGCAAAACAACAGATACCGAAAAGGCTTAGAAAGATCCAAAGACTATAAAAACCGCGTCGGTTCTGTGTGAAGCGCTTGATCCTTAATTTTGTAAGGGGAGAGAACTTCAAGCAAAAAAGGTGTCTTAAAAGAAGAATCATTGCCTTATCCTTCTCGCCTGCCAAAATCGATGCGTGGATCAACAAAGGTATAGGTGAGATCTCCAAGAAGATTCATAAATAATCCAATCAGTGTGTAAATATAAAGTGTTCCAAACATGATGGGGTAGTCTCGTGAGATCGCTGCCTCAAACCCTAAAAGTCCGAGTCCATCCAGAGAGAAGATAACCTCAATGAGGAGGGAGCTTGTAAAGAAAATATGAATGACAGCCGCTGGGAGTCCTGCCACCACAACCAACATAGCGTTTCGAAAAATGTGATGATATAAAATACGCGGCTCAGAAACACCTTTTGCACGGGCGGTAGTCACATATTGTTTCTGAACTTCTTCAAGGAAGGAATTTTTGGTCAGGAGCGTTAGGCTTGCAAAACCACCAATAACCATAGCCGTGACGGGAAGGGTTATATGCCAAAGGTAATCGAGGATTTTATGGATCCAATCTAAGCTGTGCCAATTGTCAGAGACAAGGCCTCGAAGCGGAAAAACATCAAAGAAACTTCCGCCCGCAAAAAAGATAATTAAGAAAAGTGCGAACATGAAACTTGGAACTGAATATCCAATAATAATGACAAGACTTGTCATCATATCAAACCGTGTTCCGTCGCGAACGGCCTTTGCAATACCAAGGGGAATGGAAATTAAATAGACAATGAGCGTTGTCCAGAGACCAAGAGAAAGGGAAACGGAGAGCTTCTCAAAGATGAGCTCTGCTACGGGACGGCCTCGAAAGTAACTCTTTCCAAATTCAAAGGTGGCATAATTTTTGAGCATTAAAAAAAGGCGTTCATGGGCTGGCTTATCAAATCCGTAAAGGTGTTCTAATTCCCGGATAAAAGCGGGATCAAGGCCTCTGGCTCCTTTGTATTTCGTATAAAGAGCGCTGTCGTTTGACATCTGAGAAAAATCATCGGAGCCTGACGAAAAAGGATCGTTAAATCCTTCTCCTTCAAGGCGTGCGGTCGCAGAAACGGCGTCTCCACGAATTTTAGAAATCATTTGTTCGATGGGGCCTCCAGGGGCTGCTTGGACAATGATATAATTTAAAATCATAATACCAAGAAGCGTTGGGATAATGAGGAGGAGGCGTCTTAAAAAGTAAAAGAGCATTTTAGGCGTCTTTCATGGCTTGTTTGAGGGAGGATTCAAGCGCTGGATCAATCCACCAGGTTTCAATTCCAATATCATAAAGGGGTGATTTTGAAGGGTATTTAAATTTATTCCAATAGGCATATCTAAATTCCTTCAGAGACCAGTGAGGGATAGTATAAAATCCCCAAAGGAGGACGCGATCTAAGGCATGAACACGTTCGACCAGTTCTTCATAGGTGGTTGCTGCAATAACCAAGTCAATGAGATGGTCGACAACGGGATCCTTAATGCCAAAATAATTGGAAGACCCGGGCTCTTCTGCGGCCTTTGATCCCCAAAAGTTAAGTTGTTCATTCCCAGGATTATTAGATTGCATGACAATTCCAGTGAGAATATCAAAATCAAAAGAATGCATGCGCTCCATGTATTGACTGGAGTCGAGGATACGGAATTTTGCCTCGATCCCCATGGCACGCAGATTCTTAATAAAATTGAGGGATGTCTTTTCCATGGTGGGGACATTGGAAATAATCTCAAGCTTCAGCGGTTTTCCTGTTGCGAGATGGATGAGTTTTCCATGGCGAATCTCATAGCCGGCTTCTTTGAAAAGCAGGTTTGCTTTTTTCATGTTTTCTCGAATGTTTCCGGATCCATCTGTGGTGGGAAGGGTAAAGGGCTCTTTAAAAAGACGTGACGGAAGCTTATCTTTAAAGGGTTCTAAAATTTTAAGCTCTTCTTTGGACGGAAGACCGGAAGAGGCAAAGGGAGAGTTTGAAAAATAACTTTTATGACGTGTATAAGAGTCATGAAAAAGATTTTTGTTAATCCACTCAAAATCAAGCGCATATCCAATGGCTTCTCGAACCTTTGGATCTTGAAGTTCCGGTTTACGGGTGTTTAGAAAAAATCCCATGGTTCCGAGAGGAATCTCGTGAGCAGTTTCACGTTTGATCACAAGACCTTTTTTGAAGGCTGCAAAGGTGTAAGCGGTTGCCCACAATTTTGCGACATTTTCCTGACGAAAATCAATTTCTCCCAATTTGAAGGCTTCAAAGGCAACATTGGGATCTCGAAAATAGTCAAATTTAATGGAATCAAAATTGTACATGTGTTTGTTGACAGGAAGATTTTCGCCCCACCAGTTTTGAACACGCTTTAAAGTAATGGAGCGTCCGGGTTCAATTGTTTCGTATTGATAGGGACCGGCTCCGAGGGGCGATATGAGGCTTGGCTTTGAAAAGTCATGAATTGTATAAAAGGCCTTTGAGAGGAGGGGAAGATTAACGCCAAGAACCAGCGGAAGCTCTCGGTTTTGGGTTTTTGAAAGTGTGAACTTAACACCTTGGTCCCCGACTTTTTCGGCTTTGATGACATCGGCAAAAAGGTTCTTAAACATCGGATTTCCTTTTTGCGTGAGTGTTTCAAATGAAAAAATAACATCTTCTGGCGTGATCGGTGTATTATCATGAAAACAAGCGTCAGCGCGTATTGTAAAAGTTATGGAACTCTTATCTGGGGCAACGTCATAGGACTCTGCAACGTAGGGGTAGATTGTGGACAGTTCATCTTGAGATTGCTTCATAAGAGTGGTGAAGACAAAGCCATGTCCTGCACCAACAACCCCTGTAATAATATAAGGATTGAGGCTATCAAAGGTGCCTGGAACGGCAAGTCTTAAAACGCCTCCTTTTTGAGCCTCTGGAGACGTATACCCAAAATGTGTAAAATTTGAAGGATATTTCGGATTTCCATGAATGCTGAACCCTCCGCCCGTCGGTGTACAAAACCCTGAATTCATGACGCCTATTAAAAAGAGATGAATCATGAGAAAAAAGGGAAAGCTCTTTTTTTTATAAAAAACACAAGAAATAAAAGAGATCATTTTACATCCTTAAGGTGAAGAAGCGTGAGTCTTGATAAGAGAAAAGAAGCGTTTGCTTGATCATCATACAGTCTTCTGTGAAAGAAGGTTTTTAAAAAAAAAGTCTTGAAGTATCGAGTCTCCCTGTCTAATCTAAGTTCACGCATGGATGCAAGACGCTTTTCATGCTTTATAGCACACTCTCGGGGATTTTTACCAATAGGATTTTTCATGGATCTTTCAAATACCATCATTCTGATTCCAGCGCGTCTACAAGCCCAGCGGTTTCCTGGTAAACCCTTGGCAATGCTTTCTGGAAAACCCATGATCCTCCATGTTTTAGAAGCGGTAAAAAAATCGGGGGTTCAGGATATTATTGTGGCTGCAGCCGAAATTGAGATTCAGCAGGTTGTTGAAAAGGCTGGATTTTCATGTGTATTGACAGATCCCAATCACCCTTCGGGATCTGACCGTATTTTTGAAGCGCTTCAACAGTTGGACCCCTCTTGTCAAAAAGAGATCATTCTCAATATTCAAGGAGATCTTCCTGTTCTCGACACAACAATCATTCCGCATCTTTTAGAGGTTTTTAAAAATCCCAACATTGATATTGCAACTCCCGTGACCCCTTTTAAAGAGACTGAAAATCCCTTGGATCCAAATCGTGTTAAAGCAGCTGTTGCGTGGGAGAAGAATAAAAATCAGGGGCGTGCGCTTTATTTTAGTCGAAGTCCTATTCCTTTTGGGGCCGAAATTTATTATCATCACATCGGAATCTATGCTTACAGACGAAAAGCTTTGGAGAAGTTCATTACGCTTCCCATAGGTTTTCTTGAGCGCACGGAAAAATTGGAGCAACTGCGGGCTCTTGAAAATGGGATGTGGATTGAAGCAGTCAAGGTCAATGCATCTCCCTTAAGTGTGGATACGCCTGAAGATTTAGAATATGTGGAAGCCTATTTAAAGAAGAACAACATTAACATTTAAAGAGCACTTAAAGGAGTTAAAAATGAATTGGTTGATTAAATTTAAACTCGGGATTATGGCCTGTCTTGTCCTTGCTTCCCCTCTTAGAGCAAACCCTATTATTTTTGCGCTTACAGATTCTCGTTTGGCGGGAGAGTGCGATCAAATACGGGGTGTCACCTATGCGCTTGTTCAAAAATTCCAAAAAGAAAAGAAAGTTCCGGAAATTAGAACGCTTGATCTTCAAGGCGGCGAGGATCAAAATAAAGTGAATTTTTCAAGTCTTGTTGACCTTCCAAGAGACAATCCCGAGGCCATTTTTATTTCATCGGGTGTTTATGGGATTCGGGCATTTCGGATGTTGAGAGAGAGTTATGATGCGAAAGGCATTTTCGTCTATATTTCCCATCAAATTATAGGAAACGAAGATGATCCCTCTTCTGTTCAGCTGAAAAGTCTGGCTAATATTGTTGACTTTATTGCTCTTCCTCATCATGTTTTCGAGGTCTCTGATCCCCTGGCAACGGCATTAAAAGATGCTCTCAAGGGGTCAAAAACACATCTTTTGGAGGTAACGGGTGTGGTTCATAATATGCACGCAGAAGATATTTTAAAGGCCGTTGAAGAGCATGGGAAGACGATGCCGGTTGCAGAAAAATACATGTTAGTAATTTTGGGGGGAGATGTCCAAAATAATGATGGTAAAACATGGACGTACTATACGCCTCAAGAAGCAGAAAAATTAGCGCAGTATGTAAATGTTCAAATGATCAACGATCCAGATCTTTTTGTTCTTGTCACCAATGCGCCAAGGACGGGTAGGTTTGATCCTGCAACTGGAAAAGATGCGAATTTTCATGAAAAAGGGGGACCCCTTGATCCTGTAACAGTGGCTTTTATGAAGGGTCTTTCAGATAAAACGCGCGTTCAGCTTTACAACTTTGAAAAGGGGGCGCTTAGCCTTTTTAAAGCGTTGCTTGGTTTAATACAGAAAAAAGAGGGTGTTGTTTTTGGTCCTGGAGAATCCTCATCAATGAATTCTCAAATGATTGATAATATGTCCCCTGGTTCTGTGACACTTTACACCCATGGGGCGATGAAAGAGATTCACAAGGCGCATGTTACAGATGAGTTTATGGCTGGGAGAGTGTCTCTTCTTGAGGCGGCGCCAGGCGAAAGATATACTTTTATTGGACTTAACAGTCACTCAAAGGAACCTGCCCGTGCAGCCAGTGAAAGTGTTGCAGATGCAATTTGGGCCATGCTTCTAGAACAAGGTGAGAAGAAGTCTGACTGAAGGTTAGTTTGAATCTACGGCTTGAGAAAGGGGCTCTTCAAGGGCTGCCTTTTTTAGTTTTTTTCGTGACCTCAGGATAAAATTGCCCCAAGACAAAAATTTGATATCTATGATCAATCCTGTTAAACTTAAATCTAAACATAAAATAAAAAAAATAACAGACAAGGAAATCATCATGAAATTCACGCGCATTATTTTTATTTCAAGTGTTTCTACTCTCATTATGGGAGGAATGGCTTGCTCTGTGTATAGTCATCAACCGGAGCAACAACGGGAGCAACAGTGGCAACAGCAGAAGCGGGAACAACAGCAGCAGGAGCCACAATGGGAGCAACAGAGACGACAGCGGATACAACAGCGGATACAGGAGAAACAACAAGAGCAACAGTGGCGACAGTGGGTACAGGAGCAACAAAAACAACATCAACACTGGCGACAGTGGATCCAGGAGGTACAACAACAACGTCAACAGGAGCAGTAAAAGAGATCTCAGATAGAGGTGAGCTTCATGAGCTTCTTCTTTCTCTGTCATCTCGTCAATGTCTTGAATGTGCTCTGTTTCCCCAGTAGGACCTCCAACGTTTTTTAAGTGTTGCTTTTTTCAAGGAATATCCTTATAAACTGGTGAATGAAATCGTTTCACAAGATGAGGATAAAGAATGGCACGCGTCACAGTTGAAGATTGTATTAAAATTGTTCCAAATCGGTTTGATCTTGTTCTTTTCGCAGCACAGCGTTCCCGTGAAATCGCAGGGGGCAGTGCCATTAAGGTTTCCCGTGATAACGACAAAAATCCTGTAATTGCTTTGCGTGAGATTGCCGAGGGAAAAGTTTCCTTAGAATCTCTTTGTCAAGGGATTATCAAGGGTCTTCAAAAAGTATCAGAGCCAGAAGAAGCCGAAGAAGAAATTCTACGGGTGATGGCCGAAGAGCAAAATTGGGTTCTGAATACTGAAAGCCAAACAACCATGGCTGAAGAAATGAAAGAAGACCAGTTGCATTTTGAAGACGAAGGCGATATTTCTGAAGGGCCTGCCTTTACGGTTGCTGAGTAAGAACCTTATTTCTCGTCAAAATTAGCTCTAAAAGTCTTAACGTCAAGAGAGTTTCTTGGCGTTTTTTCGCGTGTTTCTGTTTCTAAAGGAATTTTATTTTCATAAAATTTGGAAAAACGGGAATGGCATTCCCGAAAAACACGTTAAAACGGGAAGAGTATTCCTGGTTTTTCATAAATGTTTCAATTTGTGTGTATCCCTTGAAAAGCTTTGGAAAAGCGAAATTCTCTAGATTTTTAAGCTCTATTCCCACCTCAGAAGTTTTTTGAGTCTTTCTGCAACCAATTGAGTTTCGTTAAAGGGTGTGGCGGGGGTTGTAAAGACGGTTCCGTCAAACCAGTGTGTTCTTTTCATTTGAAGGAGAGCCTCATGAAAATTTGAGAATTTTCGACTGCCACCGGGAAGGCGGATAATGAAAATGGGCTTTGTGGTGGCGCAGGCTTCACTTGTTATGGAAACGCTATCAACCGTCAGTAAAAGAGCGTCGGACCATGCCAGAAGACCAAAGTAGGGATTTTCCCCCGTTCTGTCCCAAAGATAAACATCTGGATTTTGGGAAAATATTTCTTGAAAGACACGGATCACATGAGGGGGTGTTCTCCGCGATGGAGAGATTAGAAGACTCCCGTTTGAGTCTTTCTGAAGTTTGAGAAGGTCTTGCGCAAGTTTGTGTGCGCTTTTTAGAGGGAAGTCAAAAACTTTATTGGGGCCTCCGAGGATAACTCCATAGCGCGGACCTTTAAATTTTGAAAATAGAGACGCAAATTCTGTATGCCCTTGGTTGAGCTGAAGGTCTGTGACCCGGTGGGGGGCACCGAGCATCTTGATAACATTTTTTCCTTGAAGGCTGTCATGATTGGGACAGATGAGAACATCAAAATGTCTCGGAGAGATCTTGGGATTTTGAAGATAAACAATTTGAGTGCGTCCCTTGCTTTCTTGCTTGATAAAGAGGGTGGGAAGAACCGAACGCCTTCCACACGCAAGAACAAGATCTGGCCAAGGAGGAGAAAGAGGCTCCGCGTCTTTATGAAGACAAAAACGCTTCAGTCCCCTAAAAAAAGGAGCAAAAAATGTCCAAATTAGTCTCAACCGAATTCTTTTAACAGTGATCGAAGAGCACTCTAAAGCTTCTGCCAACCCAAGCGCTTGGTTCTCCATACCGGCGCTTCCGTCGGTGATTACCCAGCATGTTTTTTGGGAGAGGATCTTTGACATGAATGCATCTCTTTTGTAAGGTAAAGGGAAAAGAAAAAGGTATTGAGAAAACAGAAGTATGACGAAGTCGGGCTAAATGTGCAACAGGATTGATGATTTTAACAAGATCCAAGGCCTTGTGATGAAAAGACTCTCGATTTATTTGACAAGGGGGCTTTTAATGAAAGAGGACTCCTTAAAAAAAGGGGCTTTTAACAGAGCATCGGTTTTTTTTTAATGCGGATACTTTAAATCATGATGCGTCAATTTGAGCTTGTCGAACGTGTAAAGGCCTATGATCCTTCTGCAGACGAAGATCTTTTAAATCGTGCCTACGTTTTTGCGATGAAGGCCCATGGATCTCAGACGCGCGAATCTGGAGACCCTTATTTTACCCATCCTCTTGAAGTTGCGGGAATTTTAACGCGGTGGCAGCTCGACAGTGCGACGATCGCAACAGCGCTCTTGCATGATACCATTGAAGACACGCCGGCAACTTATAAAGATATTCAAACCTTGTTTGGAGATGAGATTGCCTTTCTCGTCGATGGCGTTACGAAACTCTCAAAAATTGAATTGCAGTCGGATAAATCAGAGCAAGCCGAAAACTTTCGCAAGCTTGTCCTTGCGATGTCAAAGGATCTGCGTGTTTTGCTTGTTAAGCTTGCGGACAGGCTTCATAATATGAGGACTCTTTTTGCAACGTCACCGGAAAAGCGCAAGCGTGTGTCGCGGGAGACAATGGAAATTTATGCGCCACTTGCAGAGCGCATCGGAATGCATGAAATGCGCAATGAGCTCGAAGATCTTGCCTTTTCCTATTTAAATCCTGAGGCTCATACGCGTATTGTGGAGCGGCTTAACGTTATGCGCCGGAAGGGCGAAGACGCTGTGAGTCGCATCATGGCGCAATTAAAAGAAGTATTGTCGGAGGGGGGGCTCCATGCTTCGATTTCAGGGCGGGAAAAAACGCCTTATTCGATTTGGCGGAAACTTGAGAAAAAAAATATAGAATTTGAGCAGCTCTCAGATATCATGGCCTTTCGGGTGGTGGTGGATGATTTGGAAGACTGCTATCAGGCCCTCGGGATTATTCACAGTACCTATCCGATGATCTCTGGGCGATTTAAAGATTATATTAGTGCTCCAAAGGCAAATGATTATCAATCCCTTCATACAACTGTGATTGGTCCTGAAGATCAACGTGTGGAAATTCAAATTCGAACCGTTGAAATGAATGATATTGCGGAAATGGGTCTTGCAGCGCATTGGCAATATAAAGATGGAAAAAGCGAACTTGAAAACGCCCATAGATTCAAGAAAACAAAAGGAATCCAATACCCTTGGGTTCAGAAAATTTTAAATATCTTAGAGACAGCTTCCACCCCTCAGGATTTTTTTGAACACACCAAGATGGAAATGTTTGAAGATACGGTCTTTTGTTTTACGCCTGGGCGCGAGTTGATCACACTTCCAAAGGGAGCAACGCCCGTTGATTTTGCCTATGCTGTTCACTCTGAGGTGGGGGATCATTGTGTGGGCGCAAAGGTCAATGGCCGGATCGTGCCTTTGAGATCATCTCTTTCCCATGGAGATGAAGTTGAGATTATAACAACAAAAAATCATATCCCGTCTCCGGAATGGGAACGATTTGTGGTCACAGGCAAAGCTCGCTCTCGGATACGGCGTTTCCACAAGCATGACCGTCATGAATACATTGACCTTGGACGCGGTCTCTTAAGCAAAGCCCTTCGTAAACTTGGAATGACGCTTGCCAATGAGAGTTTTGATCCTGTTCTTAAAAAATTAAAGATCGCGACGAAAGAGGATCTTCTCCAAGCGCTGGGAGAGGGAACGTTGATAAGCCGAGATATTGCTGCTCTGTTTTTGCAAGAAAATCGAATCGAGACACAAGAAGAATCCCTTGAAAAATCGCTGCCCGATCAACGGTTAGAGCAGGAAGAAAAAATCTATGAAAAAGCCATTCTCAAGCGCCAAGACCGTCAAAGTCTGAGTAAAAAAGAAGAGCTAGCTGATGTTCCCATACGCGGGCTGATTTCAGGGATGGCGATCTCTTATGCGGGATGTTGTCATCCTTTGCCCGGAGAGCCCATTACGGGCGTTGTGAGAACAGGCACGGGGGTTACCATTCACCGAAAAGAATGTCCTGTTCTCAAAGAGCATCCTCAGGATCAAGAGCGCTTTCTGGATGTTGCGTGGAACAAAGACACAAAATCAGACGATTTTCCGCATGTTGCTCGTATTCGAGCTCATATTCTAAATGTTCCGGGAAGTTTAGGGGCTGTGACAACTTCCTTTGGGATGCTGGGTGCAAACATCTCAAATTTAAAAGTCGTGAATCGTTTGCCCGAATACCATGAAATGCTGATTGATGTTGAAGTCAAAGATATTGAGCATCTCAAGACACTGATTGCTTATTTAAGAACGACAAAAGCAGTTCATTCCATTGAACGAGGCTAAAAAAATACAAAAAAAAGACTTTTGGTAACACAGAAAAATTTATAAAACGTTCTGATTCTTCCCGAAAGAAAAAGATTTTCTATTTCAAAGAGGATCAATTTTGAAGTTTTTAACGTTATAAATCAGTCAATTGTTTTGAAAAATTTATATTTTTAATGATTATGAGTATAAAGAATGGTATTCTAAAAAAAATAATAAAAACAATGAATACGGAGAAAAATAATGAAACTCAAAAATAAAGGCCTCTCTCTCTTTGTACTTTACGTTATGGGAGGTATCTTATTAACCTCGATAGAGGGCGTTGATGCAGATGGAGGCCTGGATGATGTAATAAAGTTTAAAATCAAGAGCAGATTTGTTTCTGCTAAGGGAGATACAACCTAAATTCCCGAAGCATTTATAACTAGATTCCCCAAAATCCCTTAAATAATATGGTTTTTTTCTCATTTTGAGCTTGCTTTTTATCTTTTTCA
>NCGZ01000055.1 GCA_002257235.1 Alphaproteobacteria bacterium 16-39-46
CAAATTTTTCATTTTTTTGCACTCCCCTAGGAATTCCTAGGGGAGTGCAAAAGGGCCTCACTCTTCTTTCACCTGTTGCACTTCACTGTTGAATCGGCGAAGACTTAAAAATCTTCTGCATTTTGCAGAAATACGCCATCCTACGTCCGATTTCCCCTTAAATTCTGCTCCTCTCAGATCGTTAGATCAATATTGACATCCAAAAGAATTCTACTTACACTCAAAACTATAAAAAATAATTAAACACAACACGGAGAAATACAATGAAAAACAAAATCTCTCTTTTATCTTTAGTCATTATGGGAAGCTTTGTCGGAGGCTCATCAGTTATGGGCTTAGACGGCCAGCCACAAAGCTCTCCTCCTATAAGTGCAGACACCACCCAACAACCAGCAATCTCTCTTAGAGGGGACCTGACTCGAATATCTGTCCTAGCAGGTCCGTCTTTAAAGAGATCAATTAACGCGTTATCCGTTGCCATTCAAAAAAGCGAAATGGTAGATGCTCAGACACGAAAAGACATGGATTTTTGGACACGACTGATCGTTCAATCACATTTTGAAATTTCATCCTTAAAATTAGCAGTAGCCCAAACAAAAGCAGAAATGGACTCATATAATCAAAAATGGGCTAAAAATGAAGCATTTCTAAACACTTATGAAAAGGATGACACAAGCTTAGAAAGCCGTGAAAAAATAACCCAAGCCCAAATGGCCAAATTGGACCGACTAAAGGCCTCTCTAAAGGCCAAAATAACTGAGCTCGATAACACAAAAAGAAATCTGAAAAATGCTCTCAAGAGAGAGTACTCGTCTTTTCAAAAACGCTCTCAAAATATAGACACAGTCCAAAATTACATAAAGTTCGGCGGTTACAACTCAACAATTGTTGCGGCTCTTCAGAATCAGCTTAATGATTTAACAAAGATACAATATTTCGCCACACTAGCCATTCAGACGACAACAGCTAAGCTCAAACAACACAACATTACGTTAAGGAAAGATCACTCAGAATTAGCGTCAGATAAATCCACTTTAACGAAAGATACAGGGGCCTTAGCCAAGGACAGTGCTGAACTAAAATTTAACGAAAAAGGGATTAAGCTTGACACAAATGCAGCTAACTTTGACCAAAAACAAGGACTCCAGTCCACGATAGAGAATGAGATGGATACAGGGAACCTTGAAGGAGATAGAGAAGACCTAACGTTTGCACAAAAAAATATAGTAACTGATCAGAACACCTTAACGACAAATGTCGCCGCTGAAGAAGCCGCACGTGAAATAGAGGAGAACTTAAGAGCAATGGGAGACGAACTTTCTAAATACACTCCTCCATCTCTTTCTCCACTCGCAACTCAAGATCCGAGTCATCATGATGGATCACTCTATCATCCTTCTAAAACATCAGGACCTGTTGCAGTTCTAAGAACTTCCCCAGAAACTAGTCCTGATGCTCAGAAAAAAGATGAATCACCTGATTCAAACGATAAGAAAGATACTA
This sequence comes from Alphaproteobacteria bacterium 16-39-46, assembly GCA_002257235.1. Taxonomy (GTDB): domain Bacteria; phylum Pseudomonadota; class Alphaproteobacteria; order 16-39-46; family 16-39-46; genus 16-39-46. Next base: position 1,504 of record NCGZ01000055.1, read on the forward strand.
GAAAGAAAATCGCTCGAAAGGAGTAATGTTCTTTATTAACGAAGCCTAACGCTTAAATTCACGGCGAGACTTTTGTGAATTTTCTAAAAAACCACCGGGTTAAGGAAGTTGCTCTATCTCCAAAGGAATGACTCCTTACCCGGTCTTTTTAAAACTGAATTTTTCTTAAACCATCTATTTCGAACGTGCCAAGGAGGATCAATTGAACAATAGTTTCTGTCTTTCTTTGTTTTTCTCTCTCGCTGTGCCCTTCATCTCTTTCTCCGATGGAGACGCTGCAAAATTGGTCCCTCCTTCTTCTTATGCCCAGTCACTTGCGGAATGCTATACGAAATGCCGCCTAGATCATCCAAAATCAAAGATTCTCTGCCAAAGAACCTGCATCAAAAATCATAAAACTCATCGGAAAACACATAATTTTAGAATGCACGAAGGTCCTTCCCCCTCTCGTCCCCGCTAAAACTTAAAGCTCTTTTCTTATCGCCGTTTCTTTTTTTGATTTTTCCCAATAGTCCATCAAGACCGCTAAGGGTTGTCCTTCCAGATTTTTATGCCCATCTTGCTCTGCAATTTTCTTCATGCACGTAAATCGTTTTTCAAATTTTTGGATACTCAAGGCAATCGTCTCTTTAGGATCAACCCCACAAAATATACTGAGTCCAATGGACGCATGAATCAAATCTCCAATTTCCTCTTGAAGATGACGTGGATCTTTCTCTTCGAAAGCTTCCTGAATTTCATCGGCTTCACTTTGAACTTGCTCTACAAGTTGCGCCAAAGTCTCCCAATAAAATCCAAAATCAAAAGCTTCTTTCTCTTGGAGAATAACCTGCTCCCATAAGTCAGGGTTTGTTCCTTTTACAGAATAATCAAGCGGGAATTTACGCATTTTAAGATCTTTCTCCTCTTTAAAAATATACTTTAAAAATTTACCGGGCAGAGATTTTTCATGGGTTACCTTAGGATTAAGGACTTTCCTTCCCATAAAACATCATGCGCCTCTGATGTAAAGGCACGATCCGTCTCATGAAGAACAAGTCCGCTCAGAAGTTTCAGGGGGGTTTTCCGATCCTTTACCCCCTGAATGAGAAGACGTTTTGCAGGTGTTTCAGTGCGTTGCCAGAGGGGATAAATATGAAGATCTCCGAGTCTTCCCTCACACATTTTTAAAAAAGAGGGGAGCCTCTGGGGAGGTATAATTAATGTCAACGTACCGAAGGATTTAAGTCGTTTGATGCAAAAATCAATCCAAGCTTCAAAAGAAACACTTGAAGGATGATTAGCCTTGGCTTTAAGAGCATGAGGAGAGATCATCGTCCCTTCAAAAAATGGAGGATTCGTCATCACCTGATCAAAGGATTTTTGATTTATCTCAGGGGGGCTTTTGTTTAAATCAGAAGAGACCGACGTCAGAAATTCAGACACATTATTTAAAAGCGCATTTTTTTCAGAGAGTTCTGACAAGATTTTCTCTTTCTCAAGCGCACAAACAGAGAAAGGAAGCTTTTCTGCCGCGCGGATAAGAAGCAAAATGCTGGCCGTCCCAACACCAGCGCCCACATCTAAAATAGACTGGCCCGCTGATGGTTGAACACACGCACTTAAAAAAACAGCATCAATGCCCGCTCTGTATCCTTTTCGAGGCTGATACAGGCGAACGCGTCCCCCCAAAAAAGAGTCACAGCTAAAGTCAGAAGAGAGAGAGCAGGAGTCGTCCATCATCCCTTGAAACTACGTAGTCTCTTTGGATATGTCAAATGCTTCACACGTCTCTTTAAAAAAAATCATTCTAGGTGTTGACCAAAGGCGTCTCTTTTAAGTATGGTGGGACACATAAGATTAAAATGCTTTGTAATTTTAGGCGTTGCATTTATTTCGGAGGGCCTGTAGTTCAGTTGGTTAGAACGCACCGCTCATAACGGTGTTGTCGCAGGTTCGAGTCCTGCCGGGCCCACCACTTTAACACCCTTCACAGAAAGATCATCCTGATGGCTGGCCACTATATTTATGTTATGAAAGGTCTCCGAAAGGTTTACCCTGGCGGCAAAGAAATTTTAAAAGATTGCTGGCTCTCTTTTTTGCCGGGTGCAAAAATTGGGGTTATTGGTGCAAACGGGGCCGGAAAATCAACGCTCCTTAAAATTATGGCAGGCATCGATAAAGATTTTAGTGGAGAAGCTTGGGCGTCTCAAGGGACCCAAGTGGGCTACTTGCCTCAAGAACCTGCTCTTGACCCTCAAAAAACTGTCTTTGACTGTATTATGGAAGGCGTTGCGCCCATAAAAGCAATTCTTGATAAATTTCAAGAAATCAGCTTCAAACTCTGTGAACCTCTTTCAGACGACGACATGAATAAACTTCTTGAGGAACAATCTCTTCTTCAGGATAAAATTGATGCCTCTAATGGCTGGGAGCTTGAAAGAACGCTTGATATTGCAATGGATGCCTTAAGATGCCCCCCCAAAGACGCCATCGTCTCTTCTCTTTCTGGGGGTGAGAAACGGCGCGTTGCCCTTTGTCGGCTCCTCCTTCAACATCCTGATATGCTTCTTCTCGATGAGCCTACAAACCATTTGGATGCAGAGTCTGTCGCTTGGCTTGAACGTTATCTAAAAGATTATACAGGCACCGTTGTTCTCATTACCCATGATCGTTATTTTTTAGACAATGTTGTCACCTGGATTTTAGAAATTGACCGAGGCGACACAATTCCCTTTGAAGGAAATTATTCAGCATGGCTTACAGCAAAAGAGAAACGATTAAGCCAAGAAAGCAAAACAGAAGAATCGCGTCAAAAAACACTTGCCCGTGAACTCGATTGGATTAGAGCCTCTCCAAAGGCACGTCAATCCAAAAGCAAAGCACGTATTACAGCCTATGAAGATCTTTTAAGCAGATCCCAAGAACAAACTCAAAACCCGTCTCAAATTACCATTCCTCCCGGGCCCCGCTTGGGAGGTGTTGTTATTGAAGCCCAAAATGTAAGCAAAGGCTTTGAGGATCGTCTTCTCATTGAAAACCTTGACTTCAGATTGCCACCGGGGGGCATTGTAGGGGTAATTGGCCCCAATGGAGCTGGAAAGACAACGTTGTTTCGAATGATTTCTGAGCAAGAACTTCCCAATTCTGGAACATTTAAAGTCGGCGAAACCGTCACTCTCGGATATGTTGATCAAAGTCGTGACACCCTAAATGCGGATAAAACCGTCTGGGAAGAAATCTCAGAAGGATGTGAAGAAATTCCCCTTGGAAAGAAAAAGGTCTCCAGCAGAGCCTATTGTGGATGGTTTAACTTTCGGGGAGCAGATCAACAAAAAAAAGTGGGTCAACTTTCAGGTGGAGAGAGAAACCGTGTTCATCTTGCAAAAATTCTTAAATCAGGCGCCAACCTCATCCTTCTTGATGAGCCAACCAACGATTTAGATGTCGAAACACTCCGAGCTTTAGAAGATGCTCTCCTCGAATTTGCAGGATGTATTGTTGTGATTTCCCATGATCGTTGGTTTTTAGATCGCATAGCAACCCATATTCTTGCGTTTGAAGGAGAAGGACAAGTTATCTGGTTTGAGGGAAATTATGCAGATTATGAAGAAGATCGAAGGCGGAGACTTGGACATGATGCAGACGCGCCCCAACGGTTTAAGTATAAACCCCTTAAAAAAGTTAGCTAAATAAAATTTTTTGTCTTCTGATTGACCACAAAGAGAGTCCCCAGTATGATAACGCTGTCGCCTTGCCTTATGTTTTTAGACTTGGCTCTCTTCTCACGTGCCCTTAAAGGATTTTTTCTGTGTTCTTAACCGATATTTGGTACTTCGCCCTGTTAAGTTCCTCCCTTAAATGCGGGAAAATGACCTCTAAGATGATTGCAGGCGAGCCCATTTTATTTCTTCGGACCAAAACAAATCAAGTTGTTGCCCTCAGAGATATTTGCCCTCACCGCGGCATTCCACTCTCTTGCGGACTTCTTCTCGACACAGGAGAAGTTGAATGTTGTTATCATGGATGGCGCTTTAACCAGGAAGGTCACTGCACACGCATCCCCTCCTTGACGAAGGATCAAGACTTTGATCTCTCTCGCATTCGTGTGCGCACCTATCCTTGTCTTGAAAAGTCCGGCGGCATTTGGATTTTCATGGGAGATGAAAAAAATGCTGCTCTCGTTCCATTTTCTTATCTTCCAGAGGCGATTCCCTCTAAACCTTCTCTGAAGTTACGCATGATTTTTCCGTGTTCTGTAGATCATGCTGTCGTTGGACTCATGGACCCTGCCCATGGGCCTTTCATTCATCAGTCTTGGTTTTGGAGAAACAAAAACGTTCTTCATGAAAAACAAAAAACTTTCGAGCCCACCCCTTTAGGATTTAAAATGGTCCGTCACGCCCCTTCAAAAAATGGACGTGCTTATAAAATTTTAGGGCCCTCGCCTCAAACAGAGATTTCTTTTATGCTTCCGGGTGTTCGACTCGAGACAATTTCTGCTCTGAAAAAAACCATTTGGGGCCTCACGACCATTACGCCCATTACAGAAACAACCTCAGAGATTCATCATTTGATGTACTGGAAATTTAGAGGTCTCAGTATTTTCAAGCCCCTGATTTATCTTCTTGCAAAGACCTTTTTAAAACAAGATCAACGCGCCATTACGCTCCAACAAAAAGGCTTGGCTTTTAATCCTTCTCTTCTTCTCATCAACGATGCAGATACACAAGCAAAATGGTATTATAAAATAAAAAAAGGATACAAAGACGCTCGGGATCAAAAAATACCATTTGTTAATCCTCTCAAGTCTTGTATTCTCAAATGGATGAGTTAAATTGAAACATCTAACTGTTTAGGTAAATAAGAATGACCTCCAAAAAAAACACTTATGACAAGGCTTATAAAACGACGTTTACATTCTTTCAAAACCTGTTTCGGTTTTTTGCTTATATCAAAATTCAATTTGTTCGAAACCAATGCATATCAAGTTCTGCAGCCCTCAGCTATACCTCACTTTTAGCCCTTGTCCCTCTTCTCTCTCTTTCTTTTGCTATTTTGTCTTCATTTTCCTCTTTAAAAAATGTTCAGCAATACGTCCTCACGTATTTATTTTCTCATCTTCTTTTAGATTCAAATAATCTCTTCATAGACAACCTCAATACCTTCATTAATAACACACAACATTTAGATACCATCGGAACCATCGTTCTCATCTCTTCCATTATGTTTGTTTTTACAACCATTGAGAAAACATTTAATATTATTTGGGCTATTGAAACACCCCGTAGTTTTTTGCAACGTATTTTAGCATTTTGGGCCCTCATTACCTTGGGTCCTATTATTGCAGGTGTGGGGATTAATGTTTTTTTACTTGTTGTCTCAGAATTGTCCACACATCCTTTTTTAAAAGGTAATTTCGCTCATGGATTGAGTCTTTTTTTACCCTTTTTTACTTTATTCATTATTTTTACCCTTATTTACCTGATTATTCCAAATCATAAGGTACGTCTCTCTCATGCTATTTTTGGGGCACTCGTATCAGCTTTTGCCCTTGAGATTTCGCGTCATCTTTTTTTATCGTACATTACGTTGATGCCCTCTTATCAGTTTGTCTATAAAACACTCTCAACGCTTCCGCTCTTTATCGTATGGATGTATATTTTTTGGTCTCTTGTTCTTTTGGGCGCTCAAATAACAGCCTCTCTTCCCGATTGGGGAAATCTTCCCCCTCTAAGGTTTCTTTTTTTGCTCTCCACGGAACATGTATTTCTGAATTCTCTCAAAATTTTAGAGGTCATTCATAAAAATCAAAAAACGGGCATTTCAACTCAGACCATTCTGAACGACATTAAAATTTCTGGAGAGGAATTTGAAAAAATTCTGAGCAAACTTCACAAAGCACGTTTGATTGAGAAATCCCAAGAGGGCCTCATTTTTTTAATTCAAGAAGACGGTGATGAAATTACGCTTTATAAAGTTTATCAATCTTTGGGATTTGGCGTCCATGAAATTCAAGAACTTGATCGAAGTAGACCTTGGACCTCCTCTTGGACATCGACTGCCATAGCCCTCCTCAATAAACTTCAATCTGCGGAACAAGCTTCTTTAAATATTACCCTTGAGCGTTTTCTAGCCGCATCTCCGCCTCCTTCCACGCCTTCTTAACTTTTGTGTTTTAACTTTTATGTTTTGTTTTAAGCGCGTATATTCATGGATTTTGACAGGGGGGATTATAATAGGAATCACCTTATCATCTTTATCTTATCAAACAGCAGAAGCTCAGAAAAGATCGGTGAAGGTTTCAAAAAAATTAATCCCTCAAAAAAACAAACGTCTCACCGCAATTGTCATCGATGCCAACACAGGTCTCCCTCTTTATGAGGAAAATGCCTATGCCCTCAGATGTCCCGCCTCTACCATAAAACTCCTCGTCGCGTATATTGTATTCTCGGAATTGAAACGTGGAAAATTACATTTTACAGATCAGCTGAAGATTTCTCAACATGCGGCCCAGCAAAAACCTTCTAAGCTTGGCCTAAAAGCAGGTAATAAAATTTCTGTCAGAGATGCGATTCTTGGAACACTTACAAAGTCTGCCAATGATGCTGCTGTGGTCTTGGGGGAAGCAATTTCTGGATCCGAAAAGAAATTTGCGGAATTAATGAACCGTACCGCTCAAAAGTTGGGTCTTACAAAAACAGTCTGCATTAATGCTTCAGGATGGCCAGACAATGCTCATGGTTTTGTGGATCCAAAGCAAGTCACAACTGCTGCTGATCTTGCTAAACTTTCAAGACTTCTCATGAAGGATTTTCCCCAATATTACAAATTTTTTTCCACCCAAAAATTCATATTTCGGGGAACGACATTCAGGAACTCTAACTCTCTTTTGAGAAAGAAAAAAGGAGTCGATGGCCTTAAAACTGGATATGGTGGTGGAGCAGTCGGATTCAATTTAGCAGCTTCAGAAAAACGTGGGCATCAACGTGTTATTGCCGTTGTCCTGGGCGCGAGAACGCCTCAAGAAAGAAATCAAAAAACAAGCGCTCTCCTCGATAAAGGATTTGAGCTTCTAGAAAAGAAATCGAAAGATCCTCGCCTCAAAAAACAAAATCTTCCTCAATCTGAAACATCTCCAGAAGATGACATTTTTAATCTTGAAGGACTTGAAGAAATTTTTGAAGAAACACAGGTCCCTTCCTCTCATGTTCCCTTCTCTGAAAAAGCTCTCTCCCCAGAATTTGATGAAAATCTTGACTCCCTTTTTGACGAAGACGATACATCGTCTCCTAAAGAGACTTCTCCCCAAGAAAATCGTGGGTCTCTTCCCTCACAACCCAATGAGGAACCTGTTCCTTTTGGAAAAACAGAGGGTCTTCCCTCCTTTGAGATTGATCTTTCGGAAGTTTTAGAACGCGATGAAAAAGAAGTCCTTGATGCGGTTTTAGCATCCCCTCAGACAGAAAATAAAAGGCCTCTTAAGAAAACGGAAACAAAGAAAGCAAAGGAGGAAAAGGAAGCTAAAAAATCTCCTCTAAAAAAGCTCCCTCAAAAAATTCCCTTTGGAAAAACGCGAGATCTTCCTTTTTTTGACGCATCTCTTGTGGACACACAAGAAGATGAAGACGTGAAAAAGGACTCTATTCGTTCTAACCCCACGCTTCAAAAAGAAAAAAACACAAATTCAAAAAAATGGAGCCTTCAAGTCGCAACCCTTCCAACAGCCTCCAAAGCAAAAGAAGAAGGAAAGAGACTGACACAAGCCTTCCCCGCTTTCCTGAAAGTAAATCGGTTAAGAGTGTCAAAGACTGAAAAAAAAGGACAGAAAAAGAACTTTTCAGTTCGTTTTTTAGGTTTTACAAAGAAAGAAGCCCTAAAAGCGTGCCATACGCTCAGAGCTCAAAAGAAACAGTGCGTCGTTATTGAGCCTTAAAAATTGAAAGTGGCCACGCAGGGGGAGGATAAGTCTCAAAGGCACAGGCATCACGAAAAAATATATGACCTGTTTTTTCAAGCGTTAAACCTCAAAAACATCGTTCCAATATCTTGCCAGACGCACGCGGAAGACGCGGATAAAAAAGAATTTTTCCTCTTGATCGCTGCTCTCGAAAGGGCTAACGTAAAAATGTCTTCTTATCCAAGAAGTCGTGGAACAAAGGCGCGCAAACGCCTCTGCCCCACTCATCACTGTAACTATTGGAGAGTCACAATGACTAAAGAAACAGTAGCTCATCTCGAGCTCATTTCTCAACACCTAATTTCAGAAACTGAATATATAAACGCTCTTATGAAAGAAGCTTGGTACACGTTTGAGCTTCTTCGATCAGATTTGAGAGAATTTATGGCAGTTCATGAAACGTGGGAAAGAGAAAATGTCTTCAATCACTGGAGACGAAAGTAAAAATCATCTCATTTCTGTCCCTCATTGGTTTGATGTAACGCGGTCTCATACGTTTTTGAGAAAGCAAACCTCAAACCCTTGGGCGAGATGATTCTTATCCCAAAAACAGTGAAAAGAAGTCATTTTTACAGCTCTTTTCACTGTTTTTCTCTTTGATATCTTCTTGAAGAGAAAAAAAATTGTTTTATTACCTTGAAAGGTAGCTCTAAGAACTATATATTGAGGATATTGAGGATTAGGCAAACAATATGCGCATATTCAAGAACAACTCTTTTGCTAAATTCGCCCACAGAGAGTGTATTAGCGATGAAAAACTCTTTGAAGTGATACGAGAGGCTGACAAAGGTAACATTGACGCTGATTATGGAAGTGGTCTCATCAAACAGAGAATTTCTAGGCCTAACCAAGGAAAGTCTTCTGGATATAGATCAATCATCTATTACCGGCACCGTGACAGAGCTTTCTTTGTCTATGGCTTTTCCAAAAAGGACCGAAATAATATTGATTCTGACGAAAAAAAAGAGTTTAAACGACAAGCGAAACTGGTTCTGACCTTAGATGATAAGAAGATTTTGAAATTGCTGGAAAATGGAACATATGAAGAGGTACACGACGATGATAAAAATTAAAACCTACAAAAGTGATGCCTTTGCGGCAATTCATGAAACAGCTGAAGGCATGTTTGAGGCTGGTGTCATAGACAAGCAAACAATGCGTAGCTTTGACAGTTCTTGCTTGACTGCCATTCATGATTTTACCGGGGAAGAAATACGCGCTTTGCGTGAGCGTGAAGATGTAAGTCAATCAGTATTTGCCCATTACATGAACGTATCCAAAGACTACATAAGCAAGTGGGAGCGTGGAGAAAAGAAGCCAGCAGGCCCCTCATTAAAACTACTGTCTCTTGTGAAACGTAAAGGGCTTGAGAGCATCATATAAAGAATACTTTCCTTCTTCACACCTCTTTCTATAAGTCACTGCATGACTTGAAACATAAAGGTTGATTTTCCATACTGCCGAGCCCCAATGCAAACGACTGCTTTCTCGGGAACTGTTTCAATTTCCAGTTTGTCTCGGAATCCCCGTGATAAGGACCATTTCTAAAAAATCTAAAAGTAAAGTCTTTAAGACCTCCAACATTCATACATTCCTTTCAATTTACCTGAAGTGGTAATATATATTACCACTTAGGCTGATAAGTGGAAAGAAATCTTGCCACTTAAAAAAGAAATCTTTTCGCTTTTATCAATTTTTTAGAAAAAGCCTTTCCCCTCACAAAGGTCCCTAAAAACGCTAAAATGTCATTCACAACAAATTTTGCCACATTCTTAGCCAATTTAAGACGACCAATTCGACATGTATATCGGATTGGTCGCGACTAAATCAATATGCGCATCGAATTGGTCGCCCCTCAAACTCCTTTTAAAATAGAAAAAAGCAAAAAAGCCCAACACTATTTACATCTCAAGCCCATTTTTGTAAAAAGAGAAGAATCAGCAGAAGGATAAGATACTCATGCTCACACAAGAGATGCTTTTCGACGAACTTAAGAAAACGCCTTATGTCCAAATAGAGTTCCCGATTTCACGCCCTCAATTCGAAGAGGCTGCACTCTCTTTTTTTAAATTTCTGGAGCTCCCAGACCATCTCAAAAATCACATTGAATTAAAAATTGCACCCCTTCATCGACGTGGAGATATTGGCCTCAAACACCGTGACCCAAAGGATGACGCCTATAACGATACCAAAGACTTTTTTCATTTTCATCCTTTGATCCTTGAAACGTATAGCTCCTTTTTAAAGGAAAACCCCATCATTCAAGACTTTATGGCAAAGGCACTTCCGATATGGGAGGCAAGCAATACCGCTGTCAAAGAGCTTATGGCCTTAATGGATCAGCGTTTTCCAGGAACAAGCCAAAAAATATTTGATACGGATCATGTTCATATTTTAGTGCGCTTTTTAAAATATGATTGGAAAGCATGTGGCAAATATCTTGCAAAACCCCATTTTGATGCCGGGTCTTTCACCTTGGCTCTTGCCGAGAGCTGTCCAGGCCTTAGAATTGGGAAAGGACCCGAGGATCTTAAAATTATAAACCATCAGGAAAATCACGCCATTTTTATGGTTTCCAGTAATTTTAAGAAAACCATTGAGACAGATGAACTTGCCCCTGCTTGGCATGATGTTATCCAGCGCGATGAAACCCAAATTGGAAGAGGGTTTTCAAGATGGGCCATTGTTGTTTTCATTGAAGCGGCCAATGTTGAGGCCCTGGATAAATCTGAAACCCACAAATGGCGCACGGAAGAGATCTAATCCAAGAAGGGCACCCCATTTAAAAATAGACACATCCTAACAGCCACCCCATGACGCGTTCATCTTTAAAATTTGGTCTCCTGTTCACTTTTTTTTTGATAATTATCAGTTAATGTGAATACTATCATGATGAGAAAATTAAGATGAACAAGTGCCATTTTTTGGAAATGGTTAATTTTTAGTTTAGAATTATTCTTATTAGATAGGTTTATGATGGGAACATACTTAGCCACAGGAATTGTACAACAGATTGTTATTCCTAAAGAAAAACCCTTAAGGTACGATATATCAGTTGAAATGATTATTGAAGGATTAAGAAAAGAACTCGATATTAATTGCTATCAGTATAGCGAAGATGCCGACGACTATATTTGGAAAATTAATCCTAAAGTACTTGAATGTAATTTAGGAGACTTTTTAGAAGCTCAATTTCAAATGTATACTAAAAAAGAATGCCCTTATATGAAAGAAACAATTGTTAAAGTCAAAGAATCTACCACAGGGGATCAGCTCCTAGAACTTGCTGAACAGAGTGAGGTTATAAACTTTCAAGTGGTCGATTGCCTCTATAATCATATTAATATCGTACGTCCCGATGGATTTGATTTCAATATTGTGGCCCATTATAAACTCATCTCCTTTTTTTTGGATGGGAAAATTATAATGGAGTGTTACGGAAATATTTTTAACTATTTTGAAAAAAATATTAGACTGCAAAGAGCTCAATACCCCATCGTGGATTGTGTTAAAGTGATGATCACAAGTTGAAGATCTCCATCTTGTTCGTGACAAAACTCTTGAGAGAAAGCAAACAATGATGATATACTCATAGCGCATAGAAAGAGTAAGATATTATGGAAAAAATTACCCCCCGCGTCGATATTGCGTTTAAAAAGATTTTTGGTGTCGAAGAGAATAAGGACCTTCTTATTTCTCTTATTAACTCTATTGTAGGAGAAGAAGAACAAGTCAATGAAGTAACTCTTCTTAATCCATATAACCCAAAAAACTTTAAGAAAGATAAACTCTCTATTCTGGATATTAAGGCAGAAGGGGAAGATGGTAAAAGATTTAATATTGAAATTCAGATTAGCGACGAAGCCGACTATGATAAGAGAGCTCTTTATTATTGGGCAAAGCTGTATACAGAACAACTAAAGGTTGCTGAGGACTATTCTAGTCTTTCTAAAGCGATTGGCATTCATATTCTTAAT
>NCGZ01000126.1 GCA_002257235.1 Alphaproteobacteria bacterium 16-39-46
TCTTCGATTCCGAAGTCCTACTCCAAGAGCCCAACAAGAAAACCAAAGATCTGTTCAAACAACTCTCAATCATAATGCCCACTAAATTGGGAATTTAGGGTAAATTTTCTTCTGATTTTGAAAATTTAAACTCTAAAATAAGAGCATTCTGATATTTTGCAGTGTTCTTGGGAATCAGCATAAGATCAGCACGTCCCGTCCCAGACTCTTTTTCAGCTTCGACGAAATACTGGGACGAGACGGCAGACACAAGTCCCAGGATAAACCCATTATAAAAAAGTTCGGCATTTTTAGGTCCCGTTGCGAAAAAGCTTGCGGAGACTTCAAGATAATCTTTCAGTTTTTGCGTAAAAGCGTCTACATTTCCCTTCAAAAGATTGTTTAGAAACGCATTATAGTCATTCACATCAATGTTAAATTTTTTGGAGATCCATTTTTGAAGAGACCCAGAAAATACGCTGCGTACTTCACGATTTGGGATCTTAACCTCGCAATTATAAGTCGTATCATCATTTTCAAAGCTTCTTTCCACTGTTAAATAGCCAGAAAAAAGCAAAAGATTATAAAGAGCATTCGGGGAAGACTTAATATCGGAAAATACCATCTTTGGATCTGCAATCATATCAACGCTTCCGCCATCAATAAGAGTCTGCATTTCTTCCTGAAACTTATCAAGAATAAGGGCCTGCTCAATGAGAGCAGTGCTTGCCGTTCCCACCCAATAGGCTTTAAACTCTCCGTCGTTGTTAATGCAGTTCATGATGGACCACGGATTATAAATCGTGAGACCACCGATGTTGTATCCATTGTACCAAGACTTTAGAGCAAGAACTGTTTCTGGGTTTTTGTCGAGTTTAGATTTATGGAGCAACGTGTTCACTTCACTCTCAGTAAACCCAAAATGCTCTGCATAATTTTTATCTAAGATCGAATCTTCTCCAAAATTATTGAGTCCCGAAAAAAGGCTTGCTTTGGCGACGCGCAAGATTCCTGTGACCACGCCTTTTTCAAGATAGTCATTTCCTTTAAGAGCATTTCCTAAAATTCCTCTGAAAAGATTTAGAACACTCTTGAAATACGTATTCTCTGTATCGAAAAATGTCTCTCGGGCGAGTTGAAGAGCGTACCAATCATTCAAAGGCGTGTCATATTCATCGATAGTCATAAAAGAGACGGTTGAAATTCAAGATATTTATCAAACGTTTCTATTTTTTTAAATTTCTTGAAATTATCTAAAACGGTACTTATATACCGATCACGCGTGAAGAGTTGGAATTAGGAGGCTAATGTGCTTCCCATAATCCTAAAATTATCAGTTAGCCTATCCGTCCAAGACAGCGCTTT
>NCGZ01000056.1 GCA_002257235.1 Alphaproteobacteria bacterium 16-39-46
TTTTTCACGATTTGATAAAATGGCCATTGCTTACATGGGCTTTTTGGCCTTTGCTTCTTCTATTATTTGGCTAAGATGAAAAGTGGACACGGCCTAGAAACCAAGAAAAAATTTTAAAAAAATATAAAAAATAATAAAAATAAAATCCTTGAAAATGAGAAAAAAAGAAATTTTTTGTTGGGAACTGCTTTAATGGAATTTGGGTGTGCTTCAATATATAATTAAGGGTCTTGAAGATTTTTATGAAAATTTCTAGGCTTCATTTTTATTAAAAATAAGGGTTTTTTAAAAATGCCTGAAAATGTGCTCTTTACAAATACGCGACATAAAAAACTGAGAGGGCATCTCTATCTCGTCATTATTATGACGCATGGATTTGCGAGAGATAAGACAGCCGAGAAAATCACAAAATTCTCCCAAGACTTAAACTCTATTGGCTTTGCTGTTCTTGCGTTTGACTTTTCAGGATGTGGGGAAAGTGATAATGATACCATCACTGTTTCTAAAGAAATCGAGGACCTTCACGCTGCAATTCGATTTGTACAGTCAAAAGGATATTCTCAGATTGGTCTTTATGGACACAGCCTGGGGGGATTTGTATGTCTCAGTGCCTATACGCCTCAGGTAAAAACAATTGCCATGACAGGAGGTCTGACGGGCCCGTTTAATTTAAGAGTTGCCTTTACGGAGGCACAATTAGAGGATTTAAAAATAAAAGGAACAACAATCGAACCCATTACACAAGGGGCTTACCGATCTTTTGTTGAAGTGGATCAAGCTCTGATTTCTGAATTAGAAGAGGCAAGCCAGGAAAAGCTTTTAAGGACTATTAAATGCCCCGTTCTCATGATTCATGGGCAGAGAGATGATGTTGAGAAAAATCTTTATGAGATTTCTAAAACAGGAAAGGCTTACTTGCCTCAGTCCGATTCTGAGATTAAGGTTATTCCACAAGCTACACATAGCTTTGAAGGGTTTTTTGATGACGTCTCTGATCTCTTAAAAGAATGGTTTGTTCAGCATATGGACGTTAAATAGGTGTAATTCTCAGAATTAAGGAATGAGGAAATGTTTTTGAAAAGTAATCATTATATTAAAGATCCAGCGTCAGTAATTGTTAGAAAAAATATGTAACCATCCCAAAGCACAAAGGCAACATACTCGAAAATCAAAAAGTCCAATTTTTTAGCGGAACTTTTTGAATGAGCGGGCATCGAGGGATTACAATTTGGCAGAGAGGAAGACTGTAGTTTTCGTTAAAAGAGCTTGAGATTGGAGGGAGGTGACATGAAATAATTTTTTTGAATTTTGAGAGATAGATCAGAGAGCCTTTTTAAAGGGTTTATTTTTTCCTAAAAGAAACAAAGTGATACATAAAAAATTAACAGGCTTGACAAAATTAATATTGGTATGGGAAGTTAGGGTATCTCGTTCCATAGAAACATACTTCATAATACCTAATTAATGTTTTTGATTATAATCTAGCTGAGAAATTTTATTCGTACATCTCGACATCATGAAGTAAGTTTTTAAGATAAGTTTATTAACTGCAAGAGTTTATAAAATATGAAAATGCCGATAACATTCAATTTTTTAGATGGTAATTATAATAAATACTTTAAAATGACAAAAAATGTTGACTTCACGCCAAAAGAATTGGATGTGATTTCTTGCATTTTAACGGGTCGTCGTGTGAAAGAAATAGCAGGGATTCTTTCCAATTCCGTGAAGACCATTGATAATCATATTCGTAATATTATGCAAAAACTCTCCTGTAATTCTCGTGAAGGAATTATAAATTGCATTGAACAGTCGGGTAGTCTTCCCTTTTTTAGATATCATTATCAAATTATTGCGATTCATGCAGATTTTATCAAAAAACTAAAAGAAGTTTCACAACTTGTTGGAAAACAGGCTCCTTCTTGTTTAATTGTTTTTAAGGAAATTTATGATAAAGATCCTTCAGTCACGGGTTTCTTGTCCGAATTTGAAAAGAACCTTGGACAAGCTGGAATTCATATTTCTCGGAAAAAATTGGAAAATGAGGATTCTATTTCTAATTTAATGAAGAAAAAAGAAGGAAGTTTTTCGATTCCGACGTTTTATGTTATGCCTTATGAAGACTCTAAAAATAAAGAAGAGGATCAAGGACTTGAAAATATTACCCCGATTTTGGTTAAAAAGACGGATATTTTTGAGCCATCCCAAGAAAGCTCTAAGACTCCAACAGAAGATCAGCAAAAAAATTATTATGATTCCTTTTTTGAAGTGCTCAAGAAAATTCTTCCAACAGTTTCTCTTGATGCAATTATTACGAGCTTTGAGGCCAGCTATAAATTAAAGCATTATGCACCTCAGGTAGGTATTCTTTCTTTAAAGTCTGCTTCTTTCGCATCTCCCGGAAACAAAGAAGCGTTGGGGTCTTCCTCTCCGCGCATTTCTAAAAAGATCCTGATATCAATTATTCTATTTTTTGTAATAAGCGGCTCTTTTGGTCTATATATGCTGTCGCCACAAGAAAAAAATATCAAATCAGATTTGATTCTTCCCACAGAGAACACGCTGCTCAAGAGACTTGATTTGGTTTGTAAAATAGACGAAAAGATGAGTGGCGAAAAGGGAATCCAAACAGTTGCTCTTGTGGGTCTTGTTGGAATGGGAGGAGTTGGTAAAACAACGCTTGCAAGGTACTATGGCCATATGCAACATGATGCCGTTGTATGGGAGTTAAGTGCAGAAAATAAAGAAACCTTGATGACCTCCTTTAATGACTTAGCTTACTCTTTAGCGAAGACAAAAAAGCAAAAAGAAAATCTTGAATTTATCCAAAAAATTTCAGATCCCCAAGAAAAAGAAAAACAGATTCTTTCTTTTGTAAAAGAAGCTCTTAAAGAGAAAAGGAATTGGGTTCTTATTTATGATAATGTTGAAAATTTTGCCGAAATCAAAAACTACTTTCCGCAAGATCCAGATGTATGGGGACACGGAAAGGTTATTTTAACAACCCGTGACAGTAACATTAATAATACAAGTTATATAAAGTCTGAAAATATCATTGAAGTGGGAGAGCTTCAACCGGAAGAGGCCTTGAAATTGTTCTCGAGTATTTTGTTTGATGTGCCTTTCAATAAGATGTCAGAAGAAGAAAAAGAAAAAACCGTTAAATTTTTGGAATATATTCCTCCCTTTCCTTTGGATGTATCTCTTGCTGCCCGTTATATAAAAAATGGTAATATTTCCTTTGAAAAATACTTAGAGTTAATTAAGCATTCAAATGAAGATTTTGAAAATACCCATGAACAACTTTTGAAAGAAGCTTCAGATTATACAAAAACACGACATAAAATTATTAGTCTTTCTTTAGAGCATTTAATGGGGATGAATCCCGAATTTAAAGATCTTCTTGTCTTAATGTGTCTTCTTGATTCTCAACATATTCCTGTAGAGTTGTTAAAAACTGCAAAAAATGAAACGATCGTGGAAGATTTTATTCATGCACTCCATAAATATTCTTTTGTTTCTTCAGGGAATCTTGGTTCTTTGAGCCCACTTCCAACGCTTTCTATGCATCGCAGTACGCAGGAGATAAGTTTGAATCATCTGACGCATGTATTAAATTTGGTGAAAAATGATTCTGTGATTAAAAAGGTTGTTGATACAATAGAAGCTTATGTTGATGCAATCATTGATAAAGAAGATGTCGTTATTATTCAAACAATGATGAGACACTGTAAAAAACTACTCTCTTATGAGCATTTATTGGCAAAAGAAGATCTTTATATTTTGAGAAGTATGCTTGGACATATGTATTATTATTCGAGTGAATCTGCGTATAAAGAAGCCCAAAAAATTCTAGAAAAGAATATAAATTCTTTGGGTGAAGAACAGGATTTTAAAAATAAAAATAATTTTAACGACTTGATAGCGTTGGGTCTTATTTATAGTGAGACAAGTGACATAAAAAAATTAAAAGAAACGGCCGACAATATCGTCTCAAAATATAGTAAAAACCTCTCAGAAAAAACGGCTAAGGCAGCATCATCACTCTCTTTTTTAGGAATGATGTATGATGATTTGGGTGACTATAAACAAGCACAGAAGTTTTCTCAAAAAGCCTGCGATGTTTATCGACATGATTTTCCAAATGATTTTGCAGGGTTAGGGCGTTCATTGGCTTTTCTGGGGCGTGTTTATCAAGAACAAGGGAAATATGAACTCGCAAAAAAAGCCCTAGAGGAGAGTTATGAAATTTATAAGAAGGCCTTTGGACGGAATTTTAAAATGGGTTGGACCTTTGTGGCCTTAGGAAATGTTTACATTTATCTTGGGGACTATGAAAAAGCCATAAATCTCCTGAATGAAAGTGTTCAAATTTATAAGGAGTATTTTCCAGAGGACCCCTATTGCAAGTGTTGGGCAGCGCTTTATCTTGGAAATGCTTATATCGAGAAGGGCGACTTTAAAAAAGCACGCGAAATTCTTGAAGAGTGTATCAATATTTATAAAGGAAACCCCGATCTTTATCCTGAAACTCATTACACAGTTGTACGTGTGATTGCCTTCCTTGGAAAAGCTTATATGAGGCTTGGCGACTATCAAAAAGCGCGTGAATATCTTGAAAAAGCCCTTCCAATTTTTGAAATGAATTATGGAAGAGATCATCTTGAAACGGCATATGTTCTCGAGACATTAGGAGAGCTTGATCTTTTGACGGAAAAATTTGACTCTTCTGAAAAATTTCTAAAGGAATCCCTTTCTATATTTATAAACAATAATCATCCAGAGGCTTATAGGACTCTTGAAGATTTATCTGATCTATATTTAAAGCTTTATGAGAGAAAATTTAGAGAAAATGAGAGAGAGCTGGCTCAGCAGCTTAAAGAAGAAGCTCTTCAATTTCTGACTCAAGCTTTGGAACTAATCACGACTCACTTTCCAGAAAATTTTCCGCATTTGACTCGGGTTAAAAGCAAATTAGAGAATTTGACCTTGTAATAAAATTGAGATGAGCGAGAAATTTTGAATGAAAGTAAGCGTTATATTAAAATTTTGAGAAAAAGATAAAAAATTGTTAGGTGCGGTATTTGTATGAAAATAGATATATAATTTCTTTTTAAAATTTAAATAAAATTATTAATTGGAAAATATATATCTTCTTGAATCTCAGTTCTATAAAAAGACAGAGATTCTCAACGATAGTAAGAAAGATTTAAGAGATTTAAAATGTTTTTTTATTCTATTCAGTTAAAAAGAAAAATTTATGCGCTTTTTTGCTTTGGGCTAATTCTAAGTGCCCTCGCTTTTCTTTATAAAGAGTCCTATAAGCCAGCGTATGTGTTTAAAAATGTTAAGGCAGATTTGGTTATTCCAAAGGAAAATACACTTCTTAAAAGGCCTCAGCTTCTCTCGCAGATAGAGGAGAAAAATAAAACAAATGAGACATCTCAAAAAATTGATGTTATTGCACTGGTGGGAGAGAAGGGAAGTGGAAAAACAGTTCTTGCCCGGTACTATGGATACTCTCAGCATGACAGAACTGTCTGGGAGCTTAATGCTGAAACTAAGGAAACTTTAGCACGCTCTTTTAGAGATTTTGCCTATTCTTTAGCAGAAACAAAATCAGAGAAAGAAGAGCTTCTCCAGATCGAAACGATTGAAAATCCAGAGACTAGGAATCACTCTCTTTTTTCTTTTGTAAGAAAAATTCTTAAAGAGCAAAAAAATTGGCTTCTTATTTATGACAATGTTACAAATTTTTCTGAAATTGAAAACTATTTTCCTCAAGATGAGACCCTTTGGGGGGGTGGAAAAGTTATTTTAGTAACCCGTGACGAAAATATAAAAAACACTTCTTATATAAAACCTGAAGATATTATTAAAGTTGGAGAACTTCAAAAGGAAGAGGCATTAACCCTTTTTTCCTCAATTTTATTTGATTTTTTTCCCCAAGAATTAGATCTTGAAAAAAAAGAAGAAGCCCTTCGTTTTCTAAATCAAATTCCTCGATTTCCCTTGGACGTTTCGATAGCTGCAAGATATATAAAAAATGGCAAGATTTCTTATGAAAAATATCTGGATCTTTTAAATCAAAAAGATCCTGCCTTTGAAAGACTTCAGAAGATGTTTGTTGTTGAAGCAAGTGATTATTTCAAATAAAATGTTTTCCAGAAAATGGGTGCATTTCCATGAGGCATCCTTTCAAGAGTGGCCAAAAAAAAGCTTTAGGAATTTCAAAATCGATTATAACCACTGATGAATAATGCATATCATGTTGATAAATAAATATACTTACAGTTTGTCTAAAATCATTAAAAATTGATTCTAAAGTATGTCTATTGACAATAGATGAACTTTAAATATACATAGTAGTATTTTTAAGAGATGTGGAAGTAGAGCGATTAGAGCGAAGAGGAGCCTGGGCTAGGCAGGAACCTTATCAGGGAAATTTAGTATGAGGCATTTCTGGATCTTAAAAAGGGACGTTTCTTAAAAATTTGTTTTTTTACGATCTGAAGAAAAAATTTAGGATATTTTGTTTGTTTATACAAAAACTTATAAGAAGATCGAATTCTTTGTAGAGACATTAGTATGGCCCGTGATCCCCTTAAAATTAAACTGAAAGCGTCTTTATGGTCTTTGTTCTTGGCAATTTCGATTGTCATTTGTTTTTTGAGTGAATCTCTTATCTCATATGAGAAAAACAAAAAAGAAGACTTTAAAGAGGCTCGGCAGGTTATTTGTGAAAAGATTAATGAATTCGAAAAATTAATAGATTCAGACTTGAATCTCATATGGAATTTTGAATCTTTTACACCCGATAAAAAGAATTTAATTAAATTATATGAAAACTCAGGACTTAATTTCTTTGTAAAATCTAATCCTCATACCTATTCTCTTTATACGGCTCTTCTCGTGGGGAAAGAAAAGCATATTTATAATAAACATGGATTTATACAAGAGAAATTTATTCCAAAAGAAATTATTGAAAGATGTTACTTTGAAATCGATAAATTTAAAATTTTTTATAAAGATCAAAAGTTATATTTTGCGAAAGGGTACTTCTATGAGGAAAATTGCCCTTGTATCCTTTTTATAAGTCAAGATCTTAAAGAATTTGTAGAGCATGCAGGGCTTAAATGTATTGATTTGGAGCTCAGAAATAAGTCGGATTCTTTTGTTGTATCCTCTGAAGAATTGTTAAATTATCTCTCTCTGACCTATACATGTTCTTGGGGCCATTTTTTTCTTTGTAATCGTCTGGGTTTATTGTTTTGTTGTCTTCTGTTTGTGGGTATTGGATTAGGTGCTTTCATGCTTAATGTTCTTAAATTAACCAATATAATTGATGAAAAAAACAAGAATAAATATGAGGAACTTTTGAAAAAATTTTCGTTGTCGAATGTTAAATTTGAAAAAATACAGCAAGACAACTTAATTCTTCAAAAAAAATACTCTGTTCAAAAGCTTTCGAATGAAGGAAGAGAGAGTATTTTAAAAAAAATATTTCCCTTTTCAAAAGAATTTTTGAGAGGATTACAACCTGTTCAAGAGGCATTTATAACAAAATGCAAAGACCAAGAAGTTGAGGCGGCTCTTGAAAAATTCTCTGAGAGTTTAAAAAAGTTAGAACTTCGTTCAAGAGTCGTAAAACTTTCACTCAGCAAAACAGTTCAAGAAATAGTCATGAGTTTTTCTGAAGAGTTGACAGAAAATAATATTAAGATATCGATTAAGGGAAGGGATTTTTTAATTTGCGGAGAACTTTCTATCTTATATTATGTTGTTTATTTTGTTTTAAAAGATTGTATTTTTCGTGTTCCTCCCAATGGTCTCATAACGCTTAAGCTTGAAACAAGATTAAATGTCTCAAAACTTATTATAGAAGATAATGGATTTATTTTATCTGAAAGTCATTTAAAGCAGCTCGATGTTATGTCTTCGAAGTATGAAGAAAATTTTCTTGTTGATCCCAGCCAAGAGAATCTGTTTAAAGCGGCTCATTCTCTTGGGTGGTCAATTGTGAGGGCAGACAAAAGAGGGGCGTTTAATATCACTGAAATTATTATAAAAAATTCGTTGGAAACGGAGGCAAAAATTTATTCTGGCCTTAACATAATAAATCTTTTTAAATCCAAATAAAAAAGAGCCACGAGATTAAGAGTACTTGTTGACAAACCATTCAACAAAGCGTGGGTCAACTTTTCGATCTTCATGGGAAAGAGAGTAAAGATAAATTTCCCAGATGAGAGAATGAATTTTTTTTGTTGGAGGAAGTATGGCTTTATCGGAAAGAAGGGTGGTTAAAGTTTCTATAATTTTTGAATAAAGGCCTGGATCCCAAGGAGGGTTTGTTTCTAAAGAGGTCTTAGTTTGAGTGTTGGAAGATGAGATAACATCTGTTTCATCGACACCTTCTGTTAGATCTTTTACGGAACATTCAAATGTTGATGCAATGGCAAGTAAAGTCTCTTTTTTAGGGTTTCTAGAGGCCCCTTTGAGAATATTATGGACAGCATTTGCCTTTAACCCAGCGACGCGCTCAAGCGCATTGATAGACATATTTTTTTCTTCAAGTTTTTTCCGAATGTAGTTTTGAAGGTGAGACATAATTTTTTCCTAAATAAATAGATAACATGATTGAATAAAGAAACTAACCCCTTGAAAAATCATCAAGAGATTCACGCTCGGAATAAAACTTCTAAGAAGCCTGTTTAGAATCAATTCAAATCTTTCTACTTTTTCGTTAGAAACAGTCATCACAACTTCCCCCCTTAAACTATAAGATTTTAAGAAAAATTGTCTATAGTAAAAATTAATATTGACATTATGTGAGCTTCATCTTATATCACAATAAATGTGATACATAATTCTGTACCACACGTTAGGAAAAATACCAAGTAAAAAATTAAATTTTCTATTAATTTAAGGGAAGGAAAATAAATATGGGTGCACTATGCTGTTTTGAAGAATTTACGCAAAAAAGATTTGTGAGTGAGGTAGAGGTACACTTAAAGAACCTCGATTATGCGATTAATTTTTGTTCGTCTGTTTCAGATAAGGGATGGTCACGCTTCAATAAAATTTTGTCCATTTCTGAAAAAGAACCAAGTTATTGGGACGAGGAAGAAACTCAAAAAGAACTTAAAAATCTCTGCAATTTAATCGACGTGAGAGATCTTGCAATTCAAGATGAGGAGGATACAAGTCTTTCTTTAGGATCTCTTAAGGAGTTTTTAAACTGTATCGACCAAGAACATTTAAAAGTTTCGTGGGATTTCTTGTATTCTGTGGATTTTTCAATGTTTAACTTGCCTCTTAAAAAAATTGAACCCTTGTTTCCAGAAGACGTTTTGGGGTTGTTTGTGGTCCTGGATCGTATGATTCTCTTTTTGAGAGAGGAGCAAAGATATATTCGTTATAATCTAATCTCTAAGCATATAAAAACCTTTAATGAGAAAGATTTTTCATTTTTATCTGCTTTGAATGCGCAAGCAATTGGCCTTTGATTTCTCCCGTCTCTCATGTTTGAGGGACTAACTTAAACCCGCCTTAAGATTTGTTGAGGCGGGTTCTTTTTTCAAATCGGAAAAATGTCTTCTTTATCCTGCTTTTTTTATTTTGTTTAAGAAGATTTGTTCTTTTTTTATTTTTAAATTCTTAGTGGTGTTATTGATTTTGAGGGCTCCATAAAATAAACTCACCAGACACATGAGACAGTACGCTGGAAAAAATAAACTTTCTTTATAAATTTCAATGGCATCCATATATAAAATGGGGGCAATTCCACCACAAAGGGCAATTCCAAGGCAGTAGAAAAAGGAAATCCCGCTGTATCGTTCTTTGACGGGGAAGAGATTTTGCATGACAACGAAGCCGACTGTTGAAATACTTGCTGTACAAATTCCTAATGCAATACCGCCTAATATAAAAAGAAACGGAATGCCAGATAAAAGAAGCCAAAAAATGGGAATTATTCCAAAAAAAAGACCATAACTCATGTTCCTTAAAAATAAGGAAGGTTTGATGCGATCATACAAGAGACCATACAAAGGGCTGGCGATGATAAATGATAACGTTGAGCACATATTTAATTTCCAAGTATCGCCTGGAGATAAATGGCAGTAACGAGAGAGGTAAATGTTTAAAAATCCAAAATCAATATAAAAGAACCCTCCGATGAGAGCTCCAACAGAAAAACATAAAAAACAAGCAGCTTTTCGTCTGTAAAGGATGGTAAAAAGAGGGATTTTCGCTTTTGAGAAAGCTCTCAGGAATTCATCGCTTTCAATAAGATTTCTACGAATAAAATAGCCAACTACTCCAACAGCTCCTCCCATCCAAAAAGGGATTCTCCAAGCCCAGCTTGGCATTCCTGGAAGTTGTGTTACATGGCTCAAAATAGTTGCAATTAAGATTCCACACACACACGAAGCAATTATAAGGCCTGCAGCAAACCCTTGGTTTTTTGGCATATGTTCAAGCGCAAAAATAAAGGCCCCGTTGATCTCTCCACCATAACAAACTCCTTGAATGAGTCTTCCTGAAATGACAATAAGAGGTGCAATTATTCCACAGTCAGCATAAGACGGAAGAATCCCAATGATAAAAGTTGGAAAACTCATTAAGATTAAGGTGAAGGCGAGTGTGTTTTTGCGTCCAAAAATGTCTCCAAAATATCCAAAGATAAGAGCTCCTATAGGTCTCATGACCAAGCCAATTCCAAATCCTCCAACACTAATAAATAAGCTCAGTATTTTATTTTCAGTTGGAAAGAAGGTAGATGCCATGATATTAAAAAAGGCAGCATAGATGTAGAAGTCAAACATCTCAAGAGTGCTGCCGATGCAGCTTGCAAAAAGGACTTTCTTTTTCATTTTAAGGAAACTTTTAAAAATAAACGAGATGGAAACATTTTTTGAAACTAAATTTTCAAAAATTAAAATAATTCTCTGAAAGAGTAAAATTATTTTAAAATAGAGTCAACTTGTTTTTTTTGTTAGTTATTATTATAATTTTTTATATTTATTCAATTAATTTGTATATAATGTTATAAAAAAATATATTATTTCTTAAATAAATGTTTATTTTATTATGTTTGAAAACGATTTAGAATTCATTATCTATAAGATTATTTTCGTGTCATCACGAAAATTGAGCGTGCATCATTTCGAAATTTATAAAAGACAGATCGCAAAGACTCATATTCTTCTGCAGACAGGTAAGGCTTGTTGATGATAAGGGTTCTTTCAACAAAGAGGTTCTTCTCTCCTTTTTTCACAGAGGAGCTTTTATAAGACCCCTCAGGGGTATCCAGAGTTATGTTGGAAGGAAGATGAGTGAGAGCGTAACCCTCAGGAATTTCGAAGGTATAGGTGCACGTATATTGAAGAGGGAACGTGATAAAGGGATACTTTCGTGTATGAGGCGTAATGGCACGATCTATCTGCTGTTGGTTTAAAGGATTCAATCCGATGGGGATCTGGAAATAAACAGACTTGTCCATGGAAAAAGCTTCCGGACTTGTCCATTCTCCCGAGATAATAAAGGGTTTAGAGAGGTCAGCAGGAGGGCCTGACAAGGTAAAATTACCATATCCTCCCATTTCGGTCTCACTCATAAGTTTTTCAGACATTGCTTCAAGAGAAGTGTTTGAAAAACCCTGTCTCATAGCATCGTTCGCAAATCCTGTTGTGGTTATGATATTCTTTCCTTTAATGGTGCCATCTGAAAGAAGGGAGAGCGTATTCGTATTTTTGTAAACACTTTCTTGCGGGGTCGGTGTTGGAAGGTAAGCTGTCTTGCCTTCTGGTGTTGCAATGACAACAAACTTTCCATCAAGACCCTCCCCAAGAATTCCAAAGGAAGCCTTTGAGTCTGTTGGGTTTGCAAAGAGATCATACTCTGGCAGATAAATCATCTCATGGTCAAACTGCTCAGCAGCAGGAAGAGGGAGAGGTGTGTAGAGATTTCCCCAATTCACAAGGACACCATAACTTTCTATGTTCTGGGCTTTGAGGAGAGCCTGCATGAGAGTGACATGATCTTTGCAATCGCCATATCCATTTTTTAAAATTTCTTCTGCTCGGTGAGCTATATAGCCTTCTTGTGCATTTAAATAGACGGCAACATACTGAATATTTTCGGCAACCCAATTATAGATGGCTTCAGCGGCTTCTTTTCCTGTTTTATCTTGAACAATTTTTTGTGAAAGTTCTTGAATTTGAGATGTTAAATCGTCTGTGTTGATACTTTCTTGATAAAGACGTGCTCCTAATTCTTCCCAGCTTGGAATAGCAGAGATGACAAAAATAGGAGAAAAGCCTAAGGAACTAGCCATGTCAACTTGGGATGTTTGAGGAGGAACATTTTTAATTTTTGCATGGATGTGACGCATAGAGTCCTGAATCGTATCTTGAACGATGAAGCCTCCTCTTTCTTTCCAGGCTAATTTCAATGTCTTTGGAAGAATAAAGAGAACCTCAAGGTTTTTTATCCCTGATTCAAAGGGAGGAGAAATAATCTGATCAAATCCTAAAACGCTTGGTTTAAGCTGCTTTAATTTCCATTTGATGTAGGTTTGACTTCCCAAGCGAAGCTGTGGAAAAACAACGGTTGTTGTTAGAGAACTTGTAAATCCGGGTGCATCTTGGGATTCTGCTGATGGCCGCGTAAAAATATTGTCAGGCTCCACCATGATTTTTGTGCCATCTGAATGAAGAACATAGGCCTCAACGACGTCGATTGTCTGAGATTTTGGAAAAAACTCTTGGGTGGATTTTTGGAGTTGAGAGATTCCAGAAGCTGTTAAGACCGTTGCTTGGTTTTCGAGAATGGTCTGTCCCGTATAGTCATCTTTAAGGGTGCAAACAGCCTTCATAAAATCAATTGAAACATTCTGCTGCCCTTTTGCATAGGAGAGAGATGCAAAAAAGACAAATAAAACTGATGGTTAAGAATGTTTTTTTGAAAAGCGACATTGCGTATTCCTTGTATGGGGAAGAAGAAACTTATAAATATTATATTTATTGGTTTTTTATAAAATTATGCTTCTTTTTATTGCTTAATTACTTAGTAAAAACGCGATTCTCAACTTTTCATGGCGTAAAAATTTGAATCTTATATCACCATAAAAAATAGAGTTGAAAGACACAGCCAATTTTTGTAATTTTTGTTTA
>NCGZ01000057.1 GCA_002257235.1 Alphaproteobacteria bacterium 16-39-46
ATTGCACCAATTGCTATGGACGAAGGGCTTCGCTTTGCAATTCGTGAAGGTGGTCGTACCGTTGGGGCCGGTGTTGTCTCTAAAATTATTGCGTAAGTTAAATAAGTAGACCAAGGGAGAAAGATAGGTTAAGTTCTTTTTTCCTTGGGTCTTCTTTAAGTTTTTTAGGAGCGTAGCTCAATTGGCTAGAGTACCGGTCTCCAAAACCGGGGGTTGAGGGTTCGACCCCCTCCGCTCCTGCCATATTTTGTAAATAAAAATCATAAATTTTTATTTACAAACATAAGATGATTTAAGTGTCTTTGAATTTTATTTAAAGGCACAAATGAGAAACGATGATGTGAAATTTGAAGCTAAATGTTAAAAGAGGGGCTATTGGTCTGTTTTCAAAATGAGGAGGGAAACTTTTTCTCTTGTCGAAAGTCTTGACTTTTAGATCTGAAATTTGGCAAATAGGGAATGATTTTTTAAATAAAGCCTCGTAAAGGATTTTTTAATGCTTAACCCGTTTATCTTTGTTCGTCAGGTGCGACAAGAAATTTCAAAAGTAACATGGCCAACGCGGAATGAAACAGTGATTACAACCATTATGGTTATGATCATGGTTTTTGTGATGGCACTTTTCTTCTTGGGGGTTGATCAGGTTTTATCTCGAATTGTTCGTTTTATTTTAAATGTGGAAGGCTAAGAAAGATGTCCCAAGGACAAAACCCTATGTGGTACATTGTTCAGGCCCATTCTGGATCTGAAAAGAAGGTGGCCCAAACGATACGAGAACAGGCTCAAAAAAAGGGGTATGGAGAGAGTATCGTTGAAATCCTTGTTCCGACAGAAGAGATTATTGAAATCAGGCGGGGCGTAAAAGTTGGGACAGAAAGAAAGTTTTTTCCGGGATATATTCTTGTTAAAATGATTTTAACGGAAGACACTTGGCATTTAATTCAAGGTATTCCTAAAGTAAATGGTTTTTTGGGAGCGCGTGGAAAACCATGCCCTATCACGGAAGAAGAAGCTTTGCGGATTATTAAGCAAGTGGAAGAACGTGCTGAAAAACCAAAAACCTCTATTATTTTTGAGATTGGAGAGCAAGTTCGTGTCTGTGATGGACCCTTTAGCTCATTTAATGGAATTGTTGAAGAAGTTGATGAAGAAAAATCACGTCTTAAAGTTGCTGTCTCAATTTTTGGACGTTCAACCCCGGTAGATTTGGAATTTTCCCAGGTTGAAAAAGTAAAATAACAGAAGGAAACTTTTGTTTTTTTTGCGGGAGATTCGGCCAGAATCGTAAGAGGGAGACCTTGGAACCGCTAACACCCGTGTTTAAAGGAAGTAGAGTAAATCCTTTAAATATTTATTTATTTATGAGTGGAGAAGACTTATGGCAAAAAAAATTGCTGGTTATATAAAACTGCAAGTTCCGGCAGGTCAAGCAAACCCATCCCCGCCTATTGGGCCGGCGTTGGGTCAACGTGGCTTGAACATTATGGAGTTTTGTAAAGCGTTTAATGCCCAAACGCAGGGCGTTGAAGCTGGAACCCCCCTTCCTGTTGTTATTACAGCGTATGCGGATCGTACTTTTAGCTTTATTACAAAAACACCCCCTGTATCATTTTTCTTAAAAAAAGCAGCGAATATTAAAAAAGGGTCAACCACACCAGGTCGTGGTGATTCTGTGGGAAAAGTAACAATGACCCAGATTCGTGAAATTGCTGAGAAAAAAATGCCTGACTTAAATGCGAACGATCTTGATGGAGCTGTTCAGATGATTATTGGGTCAGCGCGTTCAATGAATATTGAAGTGGTGGAGTAAGAAGATGGCACATATGGGAAAACGATTAAGAAAGGCTTATGAAGGCATAGATCCTATGGCGACATATTCCTTGACCGAAGCTGTGAAGCTTGTTAAGTCAAGAGCAACAGCGAAATTTGATGAAACAGTTGATGTTTCTGTTAATCTAAATGTGGATCCTCGTAAGTCCGAGCAGTCTGTCCGTGGTGTAGTTCAACTGCCTCATGGAACAGGAAAAACTTTACGGGTTGTTGTTTTTGCCCGTGCTGCAAAGGCAGATGAGGCACGTGCAGCAGGTGCGGACATTGTCGGTGAGGAAGAGCTCGTGGAAGAAATTTTAAAGGGTCGCATGGACTTTGATCGTTGCATTGCAACGCCCGACATGATGGTCCTTGTGGGACGCCTTGGAAAAGCTTTAGGTCCGCGTGGACTCATGCCAAACCCTAAATTAGGGACGGTCACGATGGATGTTGCTGCAGCTGTTAAAGCTTGTAAAGCTGGACAGGTAGAGTTTCGAGCTGATCGCGGAGGCGTTGTCCATGCCGGAATTGGAAAAGCGAGTTTTTCTGAGAAAAATCTCGAGGAGAATACAAAAGCTTTATTTGATGCGCTTTTAAAGCTGAAACCACAAGGAATAAAAGGATCCTATGTTTTGAAATCTTCCTTAAGTTCAACGATGGGAATTGGTGTTAAAATAGATCTTTCAGAAGTAAGGAATTCTTAAATTTTTTAAAGAAGGCTTTCCATATTTGAAGTGCTTGGAAAGCCTTTTAAAAAATGCTTTTAAAGAGAGGCTTGCAATTTATGTTTTGTTTCTGTATATAAGCACAATGTTTTAAGAATTAATTTTCTGGAAATGTAAAATAAAGATAACAGAATGGTTTTTCTGTTGTTTTTTTGGTGACTATGGGCTCGTGACGTTACTGTCCAAGAGTGTGGGTAGAGAAATCTTTAAGCAAAGTGCCAAGCACTTTAGCCTGCAGGAGACGGAATTGATCTTTAAAGATCATCTGGGACATGAGTAAACCTTGCTCTAGTATGGATTTAACAAAGAGACTTTTTGTCTCGCTTGGATTGGTTAAAACCCAATCAAAGTTAGTGGAGATATCCATGGATCGTGCGACGAAAGAACAATTTGTTGTTTCTCTTCGAGATGCGTTGAGTCATGCAGGGCTGGTTGTTGTCACACAGCAAACAGGTCTTACAGTTGCGGAATCTCGTGATTTGCGTAATACAATGCGCCTTGGAGAGTCTTTTTATCGGGTAACAAAGAATACCTTAGCGCGATTGGCCGTAAAAGGAACAAAGTTTGAAGGGCTTGAAAGTATGTTTTCAGGGCCAATGGCTTTGGCTTTTTCTGAGGATCCAATTGCCGCTGCAAAAATTTCTGTTAAATATGCGTCTACAAATGAAAAATTTTCAATTGTAGGAGGATGTCTTAATGGAGAACTTCTAGATGCAGAAGGCGTTAAACAGCTCGCGTTGTTACCTTCTCTCGACGAATTGCGCGGAAAAATTGTTGGAGTTTTAGTGACTCCTGCAACGCGTGTGGCGACATTAATGCAAGCGCCAGCTGCTCAGTTGGCACGTGTTTTAAATGCATATGCAACAAAAGAGGCCGCTTAAGTCCGTTTTTGATGTATTTATTTTTGATGATTATAAAGGAGAGTACTCATGGCTCAGTTAGACAAGATTGTTGATGAATTATCCAAGCTTACCGTTTTAGAAGCAGCTGAATTAAGTAAAATGCTTGAAGAAAAATGGGGCGTTTCCGCTGCGGCTCCTGTTGCTGTTGCAGCAGCTGCGACAGCTGCTGTTCCTGAAGCAGAAGTAAAAACTGAATTTGATGTTCTTTTAAAAGAAGCTGGTCCTAACAAAATTAATGTTATTAAGGAAGTTAGAACAATTACAGGCCTTGGCTTAAAAGAAGCGAAAGATCTCGTTGAAGCTGCAACACCTGGGGCACCAAAGGTTGTTAAAGAAGCCTTAAATAAGGATGATGCAGAAAAAATGAAAAAGCTTCTTGAAGGCGTCGGCGCTGTTGTAGAAGTTAAGTAATTATTTTAAAGCAAAATAAAAAGCAAGAAAGTTTTCTTGCTTCCGTTGACGGATAAATTAGAAAGTAAGCTTTTTAAGAAAATATCTTGGGATAGAAAGATAAGTTTCTTTTAAGTTTGTAAAAACAGTTAAGAAGTGTATTTAGAATCTGATGATATATAAAAGTACTTTCTAAGAAATCCGATCAAGAAAAGAGGAGAGGTGTTTACCTCTCCTTTTGTCGCATGAATTTTTTGAAGGAGAGATTTTAGATTTTTAAGAGAATTGACACCTTGTTTGATTATTTAAGGGGTTCAAAATTTATGGAAAGTCTAGAGATCTTTTTTAAAAAACGAAGCAGTTAAGACATTTTATCGAAGGTGTATATCCATGTCACGATCATTCACTGAGCGTAAGCGTTTTCGTAAAAGCTTTGGACAGATTCCTGAAGTTGCTCCCATGCCAAACTTAATTGAGGTGCAAAAGTCGTCCTATGAGAGCTTTTTGCAAATGTATACCCGTCCTGATAAGCGTCTAGATGCTGGACTTCAGGCTGTTTTAAAGTCTGGATTTCCAATTTCAGATTTTTCAGGGCGTGCTCAACTAGAATTTGTGAGATACGAATTTGGCTCTATAAAGTATGATGTTGAAGAATGTCGACAAAGAGATATGACCTATTCGGTTCCTCTGAAAGTAACTCTGCGTCTTGTTGTTTGGGATGTTGATCCTGACTCTGGCGTAAAATCTGTTCGAGATATTAAGGAGCAAGACGTTTATATGGGGGATATTCCCCTGATGACCGATAACGGAACATTTGTTATTAATGGTACAGAGCGCGTTATTGTATCGCAAATGCATCGTTCTCCTGGTGTATTTTTTGATCACGATGGTGGAAAGACACATTCTTCAGGGAAGTATCTTTTTGCTGCGCGCGTTATTCCCTATAGAGGTTCATGGCTTGATTTTGAGTTTGATCCAAGAGATTTGGTTCAAGTTCGTATAGATCGCAGACGAAAAATACCTGTTAGTACCTTTTTAATGTGTTTAGATAGTGCAGAAACTGAAGCCTTGCGTGAAAAGGCTAAAAAAGAAGATCGTGTTTTGAGCCCTCTAGAAATAACGGGCATGTCAAAAGATGAAATTCTGAATTTCTTCTATGAAACAATTCTCTATACGCGAAAGGGTGAAGGCTGGGAACTTCCTTTTAATCCTGAATCTTGGCGCGGAATTAAGCTTGAAAAACCTCTTGTGAACTCTGAGACTGGAGAAGTTGTTTTTGAGGCTGGAACAAAAATAACAGCCCGACAAGCCAAAAAATTAAGTTCAGAGGGGCTGAATAAGATATCACTTGATTTGGATGAGGTTGTTGGAAAATACCTTGCCGTGGATGTTATTAATGAAAAAACTGGAGAAATCTATGCCGAAGCCGGTGAAGAGATCACACCTGTTCTTTTAAAGGAATTTGAGAAAGTAAACCTCAAAGAACTTTCAACATTGGCAATTGATCATGTAAATATTGGGCCCTATCTCCGAAATACACTTGCGGCAGATAAGAATAATTCTCGTGAAGAAGCTCTTCTTGATATTTATCGTATTATGCGTCCGGGTGAGCCGCCCACTCTTGAAGGGGCAGAAATTCTTTTTAATAACCTCTTTTTTGATCAAGATCGATACGATCTTTCACCGGTTGGTCGTGTGAAAATGAATTCTCGTCTTGGATTTACAACAGAAGATTCGGTTAGAATCCTTCGAAAAGAAGACATTCTCGAGATTTTGAAAGTCTTAGTTGATTTGAAAGATGGTCGCGGAGAAATTGATGATATCGACAACCTTGCAAACCGACGGGTTCGTTCCGTGGGTGAGCTCCTTGAAAATCAATTCCGACTTGGACTTGTTCGGATGGAGCGTTCTGTGAAGGAGAGGATGAGCTCTGTTGAGATTGATACGGTGATGCCTCATGATCTTATTAATGCAAAACCTGTAGTGGCGGTCATTCGGGAGTTTTTTGGATCCTCACAGCTATCTCAATTTATGGATCAAACCAATCCTCTCTCAGAAATTACCCATAAACGCCGTCTTTCAGCTTTAGGGCCAGGCGGATTAACACGTGATCGTGCAAGTTTTGAAGTGCGTGACGTTCATCCAACCCATTATGGACGCATATGCCCCATTGAAACGCCAGAAGGTCCAAATATTGGATTGATCAACTCTCTTGCAACCTACGCTCGCATTAATAAATATGGGTTTATAGAAACGCCTTACCGGAAGGTGATTGACGGGCAAGTCACAGACGAAGTTGTTTATCTTTCTGCTATGGAAGAAGGAAAGCACATTATTGCCCAGGCAAATACGTCCCTTACAAAAGATTTCAAAATTGCGGATGATTTTGTAACGTGCCGTGAAAAATCTGAGTTTGTGACCGCAGCTTCTACCGATATTGACTTGATTGATATTTCACCCAAGCAGATTGTATCGGTTGCTGCTTCTTTAATTCCGTTCTTAGAAAACGATGATGCAAGCC
This sequence comes from Alphaproteobacteria bacterium 16-39-46, assembly GCA_002257235.1. GTDB lineage: Bacteria > Pseudomonadota > Alphaproteobacteria > 16-39-46 > 16-39-46 > 16-39-46. Next base: position 6,348 of record NCGZ01000057.1, read on the forward strand.
GAGCTTTGATGGGCTCTAACATGCAGCGTCAAGCCGTTCCATTAGTTCGTGTTGAAGCGCCTCTTGTGGGGACAGGAATGGAAGGGCCCGTGGCTCATGATTCTGGTGCAACTGTCGTCGCTTTGCGTGCGGGTGTTGTTGATCAAGCAGATGCAAGTCGGATTGTTGTGCGTGCAACCGAAGAAAAGTCTACGGATAGTCCGGGTGTTGATATTTACAATCTCCAAAAGTTTCAACGGTCCAACCATAGTACGTGTATCAACCAAAAATCTCTTGTAAAGCTTGGCGATGTTATTCGAAAGGGTGATATTTTAGCAGATGGTCCTGCGACAGATTTTGGAGAGTTGGCTTTGGGACGAAATGTCCTCGTTGCCTTTATGCCATGGCATGGATATAACTTTGAAGATTCTATCATTATCTCTGAGCGCATTGTTTCTGAAGATGTTTTTACCTCAATTCATATTGAAGAATTTGAAGTAATGGCGCGGGATACGAAGCTTGGAAATGAAGAAATTACCCGTGATATTCCTAATATAGGAGAAGAAGGTCTCAAGAATCTTGATGAAGCAGGTATTGTCTTTATTGGGGCAGAGGTAAAGCCGGGCGATATTCTTGTTGGAAAAGTAACGCCAAAGGGGGAATCCCCGATGACGCCAGAAGAAAAACTCTTACGGGCCATTTTTGGAGAAAAAGCAACGGATGTTCGAGATACATCTCTGCGCGTTCCTCCCGGAGTTTCCGGAACAATTGTTTCTGTTCGTGTGTTTTCGCGTCGTGGTATTGACAAAGACGAACGTGCTATTGTTATTGAACGTCAAGAAATTGATCGTCTTGCAAAAGATAGAGATGCAGAGCGGGCTATTTTGGAGCGTGGCTTTTATGCTCATCTTAAAGATTTCTTGTTTGGTCAAAAGCTCGTTAGTGGACCAAAAGGTCTGAAAAAAGGAGCTCTCGTTGATGATGATCTTTTAGCATCCCTAACACAAGGGCAATGGCGTCAAATCATTGTTGAAGATGATCAAGTCATGTTGAGTGTTGAAGCTTTAAAACGTCAAATTGATGAAAGCATTGAAGCCCTCCAGGAACGCTTTAATGATAAAGTTGAAAAACTTTGTCAGGGAGACGATCTTGCGCCAGGTGTTATGAAAATGGTAAAAGTTTTTATTGCTGTTAAAAGAAAGCTTCAGCCAGGGGATAAAATGGCGGGTCGCCATGGAAACAAAGGCGTTGTTTCAAAGGTTGTTCCTGCAGCTGACATGCCTTATCTTGAAGATGGTCGCCCTGTGGACATTATTTTAAACCCGCTCGGTGTTCCCTCCCGTATGAACGTTGGACAGGTTCTAGAAACGCACCTTGGATGGGCGGCGGCGGGTCTCGGGCTTCAAATTGGAGAGATGCTTAAGCAATTTGAGTCTTCGACAACGCTCAAGAAAGAAGAAGCGACACGGCTCAGGACACATTTGGCAACGATTTATACCAAAAAAGAAGATCAAGAGGATCTTGATGCGCTTTCTGATGAGGGTCTTTTAGACCTTGCGCGTAATTTAAGGCCTGGTGTTCCGATGGCAACGCCCGTTTTTGATGGTGCACGGGAACCTGATATTGTTGCATGTTTAAAGCAAGCAGGTCTTTCAAGTGATGGTCAATGTATGTTGGTGGATGGTCGAACGGGTGAGCTTTTTGATCGCCCTGTGACGGTTGGGTATATCTACATGTTGAAATTACATCACTTGGTCGACGATAAAATCCACGCACGGTCTATCGGTCCGTACAGTCTTGTGACGCAACAACCTCTGGGCGGTAAGGCTCAATTTGGAGGACAACGTTTTGGTGAAATGGAAGTCTGGGCATTGGAAGCTTATGGTGCCGCCTATACACTTCAGGAAATGTTGACGGTTAAATCAGATGATGTGATCGGACGGACGAAAGTTTATGAAGCGATTATTCGTGGTGATGATAATTACGAGGCAGGGGTTCCAGAGTCTTTTAACGTTCTCTTGAAAGAGCTTAAATCTTTAGGTCTCGATGTTGAATTTAATCAGGTAAAGTATACGGCTTAATGAGGGATAAGGGGTCACGCATGAGTACTCAATTAATGAATGCCTTTAAGAAAAATGGTTCAGTTCCCCATAATTTTGATGAATTTCGGATTGGAATTGCAAGTCCTGAGTTGATTCGGTCTTGGTCATTTGGTGAAGTAAAAAAGCCAGAAACAATAAATTATCGTACATTTAAGCCTGAGAGAGATGGACTATTTTGTGCGCGTATTTTTGGTCCTGTAAAAGATTATGAATGTTTGTGCGGTAAATATAAGCGCATGAAATATCGCGGCGTTGTGTGTGAAAAATGTGGTGTTGAAGTCACCTTGACAAAAGTTCGTCGTGAACGGATGGGACACATAGAGCTCGCTGCACCTGTTGCACATATTTGGTTTTTAAAATCTCTGCCAAGTCGTATTGGGATGCTTTTGGACATGACGCTTAAAGATATTGAGCGCGTCTTGTACTTTGAAAATTATGTCGTGATAGAACCTGGGTTAACACCCTTGAAAATGCGACAGCTCCTGACGGAAGATGAGTATACAAAAGCTCAAAATGAGTATGGTCAAGATAGTTTTACGGCCAGTATTGGGGGGGAGGCTATCCAAACAATGCTCAAGGCCATTGACCTTGAAGAGACACAAACTCAATTACGCGCAGAACTTCTTCAGAAAACCTCTGAAGTGCGCCGGAAAAAAGTTGTTCGTCAGCTTAAGGTCATAGGGTCTTTTATAGAATCTAAAGCCCGTCCAGAATGGGTGATTTTAGAGGTGCTCCCAATTATTCCTCCTGAGTTGCGTCCTTTGGTTCCTTTGGACGGAGGCCGTTTTGCAACCTCTGACTTGAATGATTTGTATCGACGCGTCATTAACCGTAATAATCGTCTCCAAAGGTTAATGGAGTTAAAAGCACCTGATATTATTATCCGCAATGAGAAGCGTATGCTTCAAGAGTCTGTGGATGCTTTATTTGATAACAGCAGACGTGTGCGCCCAATTACAGGAAGTAATAAGCGTCCTTTAAAATCATTGTCTGACAACTTAAAAGGAAAGCAAGGTCGTTTCCGTCAAAATCTTCTTGGAAAACGTGTGGACTATTCTGGACGTTCTGTGATTGTGGTGGGTCCTGAGCTGAAACTCCATCAATGTGGACTTCCTAAAAAGATGGCACTTGAACTCTTTAAACCTTTTATCTATTCGCGCCTTGAAAAGTATGGTCTTGCAACCACCATTAAGGCGGCAAAACGGATGGTTGAAAAAGAGCGTCCTGAGGTATGGGATATCTTAGAAGAAGTGATTCGCGAGCATCCCGTTCTTTTAAACCGTGCCCCGACGCTTCATAGACTTGGTATTCAAGCATTTGAGCCAACCTTGATTGAAGGAAAAGCAATTCAACTTCATCCTCTTGTTTGCGCTGCTTTTAACGCTGACTTTGACGGTGATCAGATGGCGGTTCATATTCCTCTGTCCATAGAGGCTCAACTTGAAGCGCGCGTTTTGATGATGTCGACGAACAACATTTTGAGTCCAGCCAATGGTCGTCCGATTATTGTTCCGTCTAAAGATATTGTTTTAGGCCTTTATTATCTAACGCTTGAACGTGACGGTGAAAAAGGAGAGGGGATGCTTATTTCTTCTCTTGGGGAACTTGAGCTTGCGCTTGAAAACAAAAACCTTTCTCTCCATGCGAAGATTAAAGCACGTCTTGAAGGTTATGATTCCACAGGCAAGTTTTCGTCACGTGTTGTTGAAACAACGGCCGGGCGTTTTATTTTAGCTCAGATTTTGCCACAGCATCCTCAAATTTCTTTTGATTATGTAAATCAATTGATGGTCACAAAAAACATCGTTCACTTGTTTGATACGGTTTATCGTCATTGTGGGCAGAAAGAAACGGTTCTTTTTGCAGATCATATGATGGAACTTGGGTTTAAATATGCGACGAAGTCGGGTGTTTCTTTTGGTAAAGACGATATTCTTATTCCAGCAGAAAAAGAAAAACTTATTCGTGCGACCCGTGAAAAGGTTGCTGAATATGAGAAGCAGTATCAAGATGGTTTGATTACCCATGGTGAAAAATACAACAAGGTTGTTGATGCGTGGGATGAGTGTAGCCATAAAATGGCGGAAGCCATGATGGCAGGGTTTGCCCATACTGAAATTGGAAAACCTGTAAACTCAATTTACATGATGGCACACTCTGGTGCCCGTGGTTCTGTTGCTCAGGTTAAACAGTTAGCGGGTATGCGTGGATTAATGAGTAAACCTTCTGGTGAAATCATTGAAACGCCCATTCTATCGAACTTTAAGGAAGGACTTTCCGTTCTTGAGTATTTCAACTCAACCCATGGAACACGTAAAGGGTTAGCTGATACGGCCTTAAGAACAGCGAACTCAGGGTACTTGACGAGACGTCTTGTGGATGTTGCACAGGATTGTATTGTGAATGAAGCAGACTGTGGGACGACAAAAAGTATTACTTTAAAACACGTTCAAGAAGGAGCAGAAATTGTTGCCTCGATCTCTGAGCGTTCTTTGGGCCGAACGGCTGCAAATGATATTATTGACCCTCTTACAGGTCAGGTCATTGTTCAAACGGGTCAGCTTATCAATGAAGTGGAAGCAGAAGCAATTGATAAAGCCGGTATTGATGAACTTACAATTCGCTCAGTCTTGACATGCGAGGCATCAGATGGTGTTTGTGCAAAATGTTACGGCCGTGATCTTGCCCGCGGAACTGAGGTGAATGCTGGAGAAGCCGTCGGTGTTGTGGCTGCTCAGTCAATTGGTGAGCCTGGAACACAGCTTACAATGCGGACATTCCACATTGGAGGAGCAGCACAACGTGGCGTTGAGATATCTAGTATTGATGCCTCTTTTGATGCAGAAGTTAAATTTATCAATAAGAGTACAGTTCAGACTGCTGAGGGCGTTGATATTGTGATGGGACGATATTGTGAGCTTGTTCTCTATGATGCCAATGGACGTGAGAGAATGAGGCATAAAGTTCCTTATGGTGCGCGTTTAATGGTCGATGAAAATGCGCGTGTTAAGAAAGGTCAAAGACTTGCCGAGTGGGATCCTTATACATTGCCTATTATTACTGAAGTCGATGGGTATGTTCATTACGTTGATCTCGTGGAAGGCGTGTCTGTTCGTGAAAACTTAGATGAAGCGACAGGAATTACAAACCGTGTCATTACGGATTGGAGACAGCAGCCGCGCGGAAAGAATCTAAAACCACGTGTTGTATTGAGAGATAAAGAAGGTGAGCCTCTTATTTTAACAAATGGAATGGAAGCGCGGTACTTTTTATCTGTTGATGCGATTTTGAACGTTGAAAATGGCGCTCATGTAAAGATTGGAGACACCTTAGCGCGTCTTCCACGTGAATCTTCCAAAACACGTGATATTACGGGAGGTCTGCCACGCGTTTCTGAATTGTTTGAAGCTAGACGTCCAAAAGATAGTGCTGTTTTAAGTGATATTGATGGACGTGTTGAATTTGGAAAAGATTATAAATCCAAACAACGGATTATGGTTGTTCCAGAAGACGTTGATGCTGCTCCTGTCGAATATCTTATTCCCAAAGGTCATCATATTACGGTGCAAGAAGGGGAGTTTGTTCGAAAGGGCGATCCCTTGGTAGATGGTGCGAAGGCCCCTCATGATATTTTACGTATCTTAGGACTTGAAGCGCTTGCAACCTTTTTGATCAATGAGATTCAGTATGTGTATCGTCTTCAAGGCGTGAAGATAAATGATAAACATATTGAGGTCATTGTGCGTCAAATGATGCAAAAAGTTGAAATTGTTGACCCAGGTGAATCCACATTTTTATTGGGAGAGCAAATCGATCGAATGGACTTTGTCGAGGAAAATAAGAAAATAGAAGAAGAGGGGTTGATTCCTGCGCGGGCAATTCCAATTCTTCAAGGAATCACCAAGGCTTCTCTGCAAACACGTTCTTTTGTGTCAGCAGCCTCTTTCCAAGACACAACACGGGTTCTTACTGAAGCTGCAGTTTCTGGTAAAGTTGATCGTCTGTCTGGTCTTAAAGAGAACGTTATTGTTGGGCGTCTCATTCCAACGGGAACGGGAAGCGGTATTAACCGACTCAAGCGTGTTGCCATTGATCGCGATAAGGTTCTCATTCAAGAGAATACGGATAGAAACAATCGCAAGCGCGAAAAGAAAATAGCTGCATCTGCTTTTAAATCAGATCCATTTCAGGTGATTTCCGCAGATTAAAGTAAAAGAATCTTAAAAAAAGAGGAGAGATAAGAGGTTTTTCTTATCTCTCCTTTTTTTATTTGAATTTTCAAAAAAAGTTTCTATATGATAGATAATGAGGTTCTGAGTCTTTCTGGGAGAGAAAGTTTAAGCTTTTCTTAAAAGAAATTAAATTTTAGAGGCTTGTATGTCTTCGTGGTGCGCCAGGATAAGCCTGGTGTTTTCAACGGGTGAAAATCCCGTCCTGGCAAGGGATAAGCCCTCCCACCAGGAATCGAGTCTTGGGCCTATGGA
>NCGZ01000058.1 GCA_002257235.1 Alphaproteobacteria bacterium 16-39-46
GATTGATCATTTTTGAATTCCTCCTGATAAAGAAATTCTTAAACGATTTCAATTGATTACTCAACCTCTTCTTACATTTGTGTCATGTACTGTGATATATCCTGCTTTGATTCAGGAGGATCCGAAAGACGATTGATTTTTGATTGCAGCCATTGAATCTGGTTCTTCTCTCATTGTTTCAGGAGACAAACATCTTTTATCAAAGCATCCGTTTGAAGGAATCTTAATTTATACACCTGCGCATGCTCTAACCTATCTCGACTTATGTTAGTCATAATTTTGTGTAAGTTCATTGCAAAATATAAGAAATAACCTTCATTCATTTTCAAAGTGTTGCATATTCGGCATCTGTTTTTTTTTAAAGGAGGGTTGAGGCTCTAAAGGCTTTCTTCTTTTTTTTATTATTTGTATGATTTAAAAAAGCTATCTCTCCATAAAAATAAAAAATAACAGGGTAAAAAGAATGATGGGTAAGGGTTCCCAAAAAATCTCAAAAATAAGAATGGCAAACGGTTTTTTTACGGATATCTTTATCCAAAAACCCACTTTTGCAGTTGTTTTAAGCCTCTTAATCCTTATTTTAGGGTTAAGATCTCTTGATTATCTGCCTATACGTCAATATCCCTTTACCCAAAATGCAGTGGTTTTAATTTCGACCACGTATGCGGGAGCCGATCCCGAGCTTATTTCAGGATTTATTACAACGCCATTGGAAAAAGCCATTGCACAAGCAAATGGTATTGATTATTTGGTTTCAAATAGTACGCAGGGCCAAAGCTCTATTCGCGCTATTTTACGGTTAAATTACGATCCAAATCGTGCTCTGACAGAGGTGATTACGAAGGTAAATAGTGTTTTAAACCTTTTGCCAAAAGATGCGCAATCTCCAAGTCTTTCTATTTCCATAGGGGATGATTATGATTCTCTCTATATTGGTTTTTCAAGTGAGGTTCTTGAAAACAATCAAATTACGGATTATTTGACACGTGTTGTGGCACCTCAACTCCAATCTGTCACAAATGTTCAATTGGCAGAAATTTTGGGAAGCAAAGAATTTGCCTTAAGAGCATGGTTGGATCCGAATAAAATGGCAAGTTTTGGTATAACAGCTGCTGATGTCTCGAAGGCGCTTTCGCAAAATAATTTTATTTCTGCGGTGGGTCGAACGGATGGACAGATGGTAACTGTTGATCTTGTGGCAGAAACAGGCTTGCATACTGTGGAAGAGTTCCAAAACCTTATTCTTAAATCTAAAGATGACGTTATTATTCGACTGAAAGATGTCGCAAAGGTTGCTTTAGGAGCTGAAAATTATGATACAGAAGTGGCTTATGATGAAAAAAAAGCTGTTTTTATTGGAATTAAAGTTGCATCAAGTGCCAATGTCTTAACGGTCATTCAAGATGTCAAACAAAGGCTTCCCAGAATTTTTAAAGAGCTTCCAGAAGGTCTTCAAGGAGAAATCGTTTACGATCAAACACGATTCATTAAAAGTTCAATTTCAGAGGTCGAACATTCTTTAATAGAGGCTATGGTTATTGTTATTGGGGTGATTTTCTTATTTTTGGGAACTTTTAGGTCTGTCCTGATTCCACTCGTTGCCATTCCCCTTTCTCTGATTGGGACGTTTTTTATTATGATGATTTTTGGGTTTACGATAAACCTTTTAACCCTTCTTGCGCTTGTATTAGCTATTGGTCTCGTGGTTGACGATGCTATTATTATCGTTGAAAATGTTTATCGGCATATGGAAAAGGGTCTTTCAGCTCTCGAGGCTTCTTTAATGGGAGCGCGTGAGCTTGCGCAGCCAATCATTGCTATTACGATTGTTTTAATTGCGGTTTATGTTCCGATTGCTTTTTTAGAAGGTTTAACCGGTGCTCTTTTTATGGAGTTTGCTTTTACCCTTGCGGGGGCTGTGTTTGTTTCTGCGATAATTGCTTTAACGTTGTCTCCTTTAATGTGTTCAAAACTCTTGAAGTCTCACCAGCAGTCCGCTTTATTGTCTTTTATAGATCGACAATTTTTGAAAATACAGCTTAAATATGCTTTTTTTTTAAAAAATTCTTTTCATTATTTACCAGTCACGCTTGTTTTTGCTGGCATTGTTGTCGTGAGTAACTATAGCCTTTATATGACCTCTCAAAGGGAGCTTGCCCCTCAAGAAGATCAAGGATTTATAAGGCTTTATTTAAAAGGGGAGCCGAATGCAAACTTAAGCCAAACAAAACGATATGCGCATCAGATTCAGGCTATTATGGCCACCATTCCAGAAAAAGATCATACTCTCCAACTTGTCGGTATTGAGGGACTGAATACAGCTTATTGGGGATTCATCCCTGTAGATTGGAAAGAGAGAAAAAAAACATCTACAGAAATTCAAAATAATCTTCAAAAATTACTTTCTAAAATTACGGGTGGAGATGTCTCTGTTTATCAACCTCCTTCTCTTCCTGGATTTGGAGGATATCCTCTGCAGTTTATTATTCAGACGACTGATTCTTTTGAGGATCTTGACGAAGTGAGCCAGAAATTTCTTGAAAAAGCCAAAGAAACAGGAATGTTTGCCTTTTTAGAGACAGATTTAAGGATTGATAAAGAGAAAATTTCTCTTGAAATTGACCGAGAGAAGGCTGCTGTTCTTGGGTTGACAATGGAAGATATTGGCAATGGTTTATCGGCGGCCTATAGCAACGGCTATATCAATTATTTTGCCTTTAACGGTCGCTCTTACCAAGTGATTCCACAAATCATGAGAGAAAGTCGTCTTAATCCAGAAGATCTTGAGACAATTTATCTCAAGACGCCAACACAAGGCATGATTCCCCTCTCAACGGTTGCTTCGCTAAAATCTTCTGTTGTTCCTCGGTCTCTCAGTCATTTTCAACAGTTAAATGCTGCCATAATTTCAGGAGCTCCTATGCCTGGCGTTACCATTGGAGGGGCTCTTGAGACCTTAAAGCAGATTGCCCAGGAGACCCTTCCTGGTGGGTACAGTATTGATTATGCCGGCCCTTCCAGACAATACGAACAAGAGAGTGCTTCCCTTGTTGTTACTTTTTTCTTTGCGCTCCTTATTATTTATTTGTCCTTAACGTTTTTATTTGAGAGCTTTCGAGACCCTTTGGTTGTCTTAATAAGTGTGCCTCTTTCTGTTTGTGGTGCCATGATTTTTATTAATTTGGGTGTTGGGGGGGCAAGTCTTAATATTTATACAGAAGTTGGATTGGTGACGTTGATTGGTCTCATTAGTAAGCATGGAATTCTTATTGTTCAGTTTGCAAATGATCTTCAAAGAGAAGGTTATGAAAAAACGAAAGCAATTCTTTCTGCCTCTGAGATAAGGCTGCGTCCTATATTAATGACCACATGTGCGATGGTTCTCGGGGTTGTTCCCTTGTTGCTGGCCCAGGGTGCAGGCGCGGAAAGCAGATTTCAGATAGGTCTTGTCATTGCATCAGGAATTTCAATCGGAACAATCTTTACGCTTTTTGTTGTGCCTGCGATGTATATGGTGCTTGGCGTTGATTTTTCTAAGACTAAAAGAAAGTCTTTTTCAGAAAAATAAAGTAAAGTAATTTTGAAAGATCCCCCATTGGATAAAGGGGACTTCATATTTTTACAAAACAGGACAAATTTAATGACGTTTCAGGAAAAAATTCTAAGCCTTGGGATGAGGGTATGCCGATTTAATTTTGGGACGTTTGAGACGGAAGAGTTTAAAAAATTCTTACGGATGGGGTTGATATTTTCAGTGATTGTTGGCGTCTATTGGACCCTTCGATCTTTAAAAGATTCTATCTTTATACAACTCGTGGATAAGATGGATCTTCCCCTTGCAAAGACGGTCTCGGTATTAGCGTTGCTTCCTTTGGTGATGATTTATACAAAATTGCTCGAGAATTGGACGCGTGAAAAGATGTTTATTCTTTTACCGACTTTTTACGGATTTGGAATTCTTGGTTTCTCAGTTCTTATATCTGTGGCTCAAATTCCTGTCGGTCAGATTGAGGCACTCTCAACGATTCCCTTTATTGCAACAAAGCTCTTGGGGTACAGTTGGTACCTCTTTGTCGAAAGCTTTGGGTCCCTTATTGTCTCTCTTTTTTGGGCTTTTGCAACCGATACAACAGATCCTTCCTCTGCAAAAAGAGGATTTCCATTCATTGTTGCTCTGGGTCAGATTGGAGGAATTATTTGTCCCTATGGAATTGGAGGGTTACCGCATCGCCTTGGTCTTTTGACCGACACACTCTCGATGGTGATCCTGGGTCTTCTTACTCTCATGCTTATTCCTTTGATACGGTATTTTTTAAAAGCAACTCCTCGGTATCTTTTGAGGTCTTTTCATGGGAAGAACGATAAAAAAGAAGAGATTAAACACACATCTGGTTTTTTAGAAGGTCTGAAGCTTATTTTAAAAAACCGCTATCTTCTGAGCATTTTTGCTGTCAATTTTATCTATGAGTTTATTGTGACAATCGTTGATTTTAATTTTAAACTCGCAGCAGGAACCGCTTATACGGGAGTAGCACTCAGTCATTATTTAAGTTTCTATGGATCAACCGTCAATAGTGTTTCATTTCTGTGTTTGATTTTAGGGATCAGTAATATTACCCGATTTTTAGGCGTTGGCATGGCCCTCATGATTATGCCGCTTATTGTGGGCTTAGCTTTGTTTGGTTTTTTAACAATTGATGCCTTGTTTTTCCTGTTTATTTTAATGGTGGGATCGAAGGCGATTAATTATTCTTTAAATGGACCCACCTTGAAGCAACTTTATATTCCAACGACAACGGATGTTCGCTTTAAAGCCCAAGCTTGGATTGAGACGTTTGGATCCAGATCTTCCAAAGAGGTTGGATCCCTCTTCAATATGACTCTTCGCCCTTTGCAGAGCGTCCTAGGTGGGGTCGCGGGACACGCTTCCTATCTTACCCTAACAGGCGTTATTGGTGGGCCTTTGATTCTTCTCTGGTTTGTCGTTGCTTTTTATTTGGGAAGGAATTTTCGCAAAGCTATTGATCAGAAAAAAGTGGTGTGTTGAGCATTTTCTTGGATTGAGGGCTCAAAATTCTAAAATCACAGCGCATGTTAAGCTCTTAAAGTCCCTCAATCATCTTCTTATAAAATTGATTTGCTCTTTATTTTCGCATGGATTTTGGAGGCCACTCAAGGATGGGGTTACGATTTGATTATTTCGAATTCTTCAAAATTAGAGTCTTAATTAGACGCTTAAATATCCCATAGCTTTCATCATCATTTCCATAAGGTTTTTCTGTATTTTTTATCAACCGATACAAAATCTTAATAAGTCTCTGTTTAATATTCATTAAATAAATGCATTTTGCTTAATTCATGTCGATAATGATTAAAATTTGATCACTTGATGATCAAATTTCAATCAGTAAAAGCTAAATCCTGCTCTTAAAAGGACACTTTTTCTTAAGAAGAAGATCAATGTCATTTGAATTTCCGCTAAAGCCAAGCTCTCGCAAGGATGTTATTCCAAAATTCTGAATGCCACAGGGGATAATGGGATCATAGTGGGAAAGGTCAGGGTCGATGTTGAGACATATCCCATGAAAACTGATCCAATGTCGAACACGAATTCCAAGGGCTGCAATTTTTGAAATTTTCTGGTCAGGACCTTTTGTCCAGACGCCAATAAGGCCTTCTTGACGAAAAGCGTCAATATTAATTTCTTTCAAAACCTCAATAATCCATATTTCAAGGGTCTTAACAAACTCTTTTAAATCAGGTGTGGGGGAGAGGGTTTTTAAATCAATCATACAATAAAGGATGCGTTGTCCCGGTCCATGGTAGGTCAGGCGTCCGCCGCGTCCGGTCTCATGCAGGGAGAAAGGAAGCGCATCTGTTGGGTGGCGAAGGTCTTCTTGAAAGTTTGAACTTGTTCCATAGGTATAAAGTGAAGGATGTTCAAGAAGCCAAATGCATGCGGCTTTTTCCCCCTTATGAATATCTTCAACACGTTTTTCCATGAAACGGAGGGCTTCTTCATAAGGAACAGGCCTCGAAGAGATTTTCCAGTAAGGGGGAGAAGAAACGTGAAGAGGGGAAGGGTTTTTTTTAAAGAGACTAGGCATCTTCTCTCGGGAAAGGTGGAAGAGCGCTCACTTCAACGCCTTCTTGATGAAGTTCAATAATTTCATCAAGAGAGGTTTGGCCATAAATATTACGCTTTTTTGTTTCACCATAGTGAATGCGACGTGCTTCCTCAGCAAATTGGCCTCCGACATCATCGCAGTTTTTCTTTACAAATTCTTTCAGATCCAGAAGCGCTTTTCGCACAAGGGCAGAGGGATGCGGAAGGTCTTCATTTAAAGGGACGACAACTTCAGATTCCATTAAAAGAGAAGATTTTTTAACGTTATTCGTGAGATGAATGGCATCGGTGATTTCATTTTTTGAGGCATAAACTTCAGGTAAAAATGAAGAGGGAACCTCTCCTTCAAAGGAGGATGGGTCTGATGGGTCTTGGACAGGAAGCGCCGTTTCTTTTTGAAAAGAGAGTCGCGGTGACATGGGCGCCTTTGTAACAAGAGTTGACGTGCAAAAGGGACAGGAAAGAAGCTTATTCCTTTGTTGTTCTTCAAAAGCGGTACTATTGCGAAACCAACATTCAAAAATATGATTAATGTCACATTTTAGTTTATAGACGATCATGTCCTATCCTACAGTTCTCTTTCGTGATCCAACGGTTTAGTCTAAAACATTTTTAAGTGTAATCCCAGAACTTTTTAGGAGTTTTTCAAAATCGGGGGATTTTGAAAGTGCGACAAGGTCATCGTACCCACCAATGGAAACCTCTCCAATGAAAATTTGAGGAACGGTTGTGCGTCCTCCAGATTTCAGGACAAGCGCCTCCCGGAGAGATGTATCGCCTGTGACATCAATTTCGATAAAGGGAAGACTCTTCCGGGTTAAAAAATCCTTTGCAAAGGTGCAATAAGGACAATAAGTGGTTGTATAAACAGTGATTTGGCCCTTAGGGTGCATTTGAGAAAGCATGAACAACCTTAATTTTTTTTTAAAGATATAAAACTTAAGCAAGAGTGAGCATAGCATCCTTTTTTAGGATTTCAACCTCACAACGTGATATTTTTTTTAAAATTAAGGAAAACGCGGAAAATCGCTTTGAAAACAAAGAAAAAATAGAGAAATTTTTGATTTATTCTGAAGGGAATCTATTCCCTTCAGAAAATAAATCCTATTTTAAAAGTTAATTTGTCCCCGAGAAGAGAGATATATGTGAGGACAGAAGAGATGAAACTTTGAAGCCAGTTCCTATTTTGATTTGAGAGATAGGATGGAGAGGGGAAAGCCTTGTAGCGTCTCTTTCAGACAAAGGGATTTCCGTAAACAGTCTGTGAGATTGATAAACTTCGGAAGGGATATACTGTGCAAAGAGTCCAGCCATATTGACAAAGCGCAGAGACATATCAGGGTGTGCAAGAAGTAAAACTGTCGGTTGGGTGTCAGAGCCTATAGAGGAGAAAATTTGCTCGATTTCTTTTTTATGAGCCTCTTTTTCAATCACCGTTTCAGATATATCGACTTTTAAAATATGGAAAGCTAAGAGAAATCTTGATGTAATACTCTGATTAACATCAATTTGGAGACTTTGAGTTTCAAAAGTTTTTCTTTCCTTGAGGTTTGCAATGATCGTGTCAAAATGGTCATTAAGGTCTTTTTTCAAAGAGGCAGATGGGTTTTTTAAGATCTCAAAAAATTTCAACAGCTGAAACTGTGTTTTTAAGAACAAAGACGCTTTCAAAAGACTCTTTTCTTCTGGGCTTAAATTGGAAAGGTCTGAAGCGAGAGGAGGGGTTCCCTCAAATGAGGCAAGAGCTTCTTCATAGTTCTGCTCATTCATGCCAAATCCTGTGCTTCGGCTACATCTGTAGTTTAGTTTTGCAAGTGCCTCCCATTTTTGCCGTTGCTCTGCAGGAGCCTCTTGGGCGGTAATAACGATACGGGGCGTTCTTTCCGAAAAAAACCATTTTACAGGGGCCGTGAGGTGCGAAAAGTATCCGAGAAGGGCACCTGATTCAGTGTGGCGGATTTCTGAAGAATTCTTGTCTAAAAGAAGATGTCTTTTGTGAGTCTGCCAAAATTCCATGGCGCTCTCAGAGGACAGAGGTAATCTTTCTTGATTTTGAACTTGCAGATCATAAGGAAGATGTTCTTCCCAGCTTTGGCCAAGAGAATTTAGAAAATCCATTTCCAAGGATTGTGTAAATTGATTTATCCCGAACCACACCCACCCTTTTTTAAAATGCTCTTCTGAAAGCGGCAAGTTGGAATTTATCGCTGGTGTTCCCTCCTCTTCCTCTCTTGTGTGTCTCATAAGGGAGACGACATGACCGTCTTTGTTAATAAGATTAAATTGCTTATATGAAGAGGGCGCTTGATCTTCTTCACGGTGATCGACAAACATGAGGGGGAAAAAAGCGTGTAAGGGCGAAAAAAAAGCAAGCGTGCTTAAGGAAAGGGTTAGGGCTTTTAAAAAAATATTCATGGGATCCTTATCAAATTATGAAAGTGCTTGGCACGGTGTCAATAAAAATGGACTCTAAAAATTCATAGGGATCTAATATATTAAAAACACGCGTTCTTCAAGAATAAAAGGGTTTAGGGGGTGGTAAATTTGGGGCTGTTCGTGGTATCTGGTCTATTTTTTGGTATCAAAAAATTATAAAAATAAAATATATTTTTAAGGACCCTTGAAATCTTAAAAATAGTACTTATCTCTACTTCATACGATAAAACATTTGACTTTAACTTTTTAAAAAATATTTTAAATTCATGGATCATAACATGTCTTTTTAGCGGTACGTTTTGATATGAGAATAATTTAAAGGCAGGTTCTCTGGGCTTGAAAATACCTTAAAGTATGACGAGCCTGGAGAACTTTTTAAATATGAAAATTTAATAAAGTATAAGTTTAGTTCATTTTTTAAATATTTTGTACTTAGTATGTATAGTATATAAAAATTTAATGTAATTAAGTATAAATTTATATTTTATTAACTTTTTAAGTTTAAGTATTTTAATGTTGAGTTTTAACAATTATAAACATTTTGGATGATGAACATGGCTTTACCTCCTCAAACTTTAGAAAACGTTTTTTTAAAAGATAATTTAATTAATTCTTTTTTTTTAAAAAATGACGATTCTCAAAATTGTTTCTTCAGCGCTTCTTCTGAGGACATTTCGTATGAAAACGTCACGGATGAAACGCTTTTTTTTGAAGGGCTGTCTGACACTCATGTTCATCATGTTCCGCCCTTTAACGTTGAGAAAATTTCAAAACAGGATTATCGGCTTACAATTCTTATGCCGGGTGTTTCCCTTGAAAACGTTCAAAGCGAACAAAAAAAAGATAAGATGATGATTTCTGTAACGCCGCCTCTCAATTTTTTTAATCTAAATGCTGGATATGAGCTTATTCATTTTGGAATTTTTGATGTGTTAAGACCGACTTGTCCATTTGAATTTCAGGTTAATCTTCCTGAGGGTATCGAGATCACAAAAACAGTCTTGGAAGAGGGTCTTTTAAAAATCGATCTTCGGCAAAAGACTTAAATCACACGTTCTTTTTGCGCTTCTTATTTGAGAGAGAGACGGAAGATTCTTCCGTCTCTTTTTTGCCTTTCTCTGATTTTAGACGAGAGGTGCGCTCACGATAGAATTCATAGCGTGCAACAAAAAGAGTGCTGGGGATGATGATGGCAGCTCCAATGACTGTCGACCATCCAGGAAGTTCTTGGAAAAAGAGAAACCCAAAAATAATTGAAATAACAAGTTCGAAGTAGCGAAAAGGTGCCAATGCAGAGGCGTCCATCGCTGCAAATGCTTTTAAGAGGCAATAGAGAATTAAGTTTCCACCAACCCCTAAAATTGCAAGGATACCAAGCTGTTCAAGAGTTGGTGTGGTCCAAACAAAGTATGTTGGAAGGGCACTGAGAAGTGTTGCCACCAAGGCTGAGTAAAAAAGCATGCTGAGCATGCTTTCTTTTATAATGAACTTTTTATTGATAATATCGAGTGTTGCAAACATGAGGGAGGCAGCCACGAGAACAAGTGCAATGGGTTGAAATCCCATTTCTGCAGGATTTAAGACAGCGATGATTCCAAAAAATCCGGCAATTGTCGCAACGCACCGTTGCCATCCGATGTGTTCTCGAAGGAAGACACGTGCAAGAACTAAGATAAACAAAGGAATTGAAAAGTTTAAAACGGTGACAGTTGCAATTGGTACTATTGTAAGACCATAGCACCAAAAGCTTATACCAACAAAGAGAAGGCTTCCGCGAATGACATGAACCAAAGGTCGTGATGTTGCCCAAGAAGACTTTCCAAAATAGAGCATAATGGGGATTAATGAGAGCGTTCCGAAACAAAATCTCCAAAAGATGATCTCAACGCTGGGAAGGTTTTGCCCCAAGAACTTCATGATGAGATCATTAGAGTTGCTGATGAGAAGGCTTAAAACAAACCAAAAAAGACCTTTAAAGTAAAGTGTTTTAAAGAAAGTTGTTGGGGCGTCTTGGACATAGATAGAATTCGGGGCTTTCATAATGAGTCATCCTCAAGAATGGTTAAAGAGCCTTTGATTCTTTTTAAAAAATAAAAAGAAAAGATTAACGTCGAGCAGCCAAGGATGGGGAGAAACGAAAAGGCTAAAACATAAAAAGCTTTTTAAGAGCGGTTTAAATCTTTTTCGTCATCAGTCTCTTTAGCCGTATTTTTATAGCGTCCGCAATCTGAAAGATCAAATCAACGCTTCTGAAAAAACACCCTAATCTAATTTAAAAAAAAGTCCAAGAAAAAAATTCTGCCAGAATAGATACTTCTATATTCTTACATAAAAAATCCCCGAAAAATGATTTCCGGGGAAATGTTTAGGATGCTTAACAGATCTCTATATATATACGATACCGGTATAGGAGAGAGGGATCCGATTATTTAGGGATGTTGAGGTTTATGGTTTTCTATGTTTTGTCTGGTAACAGGTTTGTGTTGCCTTATAAGAGCTTCGGCAGCTCTAACGTTGTTTTGAGTTATTTCGAGGCCTTCGTGTATAAGAGCCGCAGCAGCTTCTCTCTCTCTATTTGGGCCCGCTGCTAGAGCTGCTACAGCTGCTGCTGTTACGTGGTGGTGGGCAACTAAACCTGCATTTTGAAGAGCGATGGCAGCTTCTAAATTCTGTGAAGTGACAGGTATGCCTGCCTGCACAAGAGCTGAGGTTGCTGCGATGTTTTGTATATTTGGTTGATGATGCGGAACGCCAGCAAAAAGCGCTGCCATTGCTGCAATGTTATCAGCATAGAGGGGTAGACCCATCTGTATAAGAGCAGGAGCTGCTGTTATATGGTTGTCGTTAAGAGCAAAAATAGCGTTGTCGTTAGGTAGAGGAGGTTGAGGGTCTACTGAAAGACTTAGAAGGTGTTCCACATCTGCAAGACTATCAGCATTGAGGGGCAGATCCATCTGTATAAGTTGCTGAGCCATGGAAACTTGGTGTTCATTGTGTGGATTAACAATGCCAGCTGCTATAGCTTGAGAAAGTGCGGCATCATCTTCATCATTGTGTAAAATAACAGGTGAATGTCTTGGGGGAGATTCTGCTTCAGTGTCGAAAGAATCCATAGCATGGATTTCAGGGGATATCATAACAATAGAAAGAGCCGAGATGACGGGAAGAATTGAGAGTTGAAATTTCATGAGAGACAAATCCTTTTGTGTAAATAGCTGTTAATAAATTCCGAGGAAAATATACGTGTTGATTCTTCAAAAAACAAGAATAATTTTATTGTTCTGAGCCAGGGCTTATTAAGGACTTTCATGCTTAATTCTCAAATAAAAAAAATCCCCGAAAAATGATTTCCGGGGAAATGCTTAGGATGCTTAACAGATCTCTATAGATATACGATACCGGTATAGGAGAGAGGGATCCGATTGTTTAGTGTTGTTGAGGTTTATGGTTTTCTATGTTTTGTCTGGTAACAGGTTTGTGTTGCCTCATAAGAGCTTCGGCAGCTCTAACGTTGTTTTGAGTTATTTCATCAGGCATGAAGCCGGCAGAAAGAAGAGCACGAGCAGCTTCTATCGCTGTATTTGGGCGCGCTGCTGGAGCTGCTGTTACGTAGTGGTGGGCAACAGATTGATGAGGTACTGCATGATGATGTTCTACAAACTGTATATTTGCTGCAGTCACCGGAACGCCCGCCTCTAAAAGTTGCCGAGCAGCGGAAACTTCTTGTGGATTGTGTGGGTTAACAGTACCAGCTGTGATCGCAGAGCGTAACGCAGCTTGTTCTTCGTGGGGTGTCATAGCATAGATGCCAGAAGTCATAGCACCTGAGAGAATTGAAAAAACGGCGAGTTTTGAAAGATAAGATTTCATGATTGAGAGTCTCCTTATTTATTATTATGATTAAACGTTCCTCATGCTTAAGCTTACTTAATTTCACGCGATTCTCAACTTTTCATGGTTTCAACAATAAATCAAATTGAAGAGGAGGATTCCCATGCTGCTTATTAATGAATATGGCAACAGTAT
>NCGZ01000127.1 GCA_002257235.1 Alphaproteobacteria bacterium 16-39-46
CCTTCCCTTGCCCATTTAATCTTCGAACAATCAAACCTTCCACCCAACACCTTGTAATCCCCAAAATCTCATTTACCCGGCGATATCGAGAGGATACGAAATTTATTCTATCAAACAACCATTGGCGCCGAACTTCTCTCCGTGTCTTGGGATTATCGTCTTAATACATATTTGCCGTTAAGCTCTCCCAAAGATATTAAAGGGGGTCCTTTAAAAAAGCAATATATTGGCTATGAGCTCTATGAGACGACTCAAAAAGAAATCCCGCTCACAGGTCTTGATTATGAAATTGGGCGCACAGTCCCAGGACTCGAGGACCTGAGCCTTTATGCCGGGGGATATCATTTCGGAGCCCATCACAGCAAAGGCATGAATGGCGGACGATTTAGAAGCGTTTACGCGTTCAATGACTACGTCTCTGTGAATGCAGAGTTTCAATATGACAATATTCGCAAATATTCAAATTTCTTTGGAGTTTGCCTGACAATTCCCATCGGAGATGACGACTCTAAAAAGAGAAAAAAGCTCTCTCCTCTTGAACGTCGAATGACATCTGAAGTGATAAGAGACGTGGATATTGTCTCAAACGCTGTCAAAGTTACCCACAAAAAAGAGGGTAAATATATCCATATTAGAAATGGCCAAACCGGAAATTATACAGCCGAGCAGCCTGGACAAGATCCACTTGAAACACCAGACACATTTAAAAACTTTGTAGAAGCAAATAATATTAGCTTTGTCGTTGACGAAGGCGGAAACGTTATTCCTGTTTCTTACTATATGCAGGCAAATAAAATTGAAGAATCCTCTCAACTTGTGAAGGAACTTTCCACATATCCAAAATATCTTGGAAAAGAAGCTGAAGAGATCGAAAATGAGCTCCTTACTGGAAATACGACGTCTTTTGACGGGACTAAAGACGTTCTTTTAAAAGAAAGAGAACAACTTAAGGCCCTGAGATTAGAAGAAGAGCAAGCACAGGGAGATGATGAAGCTCACGGAGGAGCTGAGAGAAATCTATCGAAAGAGGCTGAGAGAGAATCTTTAATAGTTGCTTTAGCAGAAATGGAAGTTCTTAGAGCTGAAGAGAAAAGGACAAGAGTTGCACTATGGAAAAAAACGGAAGATCTAAGATTAGCTGCTGAGGAAGCTGATAGACAAAAGAAAATTAAGGAAGCTGAAGCTCTCAGACTCGCAGCCGAAGAAGCTGATAGACAACTAAAACTCAAACAAGCTGAGGACAAGAGACTCGCAGCGGAAGAAGCTGACAGACAACTAAAACTCAAAGAAGCTGAGGACAAAAG
>NCGZ01000059.1 GCA_002257235.1 Alphaproteobacteria bacterium 16-39-46
TTTTATTACAGCAAAGAGGGATGATCATCGCTACGGCGCTATTTAATGGCGCGCTCCGCTCATCCCTCTTTTGTCTCATTTGTATCTGAACTCGGACACAAAAATGATCAGTAAGTATTCTTTAGGAATTATTTTTTCTCTACCGTAAGAATATTTAAAAATTCAGCTGCTGTTATAATTTTAATTCCTTGATAAGTTTTTAAATTTAGAAGATGTTTATCTCCACTGATAATAAAATGAGAACCCCCTTCAATTCCTGTAACAATATATTTATCATCTGTTGGATCATCTTCGACAAGGATAGGGTATGTAAATTTGGGGATGACAATATGAGCAATTAATTGAAGAGATAATATCCATAGTTCAAGATCTTGATCTGTGTGCATTATTCTTTTACGGACTTTTGGATAAAAAAGAATGCGTTTTAACTCCTCTAAAATAGGTTCAGAAAGAAGAAGTGTAAAACAGGGGTTATTTATAATTTCAGAAACAATAATTCCGGGAGGTCCTTTAGGATTAATCAAAGAACTTGCAAAAACATTTGCATCTAAAACAAGACGATAATTCATTCATTAATTACTTTTTCGAGTTTCATGTTTTGCCAAATTTGTGAGAGTATCAATCTCATCCTGAGAAAGACTTGTCTCTGTATTATGCATCATTTCTCCTAAAAATTTTCGTGCCATTTCAGTAAAAATTTTATGTTTTTGAACAGAAAGTAAAACCGCAATAGGATTATTTTTACGTTCAATAATAAACTCGTCTCCTCTTAAATTAACACAATCAAGAATTTCTCCCATTTTTTTTCTCATATGGTCAGTTCCAATGGTAATTGTTGTTTGGGTTCGATTCTGTAATGTATTCATCGAAAGATTCCTTTGCGTTTCATCTATATGACAACTATCATAGATGTTATATTAAAAGAAGTAAAGAAACATTTTTTTAAGAGGATCTCAAAGGAATTTATCTTCTCCCACTTAGATAGTTTCTTTCTCATACTCAAAAGCTGAAGCCATACGGTCACATTCACATTTTGATAGACCAAGATGTAATGCGACTTGTTTCCATTGGCTCACAGCAAAAGCAACTTCCTTGATAATTTCACGCGCTCGCTCTTTTGATAATCTGAAATCTTTAGAAATTTTCATAGCTGTTTCTAAAGACGCTGTCGTATCATCAAAATCAATTGATGTCGTCAAAACGCGAGGCTTGATATCGATTGGTGTTGGATTTACGTCATAGACAGGAGACAATCTCCAGCCTTGATGGCGTTCATAAAAAAACCCATGATTTCGCAAGTGATCATCCGTGTTGGAAATCATAATTGTAAATATAATGCGTCGCCAGAGTTCAGCCATATCCTCTTCCGGTGCTCCCCCATTTTGAGCTAAAGCATATGCAATTTCAAGATAGCTATGAGGCTCATTATCCTTCGCTCCAAGCATGCTCATTGCTGATAAGAAGGGAATACGTTGCTTGTTCTCTCGATCAAATCGCTTAATGATCAAAACAGATTTGTTAAGGATTTTTTCAAGTCGCCATGATGGAACCCTGATGCCTGCTTTTTTAGCTAAAGTTAGTGCGACTGCTTCCCATAAAACAACATTTAATTCATCATCTTTTCTTGAGAATTTAGCGATTGCCAGACTTCCATCCTGATCAAATACAGATGCTTTTGGCCGTGCTCCCCCGAGAGAGGAACCAGGAGCTAATAGGAGTTTTAAATCTTCTGAGCTCTCGTCATCTTCAAGAAAGCGTTCTGTTGCTGATAGAAGCTTTGGAAGAGATATAAGAGGTGGTATAGCCCCTTTATCATTTTGTTTTAAAAAAAAAGTATTAAGCGGTTTGACGGAAAAGCGCAACGCTCCCTGACGTGCTTCATCATTGACACCCAGCAAATAATCAATCTCACAAAGCGTTTTGGGTGTTATGTTTTCTCTTTTAGCTCTTGCTATTTCAGCCCGGCGCATAAGAACACGTCCCCATCGATCTGGTGCAGAATCCCCTATGGCGCCAAAGATGCTCACCCCAGATCCGTTATGAAAAGCTCCTTCTGTGAGAGTCAAAGCTGGTTCAAGAGCAAACCTTTCAGGATGCTTAAGCCATTCTTTTTCATATTCAAATGAGGCGCTTTCCCTGTTCCCACGAAGATGAAACCATAATTTTCCAACGCAAATATTTTCATTACCAAGTGAAATTGAAACAATCACTTCTTCATAACTCATGATTGTTTTCCTTTTTTTTATTGTTTGGCAATCGAACTCTTTTTGGCAATTTTTCATCCATGAGCTGACGTCCTGTGAGATCATGTACAGCATCCACTAAATCATCTAACCGATTCGTCATGCCCAGGACAAATAAAATAGACGCATACGCTCCCATGGATGTTGTTGGATCTCCTTTTTCGATTTTTCCCAGCGTTGCTTTGGATATTCCAGCACGCTCTGCCATAAGCTGAGCTGTAATATAACGCCGCCGCCGCGCATCACTAATATCTTTTCCGACTTTACGTAACGCCCTTATGGCTGGAATTGGAAGATGAACTTGGTTTTTCATTTTATATCCTATATAAACATCATTATTGATATTTAACGACTATTATAAAAGTTTTTAAATTTAAAATCAAGGAGCATATAGTTTAGGTTTTCTTCTTCATAGTTGATTTGATCTGTGAGAGGAGAAAAGAATTTTCATTGTGTTTAGTACATACTAAGCGTCGTTATTCCTATATTAGAGGAAGAACGACGCTTTTTATTTCTTTCTCTCAAAAAATTTTATTTGTCCCATCATACAAAAAAGGATAAATGAAATCTGGGTTAAACTGATGAGCAAACCAGGTGGTTTGCCTCTTTGCATATTGACGGGTTTTGATGGACATTTTCAACAGCGCTTCCTCAAGGGATAGGTCTCCTTCGAGGTACGCTTGAAGTTCGGTAACGCCCACTGCTTTTCGAAGAGGATGGAAAGCTGGTAGATCTTGTGTGAGAATGTTTTTAACTTCCGTTAGGGCTCCATTTTCAATCATGCCTGCTGTTCGATGTTCAATAGCGTTACAAAGCTTATCTCTCGGCGGTTTTAGAAGGATTTTGAAAAAAGAAAGATTTTTCTGAGTCTCAGGGAGAACGTCTTTTTTTTGCCAAAGGGAAAGAGGTGTTTTTGTAAACTCATAGATTTCCCACGCGCGCAAGAGGCGCTGTGTATCATTGGGGGAAAGAGAGAGGAGACTCTCGGGATCTTTCGTCTTCAGATCTTCCCAGAGAAAAGACAGACCTTTTTCTTGAAGGAGAAGTCGTCCTTTTTCCCGAATCTCAGGAGGGATTTTTGGAATATCATTTAGGCCTTCCATGAGGACTTTTAAGTAAAACCCAGTGCCACCTACAATAATGGGTATTTTACCCTTCTTTTGGGCTTTTTGAATTTCGGCATGAGCAAGTTCAGCCCAAAGAGGAGCTGTGGTCCGTGTTTCTAAGTCAAGTGTTCCATAGAGTTTGTGCGGAATTTTTTTTAGATCGAGCGCTCCGGGATGGGCCGTTAAAATGGGGAGCTCGCGATAGAGTTGTAGGCTGTCCCCATTGATAATGATACCGCCTAAGGATGTCGCAAGATCAAGAGCAAACTGAGATTTACCGCTGGCTGTAGGTCCTGCAATGACAAAAACGGTGTTTTTAGGAAGGGGAGATAGCGTCTTTAGGAGGGCCTTTATTGGCTCCATCTACGTCTCCTAAATTTAAAGCAATATAATGGGTGACGCCAGTGCGCCAAATCTTTAGAAGAACGGTGCGTTTTCCAGAAGCTAAGAGGGTTTGAAGGAGATTTTCGAGTTCTTGAAAAGACGTTACTTTGGTTTGATTCACTTCTTCAATGATATCATCAACCTGAATGTCGAGCGTTGGGAGAGAAATGGTTTTGTCCATTCCTTGAACGTACTTTTCAAGGCCGACAATAAGAACACCCTCTACTTCGATAGGCATTTTAAAGTAAGATTTCATGGTTTTTGTAAGAGGTGTTACATAAACCCCCAAAAAGGATTGATAAGAAACGCCGGGAGATTCTGAAGAAAGGGGGATTTTAATCATATTTTTCTGCAATTCGGAAAATTCTTCGCGTTCTCTCTCAGACCACTCTTCAATGATAACGGGAAGAGAGAGCTCTTTTCCGGCTCTCCATAGCGTAACCATTACTTTTTTACCCACCTGTGTTTCTCCCACAAAACGGGGAAGCTTTTCGTAAGCTGTAATGGGCATCCCATCATAGGAGAGAATGATATCAGCCGTTAAAATGCCACTTTTTGCGGCAGGTCCAAAGGGATCGACAGAACTCACGAAAGCTCCTTTTTTCCCCGCTTTCAAGAGGGATTCATACCCAAGAGCATTTGCCATGTCGGGACGTAGTTCCTGGACACGAATTCCCATCCATCCGTACCTCACCTGCTTATTGTCGATCATTTGATGAACAGTACGCTCCGCAACAGAGGAGGGGACCGAAAATCCTATGCCAATACTTCCGCCGGAGGGAGAAAAAAGAGCTACATTGACGCCAATGACCTCCCCTTTTGTGTTGATCATAGGGCCACCAGAGTTTCCAAGATTAATGGAGGCATCTGTTTGAATCAGGTCATCAACGTATCCACTCATAATGCCTTCTTCGCCAAGAGATGTTTGAGAACGTGAAATATCCCGTGCCCGTGCTGAAATAATCCCGGCTGAGACAGAGCGTCCGAATCCAAAGGGGCTCCCCACCACCAAAACCCAGTCCCCAACGCGCGCAGATTTGGAGTCTCCCCATTTTAGGGAAGGGAGAGCTTCTTTGGTTTCAACTTTTAAAAGGGCCAAGTCCGTCCGTGCATCACGTGCGATAATTTGGGCACTCATTTCTCTTCCATCAGAGAGAGAGACAAGGACCGTATCAGCGTCATGAACCACATGGCGGTTTGTGACAATGTATCCTTTAGGATCAATGATAAACCCAGATCCTAAAGAGGGAGGGTGGGAAGAGCCCCCGAGCCCTTGTCCCTGGGGAAAGTCTTTTAAAAGAGCTCCAAGAGGAGATCCTTGTACTTCAGGAAGGCTCATAAGTTCTTTAAAATTATAAGAAGAGGAAGGAATGTTATCTGAAGAGTGTTTGATTGAGATATCGACAACGGCCGGCAAAACCTGTTCAACAATGGGTGCAAATGAAAAGGAGCACTCACAAACAGGCGTTGCAGAGGCATTATAAAACACAAAAAAACTAAGTCCAAGCCCTATAAATCTTATATATTTTAAAAAGGTCATGATGCCGATCGCGTTTACTGGGACGTTCCTGCGTTAAAAAATTTAAAGAATTTTCCCGTCGGAGAGATAACAAAGGTCGTGCTTTCACCCTTAAATGAATTTTTATAAGCTTCAAGGGATCGGTAAAATTCAAAAAACTTTTGATCTTTTGAAAACGCCTCGGCCATAATACGAATGGAAGATCCATCTCCTTCACCGCGCAAGGCCTGAGCCTTGTTTTTGGCCTCTGCCAGAAGAATTGTGCGATCACGATCCGCATAGGACCTGATTTTCTTCGCAATTTCTTCTCCCTTGGCTCTAAATTCTTTTGCTTCTCGTTTACGCTCACTTTCCATTCTTAAGTAAATGGCTTCACTATTTGCCTTCGGAAGATCTGCGTGCCTTATACGAACATCAACAACATCAACGCCAAAAGGTTCTGCCATTTTAGAAACTTCAGACTTAATCTGAGTCATTATTTTTGTACGCTCGGGAGAAAGAAGACTTGAAAGTGGATAGCTTCCAAGAACACGTCTTAAACTTGCCCCTGCCAGCGTCTGAAGCCGTGTTTGAGCAACACTTTCTGCCCCTAATGTTTTGTAAAAAAGGAGGGGATCTGTGATACGATATCGTAAGAAGGTATCCACAACGAGGCGTTTTTGATCCGCGGCGATAACTTCTTCGGGGCTCAGATCGACATCAAGGAGGCGATTGTCATAAAAAATAACGTTTTGAATGACCGGAATTTTCATATGAAGACCCGGATTATGGATTGTTCGGACGGGATCACCCAATTGTAAGACAAGCCCTTGTTCTGTTTGCGTCACCACAAAAAGAGACAGACTCAAAAAAACAATCAAAAAACCAACAACGGTCAGGAGCATTATGACAAGACGGTTTTGAAGAAAATTCATTGTTCATCTCCTTGTGAAGAGACATCGGGCGTCTTGATGTCCTTAGGCTTGAGTCCATCCAATGGAAGATAGGGCAAAATATTTCCACCCTTTACTTGACTTCCATCCATAATAACTTTGTTGGCATTTGAAAAAATCTCTTCCATCGTCTCAAGAGACATTCTTGTTGCCGTGATTTCAGGTGCGGTTTTATAGGCACTTAAAACGGAGTTGAAACGATTGGCTTCACCTTCTGCAGCTTGAATCACCTGTTGTTTGTATCCAGCGGCTTCTTGGATGATACTTTCAGCATCTCCGCGCGCCTCTGGGATGATTTTATTGCGGTAGGCCTCAGCATCATTGCGAAGCCGTTCTAAGTCAGCCCGTGCACGTTGAACATCTCGAAAGGCGTCAATGACCTCTGCGGGAGGATCAACGCGTTGAAGTTGAACTTCAGTGATTTCAATACCAGCTTGGTACTCATTCATGAGGTCTTGAAGAAGCGTTTTAACTTTTTCTTCAATTTGACGGCGTCCCTCTGCCATAGATTCAGCAATGGGAGTCTGTCCAATAACTTCACGCATGGTGCTTTCAGAGGCCGCTTTAACCGTTGCATTGGGAGAGCGAATTTTAAACAAAAAGTCTCCCGCATCTTTGATCAACCAAAAAACGGTAAAGTTGATGTCCACAATATTTTCATCGCCTGTTAACATGAGGCTTTCTTCTGGGATTTGACTTGAGATTCCATCTTTCCCAGAACGAAATCCAAGATCAATTCGGTTAATACGGGTGACACTCGGGAGAAGAACTGTTTCAATCGGAGAGGGCAAGTGATAATTGAGACCTGCTTGACTTGTTCTGACCCATTTTCCGAAACGTAGAACAATGCCCACTTCATCGGGCTGAACTCGGTAAAATCCTGTCAGCATCCAAAGAACAAAAATACCAAGGAAGATTAAAAGAATACTTTTCTTTTCTTTCAGAAAAGGAGGAAGATCTCCTCCTTTACCCTTACCGTTTTTCGAATTAGATTTAAAAAAGTCCTGGAACCCCTTCGGTGCTTCTCCAAAAGGTGTTTTCCATTTTTGAGCCCAAGGATTGTTTTCCTCTGAAGAAGATGGTTTTTTACGGGTATCTTCACCGTCTCTCGGTCCCCACGGACCTTTTTCGAGTCCTAATTTTTTCATCATTTTCCTCTGTTCCTCTCCTGAGTGGATACTTTTAAAAAAAATCTTTTTAAGGTCCTTTAAATTACTCTCCCGTTAAAATCCGATCCACCAATTGTTTTACGGTTGGAATAAATCCATTTTTATAAAAAGGATCTTGTGCAAAGCGGTAAGCGCCATGTCCTGCAAACATGAGTTGATTCTCTACATCAGACGTATGGATGATATTCATAAGTGTTTTTTGAATGCAGTAAGAACGGGGATCCGCTTTTTTCCCAGTGGTCCCTTCTTCATTCTGAGACCAATTGCTAAACCTGCACGCACTGAGACATCCCATACAGTCAATTTGGTCTTTTCTAATTTCTTGTGCTTTTTCTGGTCTAACAAAAATAAGCGTCGAATCAGGCGTTTTTAAAGATTCTGTGAACCCCTCTGCGATCCAAGCCTCAGCGTGCTCCCGATCTCCGGGGGCAAGATAGAGAAGCCGACCACGGGGGCCATGGGGGTAGGGAATTTGATGCTCGCCGATGGGCTCAAGAGAAAAGGCGATTTGATGGATGGCGCGTTCCTTGAGCTCTTTTATGAAATCATTTTCAACGGCAGAGGAATAAAAGCCCGTTGGACTAAAAGAGTTTAAATAAATATCCCCCTCTTTCAGCGTTAAAAGTTTTTGTTTCCATTCCGGAGAGATCGGACTTTCTTGAGTGAGCAAAGGACGTGTTCCAAATTGAAAGGCAATGGGTCCGAGTTCCGGATTGTCAATCCAGTTTTCCCAGTCTTTTAAATGCCAGACACCTCCTGCCATAACAATTGGAACGTGGGATAATCCTGCTTCATCCATCACTTCTCTTAAGGCTTTTACCCGTGGATAGGGATCTTCGGGAAGGTCAGGGTTTTCACTGTTGCTCAGACCATTATGTCCGCCTGCAAGCCAGGGGTCTTCATAAACCACACCCCCAAGCCACTCTTTGGTTTTAAAATAGGCGCGTTTCCAAAGGGCCCGAAAAGCGCGTCCTGAAGAGACGATGGGGTAAAAATAAACCTGATATTGAGCGGCGATCTCACCGAGTCGATAGGGCATCCCCGCCCCACAGGTAAGCCCATGGATCAATCCTTTGGTATGGGATAAAACACCATGAAGAACCCGCTCAACAGATCCCATCTCCCAGAGAACATTCATATGTATGCGTCCCATGCCGCCCGCAATATCAAAAGCACGACGCGCTTGTGAAATCCCTCCTTTGATGGAATAGTCGATGAGTTCGTCATGACGTTCCCGTCTCGTTTTTCCATGATAAAAAAGCGGTATAAATTCACCGTTATCATCAATAAGATCTGCATTGACGCCTGAGAACGTTCCAACCCCTCCTGCTTTTGCCCATGTGCCAGAGCTGATGCCGTTTGTAACACCAATTCCTTTTCCACCTTCAATTAAGGGGAAAACAACTTTACCAGATAAAGAAAGAGGGTTTATGAAACTCAATGAATCACCTATCGAAGCTTTCTGGAGTGGGCGCTGTCAAAGCTTTTACACTTAAGCGAACTTTTCCTTGATCGTCAATACCAATGACTTTCACCTTAATGGTATCTCCGACATTGACCACGTCGGTTACCTTTGCCACGCGCGATGCAGCAAGTTCACTGATGTGGACAAGACCTTGTTGCGCGCCTAAGAAGGCAACAAAAGCACCAAATTCTGCTGTTTTAACAACTTTACCCGTATAAACAACACCAATTTCTGCGACGGCAATAATCGAATTAATACGCTCTAATGCAGCTTCAATGGATTTTGTATCTGCAGCAGCAATCCGGGTGGTGCCATCATCTTCAATATCAATTTTAACGCCGGTGGTTTCACAAATCTCGCGAATCACTTTCCCGCCCGTTCCAATGATCTCGCGAATTTTATCCCGAGGAACTTGGATGGTTTGGATGCGTGGGGCATGTTCATTTAAGGTCTCTCGGGCAACGCCTAAGCCTTTAGACATCTCGCCCAGAATATGGATACGGCCTGCTTGAGCTTGATGAAGCGCATTTTTCATGATTTCAGGGGTGATGCTGGTAATTTTAATGTCCATTTGAAGCGCTGTAATCCCAACGCTTGTTCCTGCAACTTTAAAATCCATATCTCCGAGATGATCTTCATCTCCCAAAATATCAGAAAGAACGGCAACTTTTTTACCTTCTTTAATAAGTCCCATGGCAATTCCAGCAACAGGTCTTAGAAGTGGTACACCAGCGTCCATCAGAGAAAGAGATCCTCCGCAAACCGTTGCCATGGAAGAAGATCCATTGGATTCTGTGATTTCAGAGACAACACGAATGGTATAAGGAAAGTCTGTCTTTTTAGGAAGAACAGGATGAAGGGCACGCCACGCCAATTTTCCATGGCCCACTTCGCGCCGACCCGGAGATCCAACGCGACCTGTCTCGCCAACAGAGAAAGGAGGAAAGTTATAGTGAAGCATAAAGTGTTGACGATACTCCCCTTCAAGGGCGTCAATAATTTGTTCATCTTCGCCTGTCCCAAGTGTTGTTACCACAAGGGCTTGGGTTTCACCCCTCGTAAAAAGAGCACTTCCATGGGTTTGAGGCAAAATTTGAACATCAGATTCAATCGGACGAATCGTTGTCACCGTCCGACCATCAATGCGTATTCCGGTGTCCAAAACCTTTGTTCGAACGATTTCATGTTTGATATCATGAAAAATGTCCTCAAGAATGGGGAAGGGAAATTCATCGTCGGGAAAGGCTGCCTTCATTTTTGCATGGGCGGCATCAAAGAGAGCATAACGCTCTTGTTTGAGAGGATGCTCGAAGGCGGCCTTAAGATCAGCTGTTACAAGATCTTGGACTTTCTTTGTGAGAGCCTCTAGTTCAGGATACGCTGGGGGAAGGATCCAAGGCGCTTTGGCTGCTTTTTCCGCAAGGCGAATAATCGCTTGAATGACTTCTTGAAACGCTTCGTGTCCAAACGTCACGGCGCCGAGCATGATTTCTTCAGAGAGCTCATGGGCTTCTGATTCAACCATGAGAACGCCTTCAGATGTTCCAGCAACCACAAGATC
The DNA here is from genome assembly GCA_002257235.1 of Alphaproteobacteria bacterium 16-39-46. Classification (GTDB taxonomy): domain Bacteria; phylum Pseudomonadota; class Alphaproteobacteria; order 16-39-46; family 16-39-46; genus 16-39-46. Next base: position 10,380 of record NCGZ01000059.1, read on the forward strand.
CAAAACAGACTCTTTAATTTCCGTTGGGGTTGGGTTGAGGATGTAGTTTCCTTCTTTATAGGAAACACGTGCCGCCCCAATGGGGCCTAAGAAAGGAATCCCTGAAAGTGTTAAAGCGGCGGAAGCACCCAAAAGAGCGACAATGTCGGATTCATTTTCGCGGTCATAACTCAAGACCGTACAAATTATTTGGGTTTCATTTCTGAATTCTTTTGGAAAAAGAGGACGAATTGGGCGGTCGATGAGACGTGAGACAAGAACCTCTTGCTCACTTGGGCGCCCTTCTCTTTTAAAGAATCCGCCGGGAATACGGCCTACAGAAAAGGTTTTCTCTTGATAATGAACTGAGAGAGGGAAGAAATTAACATCAAGCTTTGGTTTTTTAGCGGCAACAACGGTGCATAAAACGGCTGTTTCGCCATAACGAACAAGGACGGAACCGTCAGCTTGCCGTGCAATTTGACCGGTCTCAAAAATGAGGGGCCGACCTGCCCAAGTTATTTCTTCACGATAGACTGTAAACATACATATTTCCTTAACAATTTAAAACATATCCCTCAAAAGGGATGACGTAAGATTCAATAGATTCAATTAGCGACGTAATCCAAGCTCACGAATGAGAGCCTCATAGCGACTGACATGGTGCTTCTTGAGGTAGTCCAACAATCTGCGACGTTGTCCTACCATAACGAGAAGGCCACGTCTTGAACTCATATCTTTTTTATGCGTCTCAAGATGGGTCGCGAGTTCTTTAATGCGTTCTGTGAGAAGGGCAACTTGCACCTCTGGGGATCCTGTATCCCCTTCTTTTTGGGCAAATTTCTTGATAATTTCTGGTTTGATTTCCTTTGAAAGCGACATCAGAATACTCCTTTATATAAAATAGTAACGTTTTTAATCTAAGTTAAATCCTCGTTTTAAATGTAAAGACATCAGCGGCACGTCATAATGACCAAAACCAATAATATTCTTACCTTGGGTTTTAACAACAACGAGAGGCTCTTCTCCCTTTAACAGCAATTGAGGCTCATATGAAAAGCTTACTTTTTGGCCTTGCTTAAGGGCTTTGGCTTGCTCTTCCGAGACACTCACGGCCGGGATGTCGTCCAGCACGGCGTCAAGCGAAAAAAGATTCTCACTTATCTTATGCCCCAGTCTTTCAAGATTATCCAGAGAAATTGTGCAAGAAAGATCAAAAAGACCTACTTTTGTTCGTTTTAAGGCAGAAACATACCCACATGTTCCTAATGTTTTTGCAACATCACGGGCGATTGAACGAATGTAAGTGCCTTTTCCACATCTTATAAAAAAAGTTGCAGAATTTTTTTTGGTCTCGAGAAGGGTCAACGTTTCAACGGTAACGATGCGCGGGGATAAAACAACTTCTTCTCCTTGGCGTGCACGCGCATAAGATCTCACGCCGTTTACTTTCAAAGCAGAATAAATCGGCGGAGTTTGAGAAATATTTCCAAGAAAGGAGGGGAGCACTTGAAGAATTTCTGAGGGAGAGGGACGAAGGGGACAAGTTTCAATCACGTCTCCTTCACGATCATCGGTTGCGCGAGACTCTCCCCACGTCACCTCGAAAGTATACTCTTTTAAAGAACCCATTATATAGTCAACCGTTTTTGTGGCCTCTCCCAACGCAATGGGAAGAACGCCCGTTGCTAAAGGATCTAAAGTGCCGCCATGCCCAATTTTTAAAGGCATTTTTTTAAAAGAGGGGAAAAAGGTAGAGCGCAAAAAGTATTTAAGGCGACTCACAACATGTGTTGAAGAGACCCCATAGGGTTTATCAATGATGAGCCAGCCATGCAAAAAAGAATTCATAAGGCCCCTTATAAGTGAAACAAAAGTAGAATGCAAAACCTAAAAAAGGCAAAAGACGAAAAAATCCAAAAAAAAGAAACTTTTAAAAAGATGTGATTTCAAAGGGACAAAATGAAGAAAAGGGATAAAATGATAAAATATTATAAAGAGATACGCGATTCTCAACTTTTCATGGTTTCAACAATAAATCAAATTGAAGAGGAGGATTCCCATGCTGCTTATTAATGAATATGGCAACAGTATGTGCCA
>NCGZ01000060.1 GCA_002257235.1 Alphaproteobacteria bacterium 16-39-46
TGAGGGGGAGGAAGGGTCACCAACGCTATGTTGTCTAACTACTGCTTCGGCCTGATTTTCAGATAAAAAAGAGTTCTCTGAGGCTCCTAATTCTGGGCTGGCAGGGTGCCGCACATCTGAGACTGCAACAGGTGCTCTTTTAGGAGAGCTGCTTTGCGATGGACGTCCTTCTAAAGAAGGGTAGGAAGGAGCCATTTTTGCTTCAAATTCATTCCCTTTATTTTGATCTGAATTTTGAACTGACCCAGAAGAATTCAGAACACCCATTTGGTTAAAAAATAACTCAAGTGTGTTAGGGCGTAAGTGCTGTGTTTCTATTGATGAAAGTTTACTTCTGGGTATTGATTCTACTAGAGGAAAAGAAGAACCGAGAGCTGCGTTATTGACTAGAATTGTATCCGGACTCATATTTTCAAAATCTGGTAAACAGTTTAGAAGAGAGCTTTCTATAGTGGTATCATTTTCACCCTTGTCAAGAGGACGTCCAAGTTGGATTTGTTTGAGCCCAAGAGGAATTCTAGCAGGAGACGCTTGGGTAGAAGGAGGATTAGATCCTGGTCTAACGTTAGCTCCTCCTCTAAGGCTTCCGGGATCCTTTTTCCTTCCAGGTGACGGCGTTTGAGGGTCTCTTGAAACGACTAAACTCTGACTTGTTTGTGAAGAAGGCGGGGGAACCCTGGGAACTTCTCCATGAGGCATCGCTGCTGAAGCTCTAGCTGGAGATGATGGTGCTGAAGGCTGATTTTTTGGAGGTGATGAGCTTACAGAAACAGCTGATATTGGAAGGAGAGGGGCTCTGATTGTTACAGTTGAAGAAATATCAGGGCTCTCCTGACCATCAGTGAGAGCGAGTTCACTGTGTGGGGAAGATGAAACTACTGGCTGAGCAACATGATCTTCAGATGCGACACTGTCAGCTGCGTTTTGAGCGTTGCTTACTTTGCCTGGAGTTCTTGAAAGTGATAGCCTTTCGTGACCATCAAGCAGTTGACTGTTTGGTCCTGTCGAAGGCAAGGCAGCAGACGGTGAAAGGTTAAGCCTTAATTGTGAAGAGAGTCCTGAAAACTCAAGAGGAATCAAAGGTGGAGGAGAACTCATGACCAGAGGAGAAAATGCGGGCATTTCTTCACTTTCAGATGACGGAGATCTGTCTAAAGTTTCTAATTTTGGGCTTCTTGCGCGACTCTGCGATGCAACAGATGCTCTTTCAGAATTAGTGTTCAGCTCTTTAATGCCGTCTGCTTTAACCATTGAAGGTAAAACTAAAACCTCTCTTTTATCGAATGTTGGGCTTGTAGAATGAGAGAGAATTGAATCTGGTTCTGCATCAAGAGAAAATGGAGAGCTTATAGATCTAGACTCAACCAATTTTGGGAAGTGAGGAAATGAAGGTTGCAAATGGAAACTGCTCAATTCCAAAGAAGATGTTGCTCCTTCATCCTCTCCTGAATGGGAAATTTCATATGCAGCGGCTGTCCTGGGAAGTTCGCGGAAGGAATTATCATGCTTTATAGGTTGAGATGAGAAAATTTCTCTTGTAGAAGGAGCACGTAATCGATATGGAGTCTCTTGTTTGCTCCTGAAGCCTCCTCTTGTCTGTATTGTGTTCAAAGGAGTCTTATATCTTTTTCTTTTATCAAGATCCCTATATTTTTCTTGGCGGCGTATAATTTTTTTTATTTCCGCGAAGTTTATTTTTCTCGAATCGCGGAGCCTTTTATGAAAATCTGCGTAGAATCTAGATCCTGGTGATTCAGGGTTAGAGGATGAAGTGAGAGGAGTTATAGGATTGTTAAGAATGGAAAGATTTATTGGACTCATAAGAGTTGGAGATGATGGTAGGTCTCTTTTGATAGGTGCTGTTGGTGCTGAAGGGCTTTCAGCTCTAGAGACATTAAGAGACGATTGGTGAGAGTGAACGGGGTAATAAACTTTAGCTCCATAGGGTCGTTGACTTTGAGGAGCTTTTTTACGATTCGCTCTATAATAGACCTTTGGACTTTTTTTCTTTTTTCTTTTATTCTGATGCAAAGAAATATTTCTGTTTATCTTGGCATTCTCATCACCAGATATTTCCGTCATTGGTAGATAATCTTCATCATTTGGACCTTCAACAGGACCTATTTCTACAACATTTACATCAGCTGGTGGCACAAAAGCCCCAACAGGTTGTATTCCCACAATACGTGGATTGTCTTGAGGAAGAAAGGCTTCTACTAGCGGGTATTCATCAAAAACAGAATGTTGCTCTGGAAGACCTAGAGCTGGTGGCACAAAAACATCAACAGGTTGTATTCCCACAATACGTGGATTTTCTCGAGGAAGAAAGGCGTCTACTTGTGGGTACTCATTAAAAATAAGGTGTTGCTCTTGAACTTCTACAGCAGCTGGAGGCTCAGCCTCAAAAGGGCCCATGTCTACGTCACCTAGATTTTCCTCAGGGGGTAAAACATCTACCGCTAGGGCATCATGAACGAAAGGTTGTTCTTCTGGAAGATTTTGTGGAGGCCCAAAAATACCATGAAGTTCAATTTCTGGGTCATCTAGTAGATTTTCCCCAATAAGATGATCTTCCAAAATCTCGAGAGGAGCTTTTCTTCGGATCGGATGCATGGTGTCACCAATAACGAACCATTTATATTGAGAATTTGCATCAAGATCAAGATAGTCTTTTATGAAAGGGGGTGCATCATTATCATTATAGAGTGGAAAAGGGCTCTCATAAGACCCGTCGCCTCCGTCAGCCGGCAGTTTCCCTTCGGGATGAAGATGGATGAGGTTTTCGGCGATTTTTTTGCGAACTTCTTGAGAAGATGTCACAATGTCAACGTCTCTGACAATTTCATCCGTCATGCGGCGCTCTAACTTTGAAAGCTTTTTTGTCTCATCAACCTCTCCAATAGGGACCTTGAAACTAATGCCAATAAAAGAAGACGAATTTCGGATATTATCGTGTTGAATCTCAGCATTCAGAGAAACATATTTGTTAATTTCATAAGCACCCCTCAAGCGGGCACCGTTCATATTCTTTTGGCTTTTTCCTTGAAAACGATAAAAAGCACCATAAACCCTCAGATCTTCAAAATTCGGTATGGCTCTGCCGATTTCAGCATCAAATCCACTCAGAGGGATTTCCTGAGATTGAGTGAGGTATCGGTCATGCCCTTGATAGGTGAGCTTTGTTAATGAGTGAATTGTTCGGGGGCCAGATAAAGCCCAGTAAGTATTGAGTCGGTAATCCCATGTTTCGGAGAGAAGTTCTCCCCCAAATGTGACTTGATTGAGCGTATGATTATACCGCGTGTAGCGTTGATCGAAAAATCCATAAAACCCAGAGATCCATCCGGGAGTAAGATCTAAGGTTCGGTAACCAAACCCATAGTTACCTTCCATATCTCTTTTTGAATCGCGCATAAAACGTGTATCCATAAAGAAGAGAGCGGTCTCATTTTGGGCGATCGGCGAAAGAATGCCAATTTGACCAATGCTTCTTTGTGTTCCCACTTTTAAATTTAGGCGAGATTCAGGTGTCCATTTTGGAGTACTACGATCAACTTCAGAATTTATGACCTTGAAGGCGGCTATAGTGCTTATAATTAAGAATAGAAACAGGAATAGATGCGATTTTTTCATGCTGTCAAAAGGATCTTTACTTGGTTAATATTTGAAATAATAATTTTTTTATTAAAGGCTTACTCTTTTAATTTCTACCTAGAAGAATTTAAACCATTCGTTTTATAGAAGAAATTAAGAAGGCTTACAATATGAAAAATGGGTTTTCATTTAAGGCCTTTAAAACAAACATTATAGGCAGAGATATCTTTGAAAAAGGGTGTATTTAGAGGATTTAATGTTAAATTATAAAAATTTTTATTATAGATTAATAATTATTATTTTTAGTAAATAAAATTTTTAATTTTGTTTTATTTGTTAAAAAAGGAGGATTTTATGTGGTATTTTTAACTCATTGAAATAAAAAGATATAAACATAAATCATTAACAACTTATTGAAAAGTCATGATTTTAAGTTGTTTTTTTATAAAATATAGAAACTTATTGAATTTTATGAAAAAAAATTTTATGAAAAAAATAAGAGAATCAATTTAAAGGAAAAAATCTTCAAATTTAAGAAAAAAATTTAAGAACGTTTCCTCAATCCTAAATATATGCTTTAAGAGCAAAAAAATGAGCGCGAAACGTTAAAAAAGGGACGGATTTAAAAGAAGAAAAGGCTTTCGGAGAGAATCGATAGATCATAGGGAACAGGCGTTCCGGTTAGAGTTCTTTTGGCGGCTTTATAAGTGTTATAGACAAGACACGCAACGGTCATAGGCCCTATACCTCCTGGAACAGGCGTTATAAAGGATGCGTTTTGACGGGCTTCCTCAAATTCAACATCTCCAAAAAATTGAGGAGAAGTAGAAGACATTGACTTTGTGATTCCGACATCTAAGACAACAGCTCCTTTCTTGATCCAAGATCCTTTTATACAATGAGGATGCCCAATGGCGGAGATCAGAACATCAGTGTTCTCGATCAACTCAGGAAGATTTTCGCTTTTAGAGTGTGCAATGGTGACGGTAGCGTTTTCATGGAGGAGGAGCAGAGCGGCAGGTTTTCCAACCAGAAGAGACCTGCCAAGAACCAACGTGCGTTTTCCAGAGAGATCCTTAAAGAGAGATTTTAGAATGAAAGTACATCCCAGAGGGGTGCACGGAACAAGACCAGAAAGATTATTTTGGAGAAGGAGACCTTGATTGTGAAGTGTAAGGCCGTCTACATCTTTTAGGGGATTAATTTGATTGCAAATCTCTTGAACGTTAAAATGAGGAGGAAGGGGAAGTTGAATGATAATCCCATGGACTGACACGTCATGATTTAAGTCGTCAATTTTTGAGCAAAGTTCAAGATAGGAGATGGTTTCATCAAACCAGTACTCCTGAGCCTCGAGACCAAGAGACTTAAAAATTTTAAGTTTGTTTTTAACATAAAGAGCACTGGATGGGTTTTCCCCGATGCGGATAATGCCAAGGCAGGGACGTATTTTATAAACCGAGTTTAAATCGTCAAGATCAGATTGAAGTTTTACAAGAAAGCGGGAAGCCGTTTTTTTTCCGTTAAAAACCTGAGTCATACTTTAAAACTTTCTAAAAAAGAGGCATAAAAAGCCTTTAAGCAGTGACGCTTCAGAGACGCTGAATGAGCGCAGGCCCAATGGAAGGATTAGAGGCGGATTAAAATTTGATTTAATATTCCTTGAATAAGATAAATCGTAAAAATCAAGATGAGAGGGGAGAGATCAACAGATCCAAAAAAAGGAACGATTCGTCGAATTCTATTTAAAATAGGGTCAATAATTCGAGAAAGGAACTGCTCACTTATTTTGATAAATTGATTGTAGGGATTCACCATCTGAAAACTTATACACATATTTAAGAGGGTATATATGATAATGGCCCAGATATAAAGTCTCAGTCCATAGTCTATAAGCTGAATAAGGGGAATTAAGATAATATCCATTGAAGCTCCTAAGCTTAAGATCTGCGTTTTAAAACAAAAAGAACAAGTTCTTTTAGAAGGGTAGCTTTTTCACCAAAATTGTCAAGATGTAGAATGGCTTGATCCGCAAGCATATGGGCATGCTCTACGGCTGCATCTCTACCAAGAAGATTAAGCATTGTCGCTTTTCCAAGCATACTGTCAGCGCCAACGCATTTTCCCACCTCCTCAGCGGTGCCTTCTAAATCTAACAAATCATCTGTTATTTGGTAAATAACACCAAATTCGTGACCAAAAGCCTCCAATTTATGGAGATCTTTTTCTGGAGCCTCTGCAATGATGGCACCAGCACGGGCACAAAAAGAGAGAATGGATCCGGTTTTTAAGTTTTCAAGTCTGACAATCGTTTCCATTTCAATATGTGTGTTTTCAGAGGCAAGGTCCATCATCTCTCCCGAGCAAATCCCCTTATAGCCTGTTGCACTTGAAAGCTCAGCAATAAGTTGACATCGAATGTTTCCATCTGGGTGTGTTTTGGGAGAAGCGAGTATTTCAAATGCATAGGCAAGAAGGGCGTCTCCCACAAGAATTGCTGTTGATTCTCCAAACTTAACATGACAAGAAGGTTTTCCGCGCCTCAAGTCAGAATTATCAAGAGCAGGAAGGTCATCATGAATAAGAGAAAATGAATGAACCATTTCCACAGCAGCTGCCACTCGGAGCGCTTGTTCTTCTGGAATGTTAAAAAGTTTACAAGACTCAAGGGTAAGGAAAGTACGAATACGTTTGCCTCCATCAAGGGTAGAATATCTCATTCCTTCGATAAGAGGAGACTCTAGACAGGGAGAAATAAGGTCTTTTTGAGACGGTAAAAGATCACTTAAAGTTTTATCGATGCGTTCTTTTGTCTGTTGAAGAGCTTCTTTAAGAAGGGACATTAAAAATTCCTTGTCGAGGGGGAGAGGATTACAATTCAGAGGCGTCTTTTTGTTCGAGCGAAAGGGCTCCCTCTGGTGTCATTAAAATTTTTTCAACTTTCAAGGTGGCTTCTGTTAATTTTTTTTCACAGTGTTTTTTAAGAAGAATTCCACGCTCATAAGAAATAATAGCCTCCTCTAAAGGGGCTTTGCCCTCTTCAAGTGACCTAACGACCGTCTCAAGCTCTGCGAGAGCTTCTTCAAAATTCAAAGTTTCGATATTTCTCTCATGTGCTGACATTTAATTCTCCGATTTTTAATTAAACAGACACTACGTGAAAGTTAATTTCTTGAAAAGAGGTTAAATTATTGAAAGCCTATTTCTTAACCTAAAGAAAATATTTGAGTGGAGACTGTGTTTTTTTATCCACAAGGTATGAAACCAAGATTTTGGATTTCAAAATCTATTTTTGAGTGGCTCAATCTCTACCATCCTTTACGGGACAGTTTCTTAAATCAATGGGAAATAAAAATAACATTTATTTTCTGAAGGTTAAAGGTTTTTTAAAGGAGAGAAGTTGAATTAAAATTTTTTGTATCCTATACAGTTGGGAGGATACTCAACGAAATATATTTATTTGGAGATCTCAGTTTTTTACATTGACAAAAGAATTAACCCCTTGCTTGAGACTTATCTGCGGAGTTTTTCATCCACGGGAGTCTCTCTCAAATCCTTCATCAGTTATGCGTGGTCCAAAGAACCAGAGGAAACTGGGGTAGCAAGATCATTATGAGTAAAAAGAAGTTTTTCTTAACGGTCTTTGTATGTGCTCTGATTGCGTCAGTTTGTAGCAAAAAACAGGTGGAAGGTTTTTCATCTGAAGGTCAGGATACGACACGTTTAGAAGACCTCTCTCGGCTTCAAACATCTAAAATCAGCTTTGAGAAAGCCCGGAGTACCCTTATTGATAAAAAGCTCACCCCGTTGCTGGAGACCTACCTACAGAGCTTTTCATCCACAGGCGTTTCTCTGAAAGCCTTCATCAGTTATGCCTGGCCTAAAAAACAAGAAGAGCTCGGGGTTCAAGGATTTTTGTTAACCCTGGTGGATCATTTGAGACGCGCAGGTCTTCATGCCCTCTTGGATTTTTTGGAACTCACGCCGGGTGCTCTTATTGAAGAGTTCATGAAAACAGGGATAGAAGAGAGCCAAGTTGTCATTGTCGTTGGAACGGACACCTACTATGATCGCACTCTTCAAGAGACCAATGTGCGTTTTGAATTTGAGCGTATCCTCGGGTCTCCTCAGAAGGTTATTCCTCTGCTTTATAGCGGAGAGGTGACGGACCCTTTTCAGAAGCATCTTGAATCCAGCAAAATTAAAAGTCTCTTTGATTTACGTAATGACCGAGCTTCTTATTATCTCCAACTCCCTGAGATCATCAAACACATCTATCAGCAATCATCAGTAGGTCTTTGGACGGAAGCTCTGCAGCGCAGTACAGATAATTATCTGACGATGTGTCAACAAATCCTTTCAGGCATCACACCGAAGACTGTTGAAGAGAGCAAAGAGGCTCTGGCAAGAGAAGCAGAAGAAAATGAGCACATGATCCAGATGCAAGTGAGTCTTCTTACTCAAAACATGCCCCAGGATGAGCGATTTATGCCGAGTAACTGGTATATCCCAAGACCTACTTCAACTTTTGTGGAGAGAAAAGAAATCCTCGATCGTCTCAAACAAACTTTAGAGGATTCATCCAATCCTGTATTTTTGCAAGGTCCAGAAGGCATTGGAAAAAAACAACTGGCGTTGGCTTTTGCGCAAGGATGTGAAGGTCAGAGACTTTGTAAAAAATACACCTTTGGGGCTATGGTCCCTGAGGGAGATTTAACGCGGCTTCAGCATCAACTTAATCTTCCAACCCTGGAAAAGCTGTCTGAATATTTAACTCAAACAAATTTCTTGTTGATCTGTCCCGATGTGAGTAAGGAACACTATCTACAATCTCTCTTGAGGCTCCCCAAAGGACATGTCGTAATAACTTCTTCATCCCTCAAACCTGATTCCAAGGATGTAACCCTCCTAAGAGTATCTGGCCTGAGTGTTGATGCGTCCGTTGATTTCCTCACTGGATTGAGTGGAATCGAAGCAGAAGAGGTCTGGAAAAGGATAGCAAAGAAAATCAAATATCATCCTGGAGAGATGGAGATGGTTGCCCTTTATATGAGGGAAAACAGGATTATCGATCCCAAAGATATAGGTTCTTATTTAGAGAACATGGAATTTTACGCTCTTCTAGAGAGGAGCAAAGAAGCCCTTCCTCTTGGACGGCAAATTATTGCCAAAAATCTCTGTCGTCAGAGCACCTTAAGAGTAAGCAAGATGAAAAAGCAGGAAGTCTCCCTCAGAGAAAGGGTGATGGATCATCTCTTACGTCCTGAGATTCAAGAATTTTGTCAGCAGACTCAAAAGCTTGAGCACAGAAAGGACAAGGTCCTATGGATCACGTCTCCATGGGATCCGAGTCAAAGCACGTTGCTCTTTATGGAGAGAATGGAAGAGGATCTTAAGGTCTGCGGTTTTACGGTGAGGTATAGGCTCGATGAAACAAACACTCAAAGCCACTATGTGTTTGACGTTATGGCAGCCCAAGAGGGAAGCCATGCTTTGTTGGTAGGAACACCTGCGTTTGGTAAGGATGAAGCTAAATCTCTCACGCCACTTCTCAAACGATTTTATGATACGGGTAGTTTGTTTCCTCTTTATTTAGAAGGAGGATGGGAAATATTCCCTGCAGAATATCAGAAACTGCTGATCGAAGACATCTCCAGCTCCAGTAAGTATGCCAAGTCTTTGGCGTGTGTTGTGAAACAGATTTTAGGACTCAAAGATGCTTCCTTCACGTATCTCCATCAAACATATAACCAGCGTTTGGACACCATAGAGAAAGGATTGACGGATGCGATTGTCAGTCAACAAGGGACCCAAATCCAATCCCAGGATACTGAAAGAGACTGGCAGCAGTGGATGGATATCAAGAGGCGGGCCCATCTTCTCGGATATGAGGTGCCTCCGGAGGTCTGGCAGGTGATGGAGCCTGACATAACGATCGGAAGACGTGATGTATTATCTCAGCTGCTTCAAAGCTTTGGTCTTGTTAGTGGAAATGAAATGAAGCAAGTGGTGCTGGTGGGTTTTGCTGGGATGGGAAAAAGTCATTTAGCGAGAGCTTACGCCAAAGACACAAAGAACCTATATACCTTAGGCGCAATGCTGAATGCGGCGTCCACGATGACGCTTTACAATGACTATCAGAAGTTGGGAGAGGAGATGGGCATTAGCCTTCCTCAATCTTCAGAAGAGTTGATGATGGAGATGAAGGCGGCGCTTGAGTCCCAAAAGCACCGAGGCTGGCTTTTAGTTGTGGATAATGCTGATACCCCAGAGGAGATTAAACCCTATTTACCCACAAAGGGAGGACACCTCTTGATTACGTCGCGCTCTCAAGATTGGGGGAAAAATAGCATGATTCTTCTGCCTGCCATTGAGAGACAAGATGCTGTGGCACTCTTACAAGCGCGTTCTGGATTGAGAACGGAAGGCGGAGCTGAGAAGCTTGCACAAGCCTTAGGAGATCATCCTTTGGCCTTGACGCAAGCAGGAGCGTATATCAAAGAAAACGGACTTCAGAGTTTTGAAGAGTATGTCACTCTTTTGAAACAAAAACCGCACCTACGATCAGCGGTATCAGCGACATGGGCGGTGACGCTAGAGAAAATCCAAGCCCAAAGTCCTGATGGGCTTTATATTCTCCAGGGACTCTCTTTTTTAGCCCCCGAAAATATTCCTCATGGATTGTTAAGAGCCTGGGCTCAGAAAAAATGGAAAGTCAAAGGATGGCGGTTAGATGATCGACTCGGACGAGCCCTCCAAGTTCTTCGGCAGTATTCGATGATTACGGATACCCGGGCAGAAGGGGCCGGAATACATCGATTGGTGCAAGAGGCCTTAAGAGAAGCGCTTACTTTAGAGCAGACGAATAGATATCTTTCTGAGCTTATTGAAGTGATGGATCAAGAATTAACACAAAAATATAAGTATGACGATCCGGCGACTTGGGCAGCCGTAAAGCCGTTTTCAAGTCATGGAGGAATGTTGATCGCGTATGAAAACACCCCTCCAGAGGTTGGACAAAAGCTTATAAAATTAAGTCGAACTCTGGGATATCTTGCGGAAAATCTTGGAAAGTATAAAGAGCAGATGGAATATCAAAAACGAGGACTCGAGATTGCCGAAAAAACGTATGAGGCGGCTCATCCTGAGATCGTGACGTCTTTGTATGATATTGGAAGAGCGTACGGGAATCTTGGTAAGTATGCCGAGCAGCTTGAGGTTCTGAAAAAGGCGCTTACGATAAGGGAAAAAACGTACGAGGCGGATCATCCAAAAATCGCAATATCATTATTTAAGGTTGGATTCGCTTACGGGCTCCTGAGCGACTATGCAAAGCAGCTTGAGTACCTGAAAAAGGCGCTGGCCATCTTTGAAAAAACGTACGCAACGGATCATCCTGAGATCGCCACGTTGTTGTATGCGATAGGAGGAGCGTACGGGGATCTGGGTAAATATGCCGAGCAGCTTGAGTACCTGAAAAAGGCGCTGGCCATCTTTGAAAAAACGTACGCAACGGATCATCCTGAGATCGTCACGTTGTTGTATGCGATAGGAGGAGCGTACGGGGATCTGGGTAAATATGCCGAGCAGCTTGAGGTTCTGAAAAAGGCGCTGGCCATCGATGAAAAAACGCTTGCAGCGGATCATCCAAAAATCGCAACATCGTTGTATGCGATCGGAGAAGCATACGGAAATCTGGGAGACTATGCGCGGCAGCTTGAGTATCTGCAAAGAGGCCTGGACATCGAGGAAAAAACGTATGCAACGGATCATCCAAATATTGCAAACTCGCTGTATGCGATTGGAGGAGTGTACGGGAACCTGAGAGATTATGCGCAGCAGCTTGAGTACCTGAAAAAGGCGCTTACGATAAGGGAAAAAACGTACGAGGCGGATCATCCAAAAATCGCAACATCGTTGTATGCGATAGGATTAGCGTACGGGAAACTGGGTAAGTATGCCGAGCAGCTTGAGTACCTGAAAAAGGCGCTGGCCATCTTTGAAAAAACGTACGAGGCGGATCATCCAGAAATCGCAACGTGGTTGTATGCAATTAGAAGAGCGTACGGGAATCTGGGTAAGTATGCCGAGCAGCTTGAGGTTCTGAAAAAGGCTCTGGCCATCGAGGAAAAAACGTACGCAGCGGATCATCCAAAAATCGCAACATCGTTGTATGCAATCGGAGGAGCGTACGGGAAACTGGGTAAGTATGCCGAGCAGCTCGAGTATCTGCAAAGAGCGCTAGCCATTTGGGAAAAAACGTACGAAGCGGATCATCCATCGATCGCAATGTCTTTATATGCAATTGGAAGAGCGTACGGGAATCTGGGTAAGTATGACGAGCAGCTTGAGGTTCTGAAAAAGGTGCTGGCCATCTTTGAAAAAACGTACGAGGCGGATCATCCCTCTATTGCGACGTCTTTGTATGAGATAGGAAGAGCGTACGGGAACTTGGGAGATTATGGGCAGCAGCTCGCGTACTTGCAAAGGGCACTGGCTATCTTTGAAAAGACGTACGCAGCAGATCATCCCTCCATCGCTTCTTCTCTTGGTATGATAGGATTAGCGTACGGGAACCTGAGAGATTATGCGCAGCAGCTTGAGTACCTGAAAAGGGGGCTTAAGATTCAGATAGAAAAGCTGCCAGCGGATCATCCCAATATTGCTTGCAGCGGATCATCCAAAAATCGCAATATCATTATTTAAGATTGGATTCGCTTACGGGCTCCTGAGCGACTATGCAAAGCAGCTTGAGTACCTGAAAAAGGCGCTGGCCATCGATGAAAAAACGCTTGCAGCGGATCATCCTGAGATCGCCACGTTGTTGTATGCGATAGGAGGAGCGTACGGGGATCTGGGTAAGTATGCCGAGCAGCTTGAGGTTCTGACAAAGGCGCTTACGATAAGGGAAAAAACGTACGAGGCGGATCATCCCTCTATTGCGACGTCTTTGTATGCGATAGGATTAGCGTACGGGAAACTAGGTAAGTATGCCGAGCAGCTTGAGTACCTGAAAAGGGCTCTTACGATAAGGGAAAAGACGTACGCAGCGGATCATCCCTCTATTGCGACGTCTTTGTATGCGATAGGATTAGCGTACGGGAAACTAGGTAAGTATGCCGAGCAGCTTGAGGTTCTGAAAAAGGCGCTGGCCATCTTTGAAAAAACGTACGAGGCGGATCATCCAGAAATCGCAACGTGGTTGTATGCAATTGGAAGAGCGTACGGGAATCTGGGTAAGTATGCCGAGCAGCTTGAGGTTCTGAAAAAGGCGCTGGCCATCGATGAAAAAACGCTTGCAGCGGATCATTCAAAAATCGCAACATCGTTGTATGCGATCGGAGGAGCGTACGGGAAATTGGGTAAGTATGCCGAGCAGCTCGAGTATCTGCAAAGAGCGCTAGCCATTTGGGAAAAAACGCTTGCAGCGGATCATCCAAATATTGCAAACTCGCTGTATGCGATTGGAGGAGTGTACGGGAACCTGAGAGATTATGCGCAGCAGCTTGAGTACCTGAAAAGGGGGCTTAAGATTCAGATAGAAAAGCTGCCAGCGGATCATCCCAATATTGCAGGAAAAAACGTATGCAGCGGATCATCCCGATCTGGCTATAACAAAAACAGCTGTGGGGGAGGCCTATAAGAATTTAAGAAACTATGGAGAGTCAAAAAGGTGTTTTGAGGAAGCGTTAAGAGTGTTTGAAAAACCTTATACAGAATCTCGTCGAAAAGTAAGAGTGCTCCGACTTTATGGAGAGCTACACATAGAGATGAAAGAGATGAAAAAAGCGCTTGAAATACTAAAAGAAGCTTTAGCTCTCCAAGAAGAGAAGGTTTCGAAGGATCATCTTGACACAGCTCTTGTCTTGAGGTCCTTAGGGGAAGCAGAGCATGCAATAGGTGAAGAAGAGAACGCCACAGCACATCTAATGCGAGCCCTTAAAATTCAGAGTGAAAAATTGCCAGCAGAACATCTCGAGATGGTAAAAACGAAAAAACTGATGGAGAGATGAGGAGAAAAGAGAGAGGATATCATACAACAACAGCCGCCCGGAAGAGAAGAGAGAGGCGGCGGGTGGAGAGAGTATAAGTTTTAAAATATCAAACACTATGATTATGTGGTTACTGGGGTGACGACAGATTGTGAAGGATCCAAAAATTTTGACTTTGTTAAAACTTCCTTGAAAACTCTGAGATAAATCATCGCTTGACGAGCATTGTTTTTTAAGGATTTTTAATATTTGTTTTCTTTGAGATTTTTTTATATAATGCATAAAATAATTATGTGATTAAGGATCGTAAGATACTATGGCTAAAATTACACCACGCGTCGATATTGCGTTTGTGTGACGTGAAGTCACTTATTGAATTGTTCAGCGGAGGAATCTGACTGAACCAAGTATTTTGCTGCTTGTACCCTACTAAACTGCACATAAACAGTAATGTTATGTGTAAAGCGTTTAGGACAATGAACTCACCCTGTAATGGGGAAGTTAAATCCGTGAGGAGATAACGAAGCTACTAGTGTCAAAGTGGCTTGAGGGCTAGGGTGTGCGGTATGGATAGCATAAGCAAATGATCGTAAGCACCGTAATGTCGAACAAGCCAAAGACACTGACAGGCTTGAACCAAAAGGTAAGTGGTGGGATATCAGAATGAAGGCTTCTGATACGCAAACAAGAGCACCACCGGTGTATAGATCAATCCTAACCCGTACTTCTGTTTAATAAGTGGAACACGGAAACCCCATATATCTTCCTAGGCTACTTCTACAGCAGAGGAAAAGTTGATCGTAAGAAAGACCGATAGGTGTGTGGGAATGGGAATGTGGAAAAAGTGAATGCTTCTCTGTAATGGAGGAGATACAGATTTAAACGTTACCTGGCTCGAAAGAGAACCCACGTCCACAGGGTCATCTTGGACAAGAAAGATTGAGAAACCTTTAAAGGAAGAAAAGCAAATGGTTGCAAGAAAAAATCTTGTGAGTGCATCTTCCGGTACAGCTGACCATTGGAACCAAATCAATTGGGATCAATGCCAGAAAAGCACCCGAAGGCTCCAAGCTCGTATTGTTCAGGCAACGAAAGAGGGAAGATGGAACAAAGTAAAATCTTTGCAACGTCTTCTCACACGTAGCTTTAGTGCTAAAGCTTTGGCAGTTCGGCGCGTGACAACGAATAAAGGAAAATGCACACCAGGCATTGATGGTCAGGTGTGGCAAACACTAACATCTAAATCTCAAGGTATTGCTGACCTAAGACAAGGAGGGTATAAACCTCAACCGTTGAGGCGTATACATATCCCAAAAGCTGATGGCAGCAAGCGCCCTCTTGGTATCCCGACGATGAAAGACAGAGCGATGCAAGCACTATATCTCATGGGACTGGAACCTGTTGCGGAAACAACAGGAGATCACCATTCTTATGGATTTAGGTCATATCGCTCAGCGGCGGACGCAAATAGCCAGATCTTTAAAACATTGGCAGGTCGCGATCGTTCGCAATGGGTTTTAGAAGCAGATATCAGGAAGTGTTTTGACGAAATAGACCATAACTGGCTCATGAACTCAATTCCGATCGAAAAGGGTATCCTGAGAAAATGGTTAAAGTGTGGGTTCATGGAAAAACAAATGCGATATCCCACAAAAGCAGGAACCCCTCAAGGAGGGTTATGCAAAGCTTTGCATAAGGACCCTTATGCGAAGTAAAGCGTTATGCAAAGTAATGAGATCTATCCGGCATAAACAAGTGATTTTGATCCCATTTACTTCGTATAATCTCCGACCTATTTT
>NCGZ01000061.1 GCA_002257235.1 Alphaproteobacteria bacterium 16-39-46
TGGCACATACTGTTGCCATATTCATTAATAAGCAGCATGGGAATCCTCCTCTTCAATTTGATTTATTGTTGAAACCATGAAAAGTTGAGAATCGCGTGATTCTTCTTATTCTTTACAAAAAAATCAGCAAGCTGCAACGCCCCTACATCATCAATCAAAGGGAATTTATCCTCTTCAAAAGAAGGATGCTTAAATTTTAATCCTCTCAGTTCTATTTGTTTACTTTTGAGAAACTCAAGAAACTCCGGCAAATCTTTACTTCCAATATCCTTCAATGTAAGAAAAAGCCCATGAGAGTAATCTCCAAAACCTTCAATAAAGCCCCTTATTTGAAGAGCTCCCTTTAAAGTTATTTTTACGGTTTGTTTAAGACATTCTTTAGAAAGATGTTCTGAGTTTTTATTTGTGTCCACTTTCTCCGTTGCTCGTTTCCTTTTTAATTTTGAAGATTCTGTAACAGACCGAGAAGAAATTAATTCCTCTTTTATGGGAGAGAAGACATTTCTTCCCCCCTCGTCAGGAATATCTTCTCTTTCAAAAGTAAAAGCGTTCCGAGAGACACTGAAGACAAGAAGAAAAAAAAGAACGAATCCTATTTTGGAAATCCATTTGGAGGTCATTTTTTATCCCTTTCTCTAAAAAACTTGTAAAAATTTAAAAACTATTTTTAATTGAAACAAAAGTCTCACGCTTGAGAGACAACTTTTTTAATGATACCAACTCCCGACGCCTCTATATATTTTTATAGTTTAAGCGTAGGCCATATTTTGTTGGTTTTCAATTTTTAAAATGATTTAGAAAAAAAATCTTATGTCTGAGATCGTTCTACAATTGAGGTACGTATAACGTACGTTATTTTTAGGGGATATTTTATAAAAAAACGGAGAAACACGATGACCGTTCTAACTGTTACAGAAGCAAGATCTAATCTCCATCGACTCATCGATGAAGTTGCGACTAGAAAATAGTTTTACGTCTCAATAAAAATCTCTTAATATCTTGAGACTATCAGCAATTATTTTGTACTATTTGAATAAGTGCATAAGGAGAATTATAATGCCCCGAACAGCAATTAAAGAGAGCAGTCGCATGTCTCTTCGAATCCGACCAGATGATAAATCCATACTTATGCGTTCAGCGAATTTGGAAAATAGGAGCTTAACGGATTTTGTCTTGCACACTGTCCTACGTCACGCAAAGACCATTATTAATCATGCAGAAGTTATTCCTCTTTCTGAGCGAGATAGCTTACGAGTTCTTAATTTACTGGAAAATCCTCCTCTCCCTAATGAAAAACTCCTTGCTGCTGCTCAATCTTTAAGAATTAAAACATGACTCTTCCGCATTGGCATGAAGAAGCAGAGGTGTTGCACTCTTGATAGATGCCAAAAATGATAGAGCTGCAAATTGGTATAAGAGCTATGGAGCCCTTCCACTTGAAGATACCCCCCTCTCTCTTGCCTTACCACTTTCAACACTTAAAACAATTCTTCTTGAAACAAATAACTTTTAATTTTTGAAAGAATTAAAGAAAGATCATTTTTAGAAACCTAAGTCCACTCAGCTTAAAAATTAGCCCCCCAAACACATATATCGAGAGGCTAAAAACTCTAAATTAACAACGCGTCTCAATTTCTTGATTTCTTCTTTATGGTCGTAAAAAGAAAAATTTTCCTTAAAGAGAACTCCCCTCAAGATCTTTTAAAAGAGACTCTTTCATATGCCAAGGCATATCCGCAGCTGCACTTCTTCGCAATTCCATGGGTGCTATAGGATCCTTGATAACAGATAAAAGGACTGCTTCGTCTTTTGTTTCTCTTTCGACTGGCCGATGATAGGTGAAATAAGGAGCATGCCGACTATGTGACATTCCATAGAGACTTCCCTGCGCTGTAAAGAATTTTCTAGCGTTCTGTCTGATTTCTAAAGTTTCACGGGGATTTAGAAGAATTTCCTCTAAGAGCGAATATCCAAGGGTTATAACGTCCGCAGGAACAGACTGATATTCTTTTTTTATAGCTGCTATTTTAAGAGCCCTGAGACGATCCTCAGACGGATTGTCTTTGTTTTGAGCAATAGAGAGTAAGTTATGTCTTACCCTATCCATTTTCTCTGTGTCGTATAAATGATTAAGTACACAACTTAAAGCATCGAGCCGCTTTGCTGAAGAAATATGAAAATTTTCACCAACTTTTAAGAAAAAGGAGAGCCCAATTTCAGACAAAGATTTTCCAGATTTAAGTGTATAACCTTTTCTGTCTTGAGAGAGATACTCTGCAATTTCAAATCGTATATCAAGGTCGACGCTTTCATCTTCAATAACATGAGCTAGGAAAGATATTGAAGTATTTCGCCTCATTGTTATCTTTTCCGGTATATCATTTCCTATGCCATACCTATAATCGCCCTTTAAATCCTTTGTCGCTTTCTCTATACGTTTCTTTAAAAGATTTTGGTATCCCACATCTTCATCAAAACTTCTTATTGCTTCCTCATATCTGAGCTGCTCTTCTTGAGAAAAATAATCCTCTAACGCCATATCCATCTTCAAAAAAGCAAGGTTTCGTTCCTCAGGAGAACAGAAAAGGTCTTCCGCGATAGAAAGAAGAACATGCCTCCTTAAATGACCTGTGGTACTTGAATGCTTATAAAAATTACCATGAGGGGCAAGGAGAGCTAAAGCAAGGCCTGCATCTCTCCAATGCCCCTCCTCAGAGGCCGCAATCGCCACCAAAAAAGGACGACGACGCTCTATTTCTGAATCATTCTCTCCTTTTAAAATAAGATCCCTAGAATCCTTGAGATATGCTTCCCGAGAATAGTCAAACGCTTGCAGCTCTTCTGAAAGAAGCTCCCGTGATGCGCGATTGAAGACTTCCTGGATTTTATTTATTTTTTCCTTTATTTCAATTTTTTCTCTCTCTTCCCTCCAATCAATTGAGTATTTCCCAAAGGGCATCAGTGAGAATAAACCCACCTCGCTCGAACACTCTTCTCGCATTAATTCTTTTAACGTGAGGGGGGACCTGTATGAAACAATACAAGGAGCTTCTTCTTGGTCCATACCGTGGGAACCTGAAGAAAAAAGACCTCCTAAAAGAGATAAAAAAAGAGAAGGGAATATATATTTTTTTGAAAATAAAGCCACGACGACAATCCTTTAAATAAAGAGGTACTTGATGAATAAAATATTTCGCGTCCAATTATGTCTTATCTAAGATCTAGAACTTATATACTGACTTCTCCTGAAAATTCAAGAAATTTTGAATTTTTTAACAAAAAAAAACGTTATCTTTCTTTTTCAAAAAGTACTTTCAAGGCATAAATTTTCTCAAGGGCTTCCCTTGGAGAGAGAAGATCAGGTTGAATTTCTTCAAGCACCTTTTCAAAAATAGATTCTTTTTTGTGCTCAAAAAGAGGAAGAGGAACCTCTTTTGTTTTTGGTCCCTTTTCAGATTTTTCTGAGTGAGATTCGAGTGTTTTCAAAACTTCTTCTGCACGTTCTAGAACAACAGGAGGAAGTCCTGCGAGGCGCGCCACATGAAGACCATAAGATTTAAGGGCTTTGCCGGGTTGAATTCTATAGAGAAAAACAACATTTCCTTCCCACTCTTGAATGGCCATATGAACAATAAAAAGATGGGAAAGCGTCTCTTTTAGATCCGTTAACTCATGATAATGGGTCGCAAAAAGAGCCCGGCAGCCAATCACCGTATGAAGATACTCCAAACAACTCCAAGCAATGGAGAGACCATCATAGGTTGACGTTCCACGTCCAATTTCATCCAAAATAACAAAAGACCTCTTTGTTGCTTGATTCAAAATGGCCGCTGTTTCAACCATTTCCACCATAAATGTAGACTGTCCCCGCGCAAGATCGTCGGATGCCCCAACGCGCGAGAAAAGCTTATCCACAACGCCTAAATGCATTCTCTTTGCTGGGACAAAAGAGCCCATTTGAGCCAAAACCACAAGCAGTGCATTTTGTCTCAAGAAGGTACTCTTTCCAGCCATATTGGGGCCCGTCAACAGCCACAAAGCCTGATCTCCAAAGCTTGTGCACCCATTTGCAACAAATTCATTATTCCCTCTTTTTTTAAGAGAGAGTTCGACGCCCCAATGCCGTCCTTCTTCCACATCAAAAACCAAAGAATCATCAACGGAGGGACGTGTAAAATGACCTTCAATGGCGACAAAAGCGAGCGCTGAAAAAACATCTAAAGCCGCGAGCGCATGTCCTGTTTGACTGATCTGGGACGCATGATTCAAGACGTCTTTGACAAGATCGTCATAAAGATCGAGTTCGATTTGAAGGATTTTAACGGAGGCTTCAAGCATCTTATCTTCTAAAGAAGAAAGCTCTCCGGTCGTGTAACGCATAACGCTCGCAAGGGTTTGCCGATGGATAAAAGTTATATCCATTTTCGACGCATTCAGAGCCGTGATCTCAATAAAATATCCTAAAATATTGTTGTGTTTAATTTTAAGATTTCCAATTCCTGTCTTTTCGACATACGTCTTTTGAAGATCAAGAATCAGAGAATGACCATTGGTTTTTAAAAGACGATACGCTTCTAGTTCCTTGTGAAATTCAGGCGCGATAAACCCTCCTTCACGGGCAAGTGTTGGCAAAGGCTGCGCAAAATCGAGCGCTTTTTGAATATGATCTTGAAGGTCCAAGAGAGGAGAAAGATCTTCAAAAAGAGTTTTTAAAATTTTAGAAGAAGCCTTTTCAAAAGAACCTTCCAGAAGGGCCTTAATCCCCGATACTTTTTCAAGCGCCATTAAGAGAGCCCCGACATCTCGCGGACCTCCCCGTCCTAAGGAAAGTCTTCCGAGAATTCGGTTCAAATCGGGCATTGATTTCAAGAGATTTCGGACCCCTTCGCGCTCCTTTTGATGATTTACGAAAAAATCAACAGCCTCTAAACGCTCTTCTATTTTAATAGGATCTTTTAAAGGAGATTTTAGACGGAGACTTAAAAGACGCCCCCCAAAAGGGGTAACAGTACGATTAAGGGCCCAAAATAAGCTTCCCGTCAGCTCTCCTGTTTGAGTTTGAGTCAATTCAAGTGTACGGCGTGTTGCGGCATCGATTTCAAGATAATGATGTACTTGAATTTTTTGAGGACGCCTCAGATGTGGAACCTTTCCCTTTTGCGTGAGGAGAACATAGTCTAACAATGCGCCCCCTGCTGAAAACTCTTCTGCGGAAAAAGATCCAAATCCAGCGAGCGTATAAACCTCAAAGATTTCCTTTAAACGACGCTCTCCATTCTTTTCGTCAAACCGTGCGGGGGGTAAAAAAGTAAGATTTTTTTGAAAAGGTGAGAGAGAGATCTCGATCTCTTTTCGGTGAAGAAGATCGTCTTTAAGGAGAATTTCTGAAGGATTCATCCGTGCGAGCGAAGAAGAAAGATCTTGAACTTTAAGACTTTCCAATAAAAAATCCCCCGTGGATACATCAACCCACGCAAAGGCTGCCCGGTCTCCTTCAACAACAAGAGCTGCGAGATAATTATGATGATGGGGGTCCAAAAGTGCTTCTTCCGTCAATGTTCCCGGGGTGATAATTCGGACAACATCTCTCCTCACAATCGGTTTTCCACCTGTACTTTTTGCATTTTTTTTAGCCTCTTCAGGCGTCTCCATCTGTTCACAAATGGCAACTTTAAACCCCAACCGAATCAATTTTGCCAAATAACTGTCCGCTGCATGAAACGGCACGCCGCACATCGGAATATCATCTTCACCGGATTTTCCCCGCCGCGTTAAGGTAATATCAAGGGCTTTGGAAGCCTTCTGAGCGTCTTCAAAAAACAACTCATAAAAATCCCCCAACCTAAAAAAAAGCAAACAATCAGGATGGGCTTTTTTGACGGCCATATATTGCGTTAACATGGGGGTTAATTTGATGTCGGGGATGTCCACACTCTGGGTTGTCATATGCATTATCTCTTTTAAAGTTTTTGGATTTAAATATTTTTAATAAATGCACTCCTTTAAGAGGCAATCTTCATTTTTAATAATTCAGGTCTTTCTTTTTATAGTAAGAAAATGTTTCAAAAGTAAAGGGACTTGGGCTTTTTTTTAAGGGAAGATTCTTTAGGCATGTGTCGCACTTAGTCTTGAAGATGCTTTTGAAAACTGCCTCTCCTCTCGACTTTTCCCTGAGAAGATTCCTCTATTCCTTTTCTTACAAGATCAAGCGCTTCTGGATTTTTAGACAACCATTGCTCTCTCAAAGGAATTTCAACAGAGGGTTCCTCTATAATACGATGATCTTCATCTCCAAAAGCACGAAAGCTGCTCACAGAGGCATCAATCAGTTCATCACCACAATTGAAATCTTTAGACTCAACCCGCACGATTGTTTCATATTTAATTAATTTCATGGAGTTTCTCCTAAATTTTGAACCTTGTTTACCTTAACAATAACTTCCAAAAATATAAAACTCTAAATCAGAAGTTTCCCTCTCAATTATGTATCGTAATCGTAAAACATGAGAAAAATTATTATGATCTACAAGTAAGATCCTTAAAGAACACTTTATGACGCTTATTTTTCAGCCAGAAAATATAATTTTCTTTATTTGTGGCTTTTTTTATGACCTCTTTTTTAAGCCACAAAATGTGTATTTTGCAATTTGTAGCTGATTTTAGAAATATGAATTGAATGCTATTCCCAACTCTGTCATTCTTTTAGAAAGAATAAAAATAAGGAACGAACTAATGATTATAAGAGAAGCATCCTTCAACACACTTATGTCCCCGAATAAAGAATCTTTCAGACCCCCTCAAAGAGCACTTGATAAAGTTTTTGTCATTCTGGTGCTCGTGGGAAGCATTATAATTTCTCCTATCTCTCTTTCACCTTCTGCTGCTCTCGACGACGAGATGGAATTCAGAACGATTGATTTTATGAGATCAGGTTTGTTTGACGCTCAATCAGCAGAGCTGCTTGAAAAAGCGAGTCGATCCTACGACAACATTTTGGAACCTATGACCTTAGCGACAAATTTAGCAAAAAAAGGGATGAAAATTACAGATATCGCTGCTATCCTTAAATCTAAAACCGCCAAAGCAGCCGAATTTTTGATAGATCAAGGTATAAACCTTAGCGATGTAGTTGATCTCGCTATAAACATGGCCCCCTTTCAAAGGGCAGGATTAGACGATTCAATTTCTGCCGCTCTCGCTAAAGCTGTCGACCCAAAGATGATATATAGGGACGGCCTTCAGCTGCAATGCTAGCTAGGGACGGTGATTCAGCTGCAAGACTCTTAAAAGCAGGTATATCGTTAGACGATACGATTGATCTTCTCAAAACGAATGTACATGCAGACAACGTTCCGCATGTTAAAGCTTTATTAGAGGCAGGAGTACCTGCTAAACATGTTAAAGCTTTATTAGAGGCAGGAGCAGCTATTAAAACTGTTACGTCAATTAAAGATTATGGGTTTGAGAGAGAAAAAGAACTTACTCCTCAACAAATAGCAGCGGCTGTCACTTTCATAAAGGAAGGAATTTCGGTAAGTAAATTTGGTAATAGTTTAAGCGACTTATCACCTTTACAACTAGATTTTGCCGTGCAACACCTCACAGATCTTAGGCCATTTATTTCTAATTTTGGAATGTTAAATGCGATTGAATTGGTTAGAGCTGGTATACAGCCTTCTCAAATTCCAGAAGCTGAGAAGCTTGTAAATGTACTTGCGCATAGACTTCAGTTTGAATTTCGGCCTGGTTACACCAGTAGTGTCGAAACCGCCATTAGACTCCTCAAAGAGGGGATTACACAGAAAGAGGCTGATGATGTGGTATTCTTCATACAACAAGGATTACCTCTCGGACCGATAGCTGTTCTTATCAAAGAGGGAATAAAAACTTCACAATTGGAAGATGTCAAAAATCTTCTCACCTTAGATGTCCCCCTTAAGGATATTCCAGCTATTATCGCTTCAAAAGAAGCCGCCCGTCTTGTAATCGATAGTACTCTCTTAGAAGCCACTCTAAAAGACGCCACCCCAGATCAAATCCAGGTTGTCAAAGACAGTCCAAATAAAATGATTATGGCACACCTGATCAGCGGGGGATTTATTGATATTAAGGACCAAGATGAGGTCAAAGCTGCTCAGCATGTTGGTTTTAAACTATACACTAAGCGTGAACTTATTCACGACAATTCTAATCCCTATTACTCTCTAAATGGCTTTGTCAGCATCATCTTAAGGCGCTCTCCTTTCCAACATTTTAATGAAGAAATGGATTGGAGAAAAGAAAATTCTCCTTCCACCACTCATATTAACTTTCTCTGGAATAAAGACCCTCGTAGCTTAGATGCTCTTCATGAACGTCTTCAAGGTCTGGGCCTTGAGAGCCAAGCCTCTCTTATAAAGAGTCATATCATGACAGCTAAAAATGCAGCTCAAACTATCCTTGATAATAGCCCTTTCACCATCGATCAGAGCTTTAGAGTTGAGCATCTGATAGGCATAGAAAACCTAGCAGATCATCTTGATGTTCTTGCAGATGGACTTCCTCAAAGTGCAGAAGAAGCAGAGGACCTTCATACACAAGCCGCAGCTCTCAGAATATGGATTAGAGTTGCTAAAACGAAAATAACACCGCCTTCTTCCAAATAAAGTAAAAAAGGGATAGGCCTGAGGAATTTTGTTTAAACGCTTTCCCCATGTTCCATACAAACAAAACACGACTCTTTATTAATTTGGGCATATCCGTTTTCAATATCAAATTGTTTCATAATATCGGAACTCGTTTTACAATGATCGAGGCGTCCTTTTTTAAGGCAACAACCATTGGGATATGGTTCTAGCACCTTCTCCTCCAATAGCTATGAATCGTTTAAAACGCTTGATTTTACCTTAAAATCAAGCGCAAGCCCCTTTCTTCAGCAATCGTCGGATCCATAAAGGCATTGGTTTTTTTTAGTTCAAGCTGTGCCTCATTGAAATCGTTATAACGGATGCAGAGCGTATATCTTTGAGCAAAATCTAAAACACGAATCAGAGGATCGGGTATGGTGTTCAGAGATAAAGCGCGCAATGCACTTAAATAATTATTTCTGTATATTGTTGGAATTATGATGCGTTGTTCTGATGCACTTACAAGTTCCGCATTCATCATGATTCTGCCAACACGACCGTTTCCATCGTTAAAAGGATGGACCTCTGAAATCAAAAACATCATAAAGATAGCTTTATAGAGGGGACAATCAAGGGCTTGATATATCTGAAATCCTTGCTTTAAAGTTCCCATCACAAGATCTGGTGCTACAAAAGTCGTACTTCCTGCCCGATTGGATTCTTTCTTAAATTCTCCTGGAAATTTATCAGGCCTTCCTTCCATAATTGAAGCATGTCGCGTTTTGAGAAGCGTCAACAATTCTTCAAAATTATGAGGAATTTGACTCATTTCAGGGGTATTTGAAACAATCTTAAATGTGCCTAAAATATCATGGGCATCTTCAGGTCGTGCGGGGGGGATCTTTCCATTAAAAATGATCTCTTTTGCTTCATTCACTTCAAACTCTGTTCCCTCAATAAAGTTTGAAAAATAAGCTTCAAAAAAACTTAAGTTAATGAGCCCTTCTGAGGAAAGAGGCGCGGCAATTCTGGAGATGGGCGCGAGCACGGCAAGGGCGGCATGCAACTCTGAAAATAAATGAAGGCGTTTTGGGTCGTATGCAAAACCTGTTTGCCGCGCCATTCCTAAAGGGCTCTCTAACTTTTCAGATTTTGTCCCTAAGAGACTTCCAATGAGTTTATCGAGACTCTTATATTCCTCTGTGAGACCAAGCGGTTTTGAAATTTTTGCAGCCTCATCTCGAAGTTTGTTCAAGGCTTCTGTACCTCCATTGGAGAGTAGATTCTCAAGCTTTTCTTCAATCTCTTTCTTAGAAAGCGTTCGAGAACTCTCTGAATTTCGGGCTCTCGAGGGTTTTATATTTTCTAAAAATGCTCTGGACAAAGATGACAAAAATAAGCCCCCTATAAAAGGTCGGTCATTTGGAAAAGGGGCGTGCCCTTTTCGGGGACACAATGTTATTCCGGGGAGTTTAATCTTATGTTTTTGAGGGGCAACCAAGAAAATAAATCCATCAGCCGTGGGCTTGTTTTCAAGTGCTGTGCGATCTGCAATTAAGGCCCCTGGAAAATACGAACTTATGATCACCCATAAATTCCGTTTGATGATAAGCTCTGGCGGATCTATCATGTTTTGTGTATAAAGACGTGGCGCAAGTTTCCGCAATTTTCCATTTTTTGCAAAACGCGATACGGCCTTTGTCATCTCCATATTTGAGATGAAGACTTCTGGAAAGCTTGAAAGAGATATTTTAGTCATTAGAGAGGTCCTTTCTTCTATCATAAGTGACTTTTTTGGATTTAAGAAGAAAAAAATGCGATTTTTTCGGAATAAAGAGTTTCAACCCGTCTTTTCGTCCCCAGACGTCCAATTTTTGCTCTTATTACCAATCTTCATGGAAAAATTTGTGACACCCTCATATAGCAAATCCAGACTGAGCTTGTGAAATTCGTGGGGAACGACGGGGAGACCTCAAGAAAGGAACCTCTCTATCTCTATCATTCTTCTTCAGCCTTACTCAGTCGTCCCAGTTGTTCAGCCAGATAAAAAGGAAGAGAAAGCAATTTGTACGAGATAGAGCTTTGTTTATTGGTGAGCTCCACTGTATCTTGCAAAGAGCTCGGTACATCTGCGTTAAATCGCACTGCAAAGTGCCTTTCTTTCTCACGCATAAAGTAATGCAGAGATTTAAGCGTCCCTGTTTTTCCTGGCTTAACTTCAATTGGAATAAGATGATTTTGCATCTGTATCACATAGTCTACTTCTGCCTTGGCGTATGCATTTTCACGCACCCAGTAAAAGAGCTGAGGAGGGTGATAAGAGGGGGATAGTTTTAAAAGGGCTTGACCTACAAACTGTTCCGCCAAACTGCCTCGATTTATCCAAGCCCAATCAGGTCCTTTGATGATTTCTAATTGGTTCAATCCTAAAGAAGCACACTGTAGCCCTATATCTAAGAATATAGCCTTAAAAATCCGCGCATCAGCTTGAGCCCCTAAAGGAATCCCATTTGCTTGAGTATGGTGCACTAAATGAATAACTCTCGCTAAATTTAGGGCGTCTAAACTCTCTCTCACCTGAAGGGATTTGCTGTGAGGGTCTATGTTGGAATATTTTATTTTTTGTCCCACCAACCGTGGAATAGAATTGAAAACCTGTCTGAGGAGAGGAAATTGCTTGATTCTTCCATACTTATGAAAGTCATCTTGATAGGTCTGAAGAATATTTTGTTTGATGTTATCAATTTCCTGGAAATCCCTGTATTGGGCAAAGTGAGCAACGACAGCAGGCATACCTCCAATGAGCCAGAATTGCTTTACAAGATCGATACATTGTTGATGAATGGGAAGTGGAATTGTATCTTTC
Organism: Alphaproteobacteria bacterium 16-39-46; assembly: GCA_002257235.1. Lineage (GTDB taxonomy): Bacteria > Pseudomonadota > Alphaproteobacteria > 16-39-46 > 16-39-46 > 16-39-46. The sequence continues at coordinate 11,473 of NCGZ01000061.1, forward strand.
ACTGAAACTGTTTTAATCCATTGCACTAAATTGTTTTCCCCGAGTGCTATCAGAAAGTCTTCAAAAGAAAGAGGTCCCATATAAAAATATTCAATGCGGCCCACTGGCATAGAAAACTCTGGTTCTTCTAAAACAAAGTCTAGCAAAGACCCTGCAGCAATAACTGGAAACTCAGGATACTCTTCGTAGAAATATCTTAATACCTCCAAAACTTGGGGAGCTGCTTGGATTTCATCTAAGAATAGAATAGTTGCATGAGGATCCAACTTTTTTTTGCTGTAAATGGATAAATCTTCTATAATTTTTTTTGGGGTTTTATTTATAAAAAAATCTTGTAATTCGGGGTTACGTTCAAAATTTAACACCAAACAAAAACGATCCGTTTTCTCTGCTAATTGAGTTACAACCTAAATTCCCGAAGCATTTATAACTAGATTCCCCAAAATCCCTTAAATAATATGGTTTTTTTCTCATTTTGAGCTTGCTTTTTATCTTTTTCA
>NCGZ01000062.1 GCA_002257235.1 Alphaproteobacteria bacterium 16-39-46
AACTTATTTAATTTATGGGGAGCAGTATCAACCTCTCCAAATCTGAAATTAACTTTTTTAGATTTGTCTTATTTTCTTTGTACTTGTCCAAAGTCCAAAAATTTAGAAAGCTCCAAAAATATAAATTTAAAACTGTCAAGATCATTTTCCTGCGTTTTTATATCACGCATCTCATGGTAAGAAATATAGTCTGTTTTTTTAGAAAAAAGATTTTCTTCATAAATAGCCAAAAACCTCACGTTTTTGAGATCTTTATAATCGACGCGATTATCGCGCTGATCAATATAGGTTTTGGAGGCATAATACTGAGCACGTTTTACAAATCCAGGATCTCGAGCGAGCTACATTTCAATAATAAATTTATTGTGTTTTTCATCTTCACACATGACGTCAACAATGCTTTGACGTTCAGCTGCAACTGCTGGATCTTGATTAACCTTCAGAAAAGTAACCGTCTGGATAGGATCATCTTTGAGATTTAAAATATCATTAAAAAAAATGAATAAGAATATCGGAATTCCGTGGCGTCCCAAAAATGCGCACGAAGGCCAGATCGTTCCTTGGATCTAAAAACTTGGTTATCATAATGATTGCCCTTGAGTTGTCTGTCATTATAGACAACTCAAAATCTTAGAGTTTTCAAGGAAAAATTAATAAAAGCCCAAGTTTTGGAGCACTCAAAACCTGTAATTATTCCGCGTTATCACAAGTAAAAAAACGGACCTTGGTTTATCATTTCGTCCATTTTGTAGCTTTTAAAGAGCCCAATTAAATGAACACTTTGAAACTCCTAAATAAATTAAGTTAGCTATGGGAAAATGGCCGAACTCATGAACAAGCCCCTACTCAATAATTTGATTGTTTTCAAAGAAGGGCTTTTGCACATATTGCGGAGAAGGAGATTTCCCTCCTGCAAAAAATATTCCCACGACCCCCAAAAAAACAATAAAGAGAATGAGAAAAATTCCATTCCTTCTTTTTTTTTCGAGAAAATAAGGTTTTCCCCAAGCAACAAGAGTCTTTAAAAAAGAGCCCGCATCTTCGTCTTCCTTCAAACGTCTAAAGGAAAATTTTTGAGGGGAGACCTCTTTAAAAAGAAGACTCACATCTGCCTCTGGAAAACCGCCATGATTTATAATAATGTCTTTAATTTTACCAATAATTCTCTCGATTGTTTTAAGATTTTTACCACGGACAACAAGTGTGGTTCCATATCCCTCTGGATGAAAAAAGGGGTAAATCCCAATTTCAAAAGTAGAATACTTCTCTTGTAATTTTTTGAGAGGCTCTGCCAAAAGACTTTCCCCCAAACAACACGAAACACTCTGACTAATAATAGGAGCTCCCCCCTTCAACATGGGAAGAAGAGACATGACCATAGCCCGCATAATTCGTGGAACACCCGCGAGAACATAAACATTTTGAATAAAAAATCCAGGCGCACTCGTCACAGGGTTATCAATCAATCTGCTCCCAAAGGGAACACGCGCCATTCTTTTATGAGTCTCATTTAAACGATCTTTATAATAGGCCTCAAGACGCCGAATGGCTTCTTCATCTTCGATAACAGGGACCCCAAGGGCACGGGCAACACACGCTGTCGTAAGATCATCATGCGTCGGACCAATGCCCCCCGTTGTAAAAACATAATCATAAAGACCTTTGACCTCTTTCAAATGATCAATAATAACATTCTCTTCATCTGAAATAATTCTGACTTCCTTTAAATCAATGCCATGGCGACTTAATGTTTCACCAAGGAATTGAACATTAAGATCCTGGGTTCTCCCCGCAAGGATTTCATTGCCAATCACAAGAAGACATGCTTTAAAAGAAGCCTCAGGGAAAAGTTCCCCCTCCTGCAGAGAAACGAGAACTGCCTTTTTTTCTCGGGTTAATTCTTGTTTTTTTGAGGTCTCAACACGCGGTTTTTGTAAATTCATAAGATAATTTTTCCTTCATAAGGATTGAAATGTTTCACAAAGTATATGTCAATTGAAAAAATCTCTCAATGCGCTTTCTCCCTTCTCTTGAACCTGCTCTTTTAATTAAACGCTATAAACGTTTCTTAGCCGATGTTACCCTCTTAAGTACCGGAGAGGGGCTCACAGTTCATTGTCCAAATCCGGGAAGCATGATTGGCGTTCAAACACCCGGAACTCAAATTTGGATCCGAAACGCCTTAAATCCCCTTCGAAAGTTAGCATACACCTGGGAAATTTCCCAAGAAAATAAACAACTTGTCGGTGTTAATACGCACCTTCCTAACCTTTTAGTCGCAGAAGCCCTCACAACCAAAAGTCTTGACCCTTTTATCTCTTACACTTCTTTTAAGAGAGAAATCTCCTGTGGGAAGAATTCAAGGCTTGACTTTTTGCTCACAAATGATCAAGACCCTCCTTGTTACTTAGAAGTCAAGAATGTGCATCTTAACATTAATGGAAACGCGGCCTTTCCAGATGCGGTCACCACACGGGGGACAAAACATCTTCTTGAACTTATTGCTCTTAAAGAACAAGGATATCGCGCTATCATGCTCTATATTGTTCAAAGATCCGATCTTCGTTGTTTTACAGTTGCAGAAGAAATCGATCCTGTTTATGCTGTCACCTTAAAAAAAGCTTTACATTTAGGTGTTGAAGCTTTTTGTTATAGTTGCAACGTTAGCACCGATGGAATTTCCTTAGGGTCTTCTCTTCCTCTTAACCTCTAAATTTTGAGATTATACACATGAGAATAAACAAGGCTTCTTCTTTTCCTCCTTCAGACCCAAAACAGGCTCAAACGCTTTCTAAACAAAGTCTTTATAATAAAATTACACAAAGTTATCTCAAAAAAGATTTTAGGTATTGGCAATGGCGCATTCTTTTTTCTCTCATTTTTGGGTACGCAGCCTTTTATCTCGTCCGGCAAAATCTTCCCATTGCAATGACAGCCTTAACCGCAGAATTTGGATACACAAAAACCCAATTGGGTTGGATTTCAACTAGTTTTGCCATCGTTTATGGCGTTGGAAAAGCGGTAAGCGGAACTTTCAGTGATCGATCAAACGCCCGCTATTTTATGACGATTGGTCTTTTTCTCTCGGGATGTGCTTGTTTTTTTATGGGATTTATTTCGAGTTTCTATCCTTTTATCATTCTTTGGACCCTCAATGCCTGCTTCCAATCCATGGGGTCTCCCCCCTGTCAACGCCTTTTAACCCACTGGTTTCCGCCAAAACAGCTTGGAACCAGATGGGCAATTTGGAATTCTTCCCACCAAATTGGAACCGCTGTCATCACAGTTGTTGCAGGTGCTTATCTTTTAGAGCAGTTTGGATGGCGTTCTGTCTTTTTCGTTCCTGCCGTATTGGTCATGATTTGTTCTTTTTTTCTCTTCTTAGGATTACGTGACACCCCAGAATCTCTTGGATTTGCGTCCATTGAAGAACACACAGCTCAAAAAAATAATGAGCCCCCTCCTGCTGAGACAGCAGAGAGCAAACTTTCTTTTAAAGAAATTTTTATCTCACGTGTCTTAAAGAATCATTTGGTTTGGTATATGTGCTGGGCCAATCTCTTTTTTTACATTGTCCGATTTGGCCTCTTGATATGGGCGCCCACTTTCTTAACAGAAAACAAAGGAAGCTCTCTTGCAAAGGCAAGCTGGGATGTTGCAGGATTTGACATTGCTGCAATCTTTGGGGGCATTATGGCAGGATATGTTTCAGACAAGGTATTTGATGGAAGACGTGGCCCTGTTGGCGTCATTTTTATGATCATCTTAATGATACTTCTCCTTTATCTTTGGCAAATCCCCACTGGATCAAACTTTTTAAATGCTTTTGTTATGTTTGCCATTGGATTTTTTGTAAGCGGACCCCAGATTCTACAAGGTGTGGCTGCCGCTGACTTTGCTTCTAAAAAAGCAGCGGGTGCTGCCAATGGCCTGACGGGAACTTTTGGATATCTTGGCGCCGCCTTTTCAGGTGTTGGCATTGGGAAGATTGTTGATATTTGGGGATGGAATGCTGCGTTCGTTATTTTTGCAGCCGCCGCGTTTGTAAGCGCCTTCTTTTTTGCCCTCACTTGGAACCATAAAGCCACCCCACCGCCGCCTCTCAAAAAGGCACGTGCCTAACTTTGACAAACGACTCTATCCATTTTTCAAGACAAAATCGTAACTTAGGCGTATGTTAAATTGATGAATGGTCGAATTCTTCTCTTTCTAAATAAATGCTGTCAACGATCTCGTTTCACCGTCTAAACCAAAATTTGGAAAGCATCCATGACCTTATCCTCTCCATCGTCTTTTGCCCAATCAGATGCCACTCATTTTGTAAAAGCCTGGGACGCTGCGCCGCTGAGGACTGATCCCTACAATCATTTTATTGTAAAGGAACTTTTTACGCCATCGCTGGTTTCAGATCTTGTCGAGATCCCCGTCCAAGAACACGATTTAGCCTATGCTCTCGGAACCCGTGAAGAGTTTAATCCGACCAGGCAATATATTACACCACATACGATTTCTCAATTTGAAGCAGCCCGGCGTGTTTCAGATATATTTCTCTCGCCAATCGTTATTTCAGCTCTTGAGAAAAAAGGATCCATTTCTCTAAAAGACACCCTTCTTCGGATTGAATATGCCATTGATAAAGATAAATTTTGGCTGACCCCTCACACAGATCTTGGCGTTAAATTTTTCACACTTTTAATTTATTTGTCAGAAGGAGAAGATGCTTATGGTTGGGGCACAGATATTTATTATGATGCTGATAACCACCATTCCACCGTTCCTTATGAGAGCAACACGGGTCTTAGCTTTTTTCCATCCAACAAGACTTGGCATGGATTTGAGCCGCGTCCCCTAAAGGGAATCCGCAAAACGCTTATCGTCAATTATGTCACCCAAGAATGGCGTAATCGTCATGAATTGGTCCATCCAACAAAGCCTGTTTGCTAATTTTGTTTTTCATGAAATAACCTCGACCACGATTTGAGATAAACAATGAAATATCTTCTGAAACCTTTTATCTTAATAATGGTGCTTTTTCTCTCTTCTGAGAAAAGTTATTGCATGGAAGATTTTTTTGAGAAAGCAAAAAGAACCGTCTCACACACGATGCGGCGATGGACCTCTGACTCGGCGTTACACCCTCCTAGCGTTTCAATTACAGTAGGAGAGCGACAAGATGGATTTATGCAGGTCGAGTTAGCCAGAAGAAGCTCTGTCACTTCCTCTCCTCTCCCAGCGGACCCCCGCCCAAGAGGCCGTCTCCAATCTTATAGCCCTGATGTCAAATCTAATGTTTTACCTTCTTCTCATCCAAGATTTAGTCCGGCAATGGCCTCTCCTAATGATATGCGATCAGCACAAGGGCAACACCTCTCCTCTCATCCCTCCTCCGTGCCTGCGTCTCCATCTCTTAGAGAAAGGTCTCATAATGACATCCTCTCTCCTGGGAAAGATCTTTCACGTTCTTCTTCAACAAGAACATCTCCACAAACTCCTCAATTCCAATCTGCTCCCCTCCCGAAAGAGACCTCAAAGTTACCTTCAATCGTCTCCTCTCCTGCGCAGGGTGTATCTCATGCTCCCAGCGCATCTCGGGAACCTCCTCCCCTTTCTTCTCAAAAACGTTTGCTTGCAGGGGACCCGCCGCCTGCGCCACCAGCTTCCGTTCTTGTCAAAAAACTTGCTCCTCAAAATTTGGATGACCCTTTTAACCTTTGGACTTTCACCCCAGAAGAACTTTCTTTTGTTTTGGATACACTGCCAAAATACCAAAGGGGTATTCATTCTAATCTCGCTCAAGCCTATGAATGGATTTGGGCGATAACGCCTAAGAAAGAGGGTGATGCCAACAGCGTGGCAGAGTTTGATAACTTATGTGCCGATATTTTAAAAATCAAAAAAAATATACTAAAAAAACAAACAAAAAAATCAAGCTATGAGCCTCTCTTCAATCCGGAAAGAACGTATTCTATTCTCTATTCTATTTTTTCTTTTCAATATATGGGCTGGAATGGAAAAGACAGCACACCTGTCATACAAAGCTATAAAAACGTTGTGGATGCGATTTGGAAAATACTGACTGTAGATCGAAACATTCCGCTCTCGTCAAAATATTCCCTCCTAAATTATGTCCTTTTCTTGGCAGAATCAAATCCGATCCATAAATCTTTTAGACCCTTTTCTGATCCTATCTTTAGAAATCCTTCAGTGGCGATCTTCTCTCCAGCCCGTCGTTCTTTTTGGAGGGCGCGCCAAAAACACGCTTTGCCAACAGACTTAACCATCATAAAAAGATGTCTTCGCCAAGAAGATGATGAATTTCAGCGCCGAACATACTTATGTACGCCTAAATTTAGAGATTTATCTGAAGATGAAAAAATCCGAAACGCCTTTTTTCATAATCTCACCTTTTTCCAAACAAATCCAGCTGGTGAATTTTCCAGTCAATTTCATCAAACTTATCTCTACTTATATGCACTTGTTGATTTTGAAACCATTGACTTAACAAACTCTCTCGATCGCGCTCAAAATAAGATCTACAACAACATCCTCGATGAATTATATCGTTTTTATACAGAAAGTTATCCCTCTCAGCCTGATTTTTATGCAAGTCTCTTGTCATTTCAGGCAAGAGAATTTCCCACCCTCAACGTTCATGCGTATTTTGATCAAATACATAAATCAATGAATCCTGTGTCCCAAAAAGGGGAAACATTATCCCCCCTTTCTCCTTCTAACCCAGGACCTCTTAGTCGACATAGAAGCACAAGCTTAGGAGCTCTCCATTTCAAGGACTTTCCCTCATAATGCTCTCTCCTTCAAATTTACCTTCCTTTTGGCTCCTAAAATCAGAACCTGAAACGTGGTCTTGGGACGATCAAAAAACCCAAAAAACAACGTCCTGGGACGGCGTTCGAAATTATCAAGCTGCCGGCAACATGAAAAAAATGAACCTTGGAGATCTTGCTTTTTTCTATCACTCAGGAAGAGAGCGCAAAATTGTTGGCATTGTTCGCATTACAAAAACATACGCTCCTGATCCCACAGATCCGAGCGGTCGATTTGGAATGGTCGATGTCAGTTTTGAAAAAGAGTTAAACGAAAGTGTTTCTCTCGAACGCATTAAGAGTGAAGATTGCTTGCAGCATCTTGCCCTTGTGAGGCAAAGTCGTCTTTCCGTAATGCCCATTGATGAGCTTTCCTGGAAATATCTTTGCACGCTCAGCAAAACACGTGTCCCTTAACCACATTTTTAGACGTATGCGTCTTGTTTTTTATCATTTTTAAGAAGAAATATGTTTTCTCCTTGAAACATTTCCTCTGAAGGCTCTAAAATTACTTGGCAGAGCAATGATATTTTTTCTTATTTTAAGGGAGGGGTTATGGATTTAGAGTGCGCCGAGTTTGTTGATAACCCAGAGTCACGCTGTCCTGTCGTTCTTGTTCTTGACACATCAGAGTCTATGCAAGGACATCCTATTTCTGAACTAAACGCAGGTCTTGCGGCTTTTAAGTATTATGTGGAAGAAGACCCTCTTGCTGCTCTTCGCGTTGAACTTGCTGTTATAACGTTTGGTGGAGAGGCCAAACTCATCCAAGACTTTAAAACAATTGACCAATTTACAGCACCTGAACTAAAGGCCGAGGGAAATAGCCCTTTGGGGGGCGCTTTAACCCTTTCCCTCTTTCTTTTAGAAAATCGAAAAAAGGTCTATAAGCGTCAAGGGATTTCCTATTATCGTCCTTGGCTTTTTCTGATAACGGATGGTGCGCCCACCGATGGTATGACCTGGTACGAAAGTGCGCAGGCAGCACAACTGGCGGACAAGGAAGGAAAGCTCAGCCTTTACACCATTGCTGTTAAAGGAGCAGACATGCGTATTTTGACACAAATCGCACCTCCTTATCGTCCTCCTTTTCTCCTCAAAGATCTGAAATTTCAAGAGTTATTTCAATGGCTTTCTGCATCTATTCGGTGTGTCTCCATGACTGCATCTCCTGAGCACCACATGCTTGCCCTTCCTGCCATCAATAATTGGGCGGAACCCCCCTCATAATGTCACTCCTTCCTCCTCTTCCTATCGCTCTTGCCCGAGTTAAAGGTCTGACCCATCGAACAAATAAGACTCCTTGTCAAGATTTTGGGGCTTGGACTTACCAAAGAGCCCCTTACCCCGCTCTCATTGTCGCCCTGGCCGATGGGGCAGGATCAGAAACGTTTTCACAGGAAGGCGCCTATCTCGCAGTTCAAAAAACACTTCTTTTCTTTAAAGATTTTCTAAAAAACCCCCTTTCCTTCTCTCCCAGCATTTTGAAGGCAACAGGAGAGTCCCTGATCAATGAAATTCAATTGCTCTTAAAATTAAAAGCCTTTTTGAAAAAAAAACCTCTTGAAGCTTTTGCAACGACGCTTCTTGTCTTCATAGCAACTTCTAAAGGGTATGCTTTTTTTCAAATAGGAGATGGATTTTGTGTCATTCGGCGTGCCTATGCCTCCGACTACACGATTCTTCTTCCTCCTCAAAAAGGAGAACATGTCAATGAAACAAACTTTATTACGACGGAGAATGCCACCCGCTCTTTAAGTATCTCCTTTGATACTGAACTCCCCGCTTTTCTGGCGCTCTCAACAGATGGGATTGAAAACGTTGCCCTTAAAAATACTTCTTTTATGCCCTATCTCCCTTTTTTTAAACCGCTCGAATCTTTCATAACGTCCGAAAAAGAAAATCCTTCTGAAAAACTTCTTGCTTTTCTCTCCTCTCCCCGTTTTGATCGACGTTCTTTCGATGACCGCACTTTATTCCTAGCTTCCTTCGCCGAAAATTTTTTCTCCTAACACTTTTTAAACTGTTTAATCTCATGACCTTTGATCCGTTGTTTCCACAAAATAAAAACATAGATTCTTTTCCAATGGGATTGAGAAGCTCAGAGGGAACTGTTCTCTCTCTTCAACGCAAACTCAATAGCAGTGGAGAAGGAAGTATTTACGCAACTGAAGACCCAAGATATTTTGCTAAAATTTACCATAACCCTTCCCTCGAAAAAGCAAAAAAACTACAAACAATGCTCCTCACACCTCCTTCTGATCCAACAGCTTCTCAAGGACATATTTCCATAGCATGGCCGATTGACATCCTTCTTAATAAACAAGGCGCTGTTCAAGGATTTTTAATGCCTAAAATACGGGGAGGAATGGATCTTACCCATGTTTATAACCCAAGACTTAGACGGCAAAAAGCGCCTGAGTTTAATTGGTATTACCTCCATACGACTGCCCTCAATGTCGCTTGGATCTTAAAAGCTCTTCATGATAAAACCTTTATTGTTGGAGATTTAAAACCTGAAAATTTTCTTGTGAATAATAAAGCATTGGTCACCATTCTAGATACTGATTCTTTCCAAATTTATGATCAAACCAATCAGGTTTTATTTTTGTCACCCGTTGGGTCCGAAGGATTCACGCCACCAGAACTTATCGGAAAAAATTTAAACCTTGAGACACGCTCCGAAATCCATGACCGCTTTGGACTTGCTGTTTTAATTTATTTTTTATTGTTTGGCGTTCATCCTTTTTCTGGTGTTTGGAAAGGCCAAGGAGAGCCCCCTTCTCTTGATATGCGTATTTTTCAAGGTCTTTCTCCTTTTTCCTCCCCCCTTCTTGAACCAAGCCCCCTCGTTCCTCCTCTTTCCATTCTTCCTCCTTTCTTAAAAGACGCGTTTAAGCAGACTTTCGACAAAGGTCACCTTACACCGACTGCCAGACTTTCCGCCTCTGACTGGATGACGCTTCTGAAAAAATCTCTTTCTCTCCTTGAAACATGTCCTGCTCATTTAAGTCACTTCTATTATCCCTCTCAAGGTCATTGCCCGTGGTGTTTGCATCTTTTAAAAACAAACGTTGATCTTTTTCCGACAAATGGCACGCAAGACAAAAACAACGCCTTTTTAATCGCCAAACAATTTGAATCTTTTTTAAAAGTAGGAGACATTTTAAAAGCTGGAAAAGTCCTAACCCTTTTAAAAATAAACTGTGATCCTGCCCTTCTTAAGAGCTATGAAAATATGCTTGAGGAAACCAGCAGTATTATGGAAACTTTTGAAAAATTTTCAGAAGCCCTTAAAAAAGGACGGGAAAAAGATAGAGAACTTCTAACGCTTTGGAAAAATTTTTCTTTTAAAACACATCCTCTCGTCCAAAGACCGTTGCCTCTTTTTGAAGATAAATCTCTCCAAGACTGCGTTCAAAGAAGTCAAACCCGTCAAGATCTTTTAAAAGAAATAAACCTTCTTTTAAAAGAAGCAAAAGCGTCTCACCAGTCTCCTCTCTCTTATTTTGATGATCTTTTACGTCTTTGGAATAAAGACCTTTTTGAAGAAGACGAAAAGAGTGAATCTTGCTCTATTGCCTCTCTCATGCCCGAGGCCCACGAAGCTTTTAAAACCTATACCCTTTTAAAACCTGCTCTTTTGAATCACAAAACCGAAGAAGTTCTTCTTCTCTGGAGCCCTATTTTTGAACATCGCCTCAAACGAGACGGGCTTTTTGAACCATTGCAACGCCTTCTTCATACGTTTTTTCAGCCCTTTATGGGAAAAACAATTTTCAAAGCAACACGGACGCATAAGAAAGAGGGCCTTCTTGTTCATCTTCAGTTTCAGCCGATTCCCGTGTCTCTCAAAAGCTTAACCCCTCACCTAAAACACGGTATTTTCCTTTCCTTTTCGAAAGATTTTAAAACCCCCTTATTTATTTCTCAAAAAAAACTCGACTTCCTGGGAAATACGATTTTTATTCCTTTTTCGGCATCTGAAGATCCGATATCTCCGCTATATATAAGACCCGCTTTCGTTTTAGGAGAAATTTTCTTGGGGTCAAAAAATATCGTGTCCCTCGATTATACTTCTCCTCCCGTTGAGATTTTTCTATCCACTTCTTTTTCAAAATCTTCTTTTTTTAAACCCATGAAAAAGACTTCTGAACCGTCTCCCTTTCTAAAAATACGCATCAAATCCTCTCATTCCATAGAGCTTCCCACGCTCCTGATTAAGGGGGGCGTTTCACGCGTTGCCCTCCTCTGTGACACAGAACCAGATGCTTTTGTCTTGGGTGAAATTTCTCCCTGTTTATTAGAAGAAAACACGCCTCTTGACTTTGAAATCCCCATCGGAGAAGAAATTCCCAAAAACCTTTTAAATAAGCTGAAGATCTCTCTTGAACCAAAAGAAAAAAAAGCCCCTGCCTCTTTTTTCTTTTCTTAGAAAGTGCTTTATATCTACAGAGCTTAGTATTCAAAATATTGTTTAGGTAAAAAACTTATTGATCCCAATATGGGATCATGAGATATATAATTTATGAGGAATTCACGTATGAGAATTATTTCTACAAAATGTTTACAAGCTTTTTGGAGAAAACATCCACAAGCCGATCAACCTTTGAAATCGTGGTTTGAAGAAGCCAGACATGCTAAATGGAAGAGCCCTAACGATATTCGACTCCTTTATAGATCTGATGACTTTCTTAAGAAAAATAGAGTCGTCTTTAATATAGCAGGAAACAAATTCAGACTCGTTGTTCAAATTAGATATGATTATGGGATAATCTACATGCGCTTCATAGGAACACATGCCGAATATAACAGAATAGATGCGGAGACAAGATAATGAACATTAAACCAATTCACACCGAACATGATTATGAAAAAGCTTTAATACGCGCTGAAAGCCTCATGGAGGCACTCTATGGAAGCCCCGAAGGGGATGAGCTTGAGATTATTTCAACTTTAATTGCAGATTATGAAGAAAAGAAATTTCCAATAAAAGCTCCTGATCCAATTGAAGCTATAAAGTTTAGGATAACGTCAGTTCGACGTAAGGAATAATTAATATATTGAAATAATTGACTTTTTGTAGAAAGAGATCATAATTCATCCAAACTAACGCAATTAGTGGAG
>NCGZ01000128.1 GCA_002257235.1 Alphaproteobacteria bacterium 16-39-46
TTGATCGCATACACTTTTAAGCCTAAAAAACCAACTGTAGGCTTCCATGAGCTAAATCATTTAGATCCTTCTCTGGCTTTCCTTACGTCGAACTGACGTAAAAATAGCTTTCTTTTGTAATAGGCTATTTCCTCATCTCTATGAAGTCACAAATGGGCATAAACATTATAGAAATTATACCTGTGTTTGACCTATAAAAAGGGAGAGATTTCCAAGAGAATTAGATGGGGTGCTTTTTCAATTTTTTTAAAAGAGTCGAGAAGTCAGATTAATGCTTAATATTCATAGGGTAATGATTTAAAAGCTCTTGAAGAATGTAGAGTCGAATAAAACTCGATAAATTTGCAGAAGATTTACTTTTTAAGAGCTCTTCTTCAATATCAGAAATCAGAGTGGAGAGGGCTTTTTTTTGATTTTTTGCGAAATGATTCAAGACGTCCCAAAAAAGAGGCTCAAGAGAGATGCTGGTTCGATGCCCCTTTAAAGTCACAGAATATTTTTGAATAAAAGGGGTCATGAAATTCCAATCTTGTTTCGGATTATTTTTTCTTCCGAAAAGCGTCTAAGGTAATGACTTTTCCTTCTTTAGAGGGTTCTTTTTGAGAAGGCTCGGAGCTTTCCACTTTTTCTTTTTTTCCTTTTTTTAAATTTTTGGGTTTAGGAGTTTCTTTTTCTTCCTCATCTTCCTCATCTTCGTCCTCTATTTCAGCGGGATCAAATTGAAGGCTGAATTTAACAGAGGGATCTGAAAATCCAATGATGGCAGCATAGGGAATGACCAGTTTTTCCTTAATATCACTGAAGCTTAAGGAGACGGAGAAGGAGTGATCTCTCACATGTAGATCCCAAAATTGATGTTGTAAAACGATTGTGACACTATCTGGATAGCGTTCTTTAAGATATTCGGACATTTCAACGCCTGGAAAATATGTCTGAAACGTAATATAAAAATGATGATTTCCTGGAAATCCATTTTTTTCAACTTGTTTTAAGGCATCGTGCATTACAGAACGTAAAGCATTTTGAACAATGTTTTCATAGGGAATGGCGTTCAATTCTTTTGTCATGGGACTCCTAAGCCGTAATAATTTAAGTGTTTGCAAAAAAATATAGACCTGAAAAAGGTGCTGTTTTTTTTTTAATAATACATGCCTTACTTAAGACGTGCAAGAGGTCTCATCTTTGTACAGCGATTCCCGGAATAAAAAATAAAAGGTCCGCGTGACTTAAAGGTAAAAAAGACCCTGCATCTCAAAAAGAGATGAATAAATTCAACATTAAAATC
>NCGZ01000063.1 GCA_002257235.1 Alphaproteobacteria bacterium 16-39-46
TCTCTGCTCAGAACTCAATGAAACTGAAACCATCTTCCCAGGGACAACCTTGCGTTTGATTTATAAATTGGGATCATCTTAAAATCTTAAAAACTTCCAAAGGTCAGGAGTTCTGAAATTAGACAGCTGAACAATCTTAATAATGAACGATCGTGGGGGCATCACTGACAGATTCAGATATACTCCCCTTTGAGGACTTGGGTCCAATTATTGGAAGGAGATAACATACCATTGGCTCCACTTTCTAACTTACCTTTGAATTTCTCCGGCACAAGCTCTTTCTGTAGCGACACTGGATCAAAGTGTTGTGTTATTCTCCCTGGATTGTCCCATCGTATCAAAAAAGGATTGGGTCCGATGCTCCATCTTCTCTACCTTTTGCTGATGCTCTGCCGAAAAATCTCCCTTAGAAAGGATAGATTTTTCTTTAAGACAATTTATCAAAAAACTCAAGATGATCTATGCTTTATTTCTCCTTTTTTCCGAAATAAAGCGACCCCATCGCCTTTCTAAAGCCCCATTTCCATGAGCATTATTTCAGATTGTTCGGCTGTAAGCCCTACTCTTTGTTGAAGAGCTTGAAGCATTTCAATGTGAGTGGGAGCATATCCAAGTTCTCTTTGAAGCTCCATGACACAGTTTCCAGAAAGACGCATCGTTTTAGTGTTAGGCTCCCAAACCACCGGACCTCCCACAGGAGGTTCTTGATAAACGGGCTCTTGAGGTTGAGGAGCGACCACAGTTTTCTGACGGCGTTCTTGTTCTTCGTACATACGGCGTGACTCTTCTTGGACATGTTGCATTTCCAAGGCTTCTTGTTGCTGACGGTGATGTTCTTGTACTTCATACCTCCCGCGTGAATTTTCTAATGCTTGCTCCATTTGCCATGCCTCCTGATGACGTCGCCTTTCCTCTTCTGCATGTGAATGCAGTGATTCTTGCTGTGCGCGTTCTATGTCCAATGTTTCTTGATAAAGACGCGCATCTTCTGCCTCTCGCCGGAGAGTTTCTTTTTGCGGCAAATCTTTTCGCAACAATTCTTGCCTATGTTGGCGATCTAATGTTTCTCTCTCACTTTGCTGAGTATGATATTTACGCCGGTCTTCTGTTGCTTTCAGGCGCCGGAGACGCTCAATTTCTTCGGCTTGATGACGCTGATGATTTAACCTTTCTATGTCATGATGTCGCCGCCGCCCCTCTTCGGCAAGCCTATGTGATTGGATGCGTCCGATTTCTAGCTCTTGTTGCTGAAGCTTAAATTTCATTTCCAAATCATGCTGCTGACGATTTAACTCTTGCTCGCGCTCTATTTGATTTAAATTTTCAGGAGGGTTATTAAAGTCCTCCAATCCATTCTTGTTTTTAGGACAGTTTGTGAGAAACATCGTTATTGAAAATAGAGAGACCAATTTTAAAATTTTTTGATACATCTGAATTCCTCTTCACATTTTTATAAGTTAAATTGTTTTTTCAATCGATCATATGTTTTACGCATTACTTTTACGTAAAGGCTCAAATGATCAACAATTTCTGATCCATTGGGTTGCTTGTAGGTTTGTAACGTGAGGTTACGATCTTCCATCATATCCAACCATACGTTTTCATCATCAATAAACTTTAAAGAATACGCCTTCTGAAGTGTCATTTTAGGAGAATTGACTTCAATACGTTCTTCAAAACAAAGTTTTTTAAGCCATTTCCAAAAAAGCTCAAAACTATATTCAAAAATCTGAATCGAAGCTTCTCTCACATAAGGAAAAGATTCATCCTTAAGCCTCAAAACATTTTCTAATTTCTCAATCGCCTCTCCAAGATCCAAAAATATATCATACCAAGAATAATCATTTTCCTTTTTTTCAAAAAGAACAATCTTATTTTTTTCGATAGCATGTTTTAAGCTTTCATCCTTGAGAGAATCAAGCCGAACACAATCAATACCCAACAATGTCTTCGCACTTTCAATAATAGAACAGATTTTTCGCCACTCGTTTTCTGTGGCATTTGGGCATAAAATAGCGAGATCTATGTCGGACCTCTCACTTTCCGTCCCTTGTGCACGGGACCCAAAGAGATAGAGACCTTGTACAAAAGGAAGAGAACGTAAATCATAATAAAAATCATAGGATTTTATATTCATTGGACCCTTCTTTAAACTCTCTCATTCATTTTTTCAAAAATAACAATAACACCTTATCTAAATTTTGATCAACTCTTTAAAAGAGTTAAAAAATGATTCTCTTATAAAACCACTTACACCCTTGATTTTTATGTTTTTTTGGCTTTAATCGGCAAAAACTGAACGCGTTTTTCAAATAAAAAATTCATCGTGATCTCAAACAAATGATGCGTATGATCAAAATCATGATGAAGCAACACATGCGTCTTGTCTTTTGATTTTTCCCAAAATTCCTCTAATTTCTTCTGATATTCATCCGGGTTTTTGATCAGATTTTCCTTATAATCTTCTGTATCCCAGTCCCAAAGAGCATCTATGAATTTATCTGGCGTTTTAGGATTAAAATCAAGAGGTTCAAATCCTAATTCTTTGAGAAAATTTTGAAGCTTTTGAACTTTATCTCTTTCAACATTCAATCCTTTTTCTTTCCCCCCGCGATCTCCAAAGGGAAACCGAAACGCTTTAGAAGGTCTTTGACTGTTTGCCTTCTCATAGCAGGCTTCAATTAATTTTTCAGTTTTGAGAATCTCATCAAAACACTGTTCTAGAGGAATTTCAGAGAAATAATGATGCGTAAAAGAATGATTTCCAATGAGAAATCCTTTTTGAATCGCTTCAATCACAAATTCTTCATGACGCGGCATAAATTCTCCCCTGCAAAAAAATACCGCAGGAATTTTGCGCGCTGATAAAAAATCAACCTTCTTTTTCATATGTTTTGAAGGCGCATCGTCAATCGTTAAAAAAATATTCATGGGTCAAGAGCTCTCTCTTGTGTTGAAACCATTATGATTAAAGGAGACTGTTAGACCTCATCTCAGAAGAATGAACATCTTTTAAGATAACATTAGAACTCTCAAATCCTGCAAGTCTTTGAACCTTTTCTCCAAAAGCCTGGGGATCAGAACTGCATAGAAACTCCGATTTTCCCTTTACATTTGCACCATTCAGAAGATTGTCTTTTGAAAGCCTCTCAAATACCTCTAAAGCAATGTGTTTTGCTGGGTCAATTGTGGTTACAGAACTCGGTAAAATTTCCTCAACAATCGATTTGATAAAAGGATAATGCGTACACCCATAAATGAGTGCGTTGAGTTTTTTTTCTTCAACTATTTTTAAATACACTTCTGCACATTTTTTTAAAGCGGTTCGATCCCATTTTTCAGCTTCTATCAAAGGAACAAAGTCAGGACACGCGATTGAAACGATTTCTCCCTGAAACCCTGCCTTCACAAAAATTTTTTCATGCGTTAAACTTTTGACGGAGGCTGGTGTTGCAAGAATCCCTATTTTTTGAGGAGCTTCTTTTTTTAAAAGGCTTTTGACCAAAGGATGAATCGTTCCAATGATTGGAACGTCAAACTCTTTTGAAATCTCTTCTAAGGCAAGCGCTGAACTTGTATGACACGCAGCCACTACCAATTTAACTTGGGGGCCCTGCGCGAGCCACGTAATAATATTTCGAGAATAGTGAACAATTTGTTCTTGTGATTTTGTACCATAGGGAAGATTAAGCGTATCCCCAAAATAAACAAAATTTTCATGGGGGAATTTTTCATGAAGTGTTTTTAAAACCGTTAACCCGCCAACGCCACTATCATAAACACCAATTGGCTGTGATTTCTGAAAAGCTCTCATTAACTTAAGACCGTGTCCAGAGAAATCTTACGCGGTTTTGGACACCGGTTAAAAGATCCCATGTGATATTTGATGTATGCTCAACCACCCGTTCTAAAGGAAGCCCTGTTCCCCATAGCGTCACAGGATCCCCAATTTTGGCGTAAGGGCAATTTCTGAGATCAACAGCAATCATATCCATAGAAACACGCCCAACCAAAGAACATTCAACATTGTTCACAAGAATAGGTGTTCCATCTTGAGCGGTAATCGGATAGCCATCACCGTAACCGAACGCAATAATCCCCACCGGCATATCTTCTGGACATTGATAGCGTGCACCATACCCAACCGACGCTCCCTTTTTAAAAATTTGAGTTGAAATTAAGCTTGTCTGAAGGGTCATGACAGGCTTTAAATTAAGATCTTGCGCAGATTTTCCCTTAACAGGACTGATGCCATAAAGAGCAAGTCCCGGTCTCACATAGTCATAATGAACGTCCGGAAAATTAAAAATACCCCCTGAATTACAGAAGCTAAATTCACTCTGCATATCTTTAATAAAATCTTTAAACACCTGGATCTGTTGTTGATTTAAAGGATGATCTGCCTCATCGGAACATGCAAAGTGAGACATAACACGCACGGGTTTTGCAATAGAGGGGGAGGAAGAGATTCTTCTATAAAACTCTTTTGCCTGTTCAATGCCAAACCCGAGTCTTCCCATGCCTGTATTTATTTTGACCCAAGCCTCTAAAGGAAGAGGAAGAGAAACTTTCTCAAGCCATTCAACCTGCAATTCATTATGAAAAACAACATGAAACTTTTCTGTTGCAGCCACAAGAAGTTCATTCGGCTCAAACACCCCTTCAGAGAGGAGAATGGGAACATTGACCCCCGTTTTACGCAACGCTAAAGCTTCATCAATAGAAGCAACGCCCAACATATCCACATGTTTATCAAGTCTTAACGCAACGGACCTAATACCATGGCCATAAGCATTCGCCTTGACCATCGCAATAATTTTTGCAGGCTTCACTTTTTCTTTTATCACAGCAAGATTATGTAAAAGATTTTCCGTAGATAAAATTGCAATTGCAGTCCGACTCATCTTAAGGCTCTCAATGCTCCTCACAAAAATGTTATGTTTCCGCACGTATCATAGAGTTTCTCTCCTCCTAAATCAATTAAATTACATCAAAAAAATTTAAATATGTTCTCTTTTTTTCTCTTTGACTGTAAAGATCTCTCGTCAGAAATACTTCCTCATGTTATATCTAAGAGGAGAAGCGTTTGGACGGTTTCATAAGCAACCCCCTCTTTAAAACATGCAAGAGCCTCTATCATGACCTTAAATAAGACTGTTTCCAACATTCATACGCATCATCATGATCATCACCATGTGCCTCAAGATTTTAACAAAGCCTTTATCGTAGGCATTCTTTTAAATAGCGGTTTTATTATTGCTGAGGTGATCTATGGTCTCCATGCCAATTCTTTGGCCCTTTTAACCGAAGCTGGCCATAATGCAAGTGATGTAATCGGGCTTTTCATTGCGTGGGGAGCCATTCTTCTCTCAAAACGCAAAGCCTCTGAACGATTCAGCTTTGGCCTTCAAAGCACCTCCATTATTTCTGCTCTCCTTAATGCCATTCTCCTTTTGCTTGTCACGGGGGCTCTGGGTTGGGAGTCCATTCAACGTTTTTATTCTCCCTCCCCCGTCTCTGAAACAACCGTCATAACAATCTCGACCATTGGGATCTTCGTAAATGGCATTACCGCCCTCCTCTTCATGCCGGGACGCAAAAAAGATTTAAACATTCGCGGTGCTTTTTTACATATGGCAGGAGATGCTCTGATCTCCTTTGGAATCATCCTTTCGGCCCTTCTCATGTTAAAAACCGGATGGCTATGGATTGACCCCTTGGTCAGTTTTACCATTTCGATTATTATCATGCTGAGCACATGGGGCCTCTTAAAAGATTCCTTTAATCTCTCTCTCCACGCAACGCCCAAAGAAATTGACCCCTGCAAAGTAAGGGCTTATCTCAATAAATTGGACGGCGTCAAAGAAGTTCACGATCTTCATATATGGGCCATCAGTACGACCAACGTTGCCCTTTCTGCTCATCTTCTCATTCCAGGGGGTCACCCAGGAGATCATTTTATTAAGGAAATAACACATACTTTAAAACATGATTTTCAGATCGACCATTGTACTCTTCAAATTGAACTGGACGACTCAGACTCAAAATGCATCCGCCGTAAAAACCAACAGTGCACGCCTTAGAGCTTGATTCTACATCCTTTTTCTTCTCTTCCCTCCTCCTTCTCTCCCTCATCTTTTCCTTTTTAATTTTAAGACTTGATTCTATATCCAAATCGTACTAATGTACTATCATGATAATACAGAAAGAGGATCTAATGGAAAATAATCATCCTAAGGCAATTGACGCGTTGTGCGATGCCCTGCTTCATCTCGAAACACGCACCGGGGCTTATAATTTTTTAAAAGACTTGTGCACGCCTCAAGAAATCGCAGCCTTAGCTGAACGGTGGCGCGTTTGCAAACTTTTAAACCAAGGAGATCTCTCTTATCGAGAAATCCATCGTCTAACGGGCGCAAGTCTTACGACCATCGGCAGAGTCGCACGATTTTTAAAAGACGAGCCCTATCACGGGTATCAAAAAATCCTCAACACACTAGCACAGGAAGATAGAGCATGAGACGATTAACACTCTTTTTAGGATTACTTTTATTGACATCAGATGTTTTTGCGACAAGCACCCCCACATCATCAAAGACCGTCTTAATAAGTCAAGTTGCTTTGCACCCAGCCCTTAACATCACCGTAAAAGGGATCATTGATGCCCTTGAAAAAAAAGGCTTTAAGCAAGGTGAAAACATCAATATACGGTCTGAATCTGCTCAAAGTTCTTTTGCCCTTGCATCACAAATTTCCGTTAAATTTTTGTCTCAAACACCGGATGTTATCGTAGGTGTTGGGACAATTTCAGCTCAAAGTATTTCTAAGTATGCCCAAGAAAAACGATGCAAACTTATCTTTAGTTCTGTCACGGATCCAGTCGAGGCAAATCTTATAAAAAGTCTGACCCGGCCTGACAATAACACCTCAGGCGTCTCGAACTTTGTTCCTTTAGAGCCTCAGCTTGACCTGTTTCAAAAACTCCAACCTTCTTTAAAGCGTCTTGGCGTTCTATATAATCCTGGAGAGAGCAATTCTGTCAGCATCCTCAAAAAACTAGAAGTCCTCTGTTCTGATCACAAAATAATACTTGTAAAACAAACCGCCACCAAGACGTCAGACGTGGCGCAAGCAGCTGTAAAACTTGCTCATCAGGTAGACGCTATTTTCATCAGCAATGATAGCACTGCTTTAAGTTCTCTTCAAAGTATTATACAGGCAGCCAACAAGGTCAAGATTCCTGTCTATGTGAGCGATACGGATGCTGTACAACTTGGAGCGCTCGCCGCTCTTGGTCCCAATCAATATGACGTCGGGCTGCAGACAGGCGACATGATTGCGCGTGTTCTAAAAGGTGAAAACGTCGCAGAAATGCCAGTCGAATTTCCAAAGAAAATAGATCTTTACTTGAATGCAGCAGCCGCTAAGCTTGTTGGGATTACACTTCCAGAAACGCTGAAACGCGAGGCCGCAAAACTCATCGAGACATCATCATGAGCCTCAATGAAATCATCATGAGTCTTGAGCTTGGCCTTATTTATGGCATTGTTGCTCTCGGAATATTCCTTACATTCCGTGTCATAGATTTCCCGGACCTTACGTGCGATGGAAGTTTTGTTCTTGGCTCTGCGGCATCTAGTATGATTATGAAGGCTGGATATAGCTCTTTTTTAGGCCT
Source organism: Alphaproteobacteria bacterium 16-39-46 (assembly GCA_002257235.1). Classification (GTDB taxonomy): domain Bacteria; phylum Pseudomonadota; class Alphaproteobacteria; order 16-39-46; family 16-39-46; genus 16-39-46. Next base: position 7,679 of record NCGZ01000063.1, read on the forward strand.
TTCCATCGCAATTTTAGCTGGGAGTCTGGCAGGACTGACAACGGGGGTCTTGAATACGCGCCTGAGGATAAAAGATCTTCTCGCAGGGATCCTTGTTGCTTTTATGCTTTACTCTGTGAACTTGCATATCATGCAGGGTATGCCCAACATCACGCTCATAGGAACTCAAACTCTTTTTACAAACATATCACCGCTTTTCATCTTGTCTTTCCTGTGTTTCCTTCTTTGGCCTGTCTTTGGGTATCTTTTCAAGACAGATTTTGGACTTGCCCTTCGCAGTCTTGGTCAGAACAAGAAACTTGCTGAAAATACGGGAGTAAATGTTAAAAACATGACACTCATCGGTCTTATGCTCAGCAATGGCCTTATCGCTTTAGGAGGCGCCCTTTTTACACAACACCAAGGGTTTTCAGATATTGGAAGTGGCATTGGCACTGTGATTATTGGACTTGCCTCTGTTATGATCGGAGAGAGACTTCTCCCTCAAAAATCTCTTTGGATTCAACTCTTGAGCTGTCTGCTTGGATCAATCATTTATAGACTTTTCATAACCTTTGCTCTTCACAGCGATATCTTAGGACTTGAGACACAAGACCTGAACCTGATGACTGGAGTGATGCTTATTGGCATTATGATTATACCGAGGAGACATTCATGCTGAGGTTAAAAAATATTGACCTGACACTCGGCCAGGGAACAAAACTTGAACGCCCAATTCTTAAAAATCTAAATTTAGAGGTTGCCCTCCATGAATTTGTGGTGGTCATTGGCGGGAACGGCGCAGGTAAATCAACCTTGTTTAATCTTATCTCTGGCTGTTTAAAGCCGGAGAAAGGTCAGGTCATTTTATCCCACCAAGATGTAACAAAGATCCCTGCGCGTCTAAGAGCGAAAGATGTCTCTCAAGTCATGCAGGATCCACGCCTTGGAACCATTGAAAACATGACCCTGATGGAAAATATGGCAATGGCTTACAACCGTGGCAACAAACGACTGCTCATCCCTTTCTCCACGAAAAGACGCAAAGATCTCTTTCAAGAAAAACTATCGATGCTTAAAATGGGGCTGGAGGGGCGATTGGATGATTTAGTGGCTCATCTATCGGGAGGACAACGTCAAGCATTAAGTCTAATTATGGCAACGCTTTCAAAATCAAAAATAGTGCTTCTTGATGAAATCACGGCTGCTTTAGATCCCAAAATCGCCCACACTATCATGGCGCTTACAGAAACAATTATCCGGAAAGAAAAACTCACGTGCCTTATGATTACCCATAACATGCCCGACGCCCTTGCGTATGGGGATCGCACACTAGTTCTCAAAGATTGCAAATTTACGAAAGAATTTAAAGCCGCAGACAAGAAACATCTCACCGCAACACATCTTGCTGCGGAGTTTGGGGAATTTTAGACGTCAAGCGGCTAAAATTTAATGTTTTCGTTCTCTTCACAGTTTCTGAATTTTCTTCTTTTCTTGCAACTGTGTCAAATTCATAGTATTCTACAAAGAAACAATAACTATAAAAAGAGAGCTCAATTGATTTATCTTCCTAAACGCCTCTTCATAGAGACTATTCTCACTCTTTCTTTAAAAAAAGGAGTTTTTCTTTTTTTAACGCTATTTTTATGTGAGATATCTCCTTTTCAAACACAAGGGACTGTGGAGGTGTTACGAGCGCCTAAAAGAGATCCCAAAGAAGAGCACGCCTTACCTGTTGTTGATACATCTGCTTCCCATGCTCTCTCTCAATTTGAAAAAGGTCAAGATCCTAAAAAAAATCCTCTTAATCACGCAGAAAAAGAGGCATCATTCAAGTCCTTCCCCTCAAGCGCAATCGCTCAGAAAAGTATTTCAGCAAGCCCCTCCCAAGAGGAAGCTTTAGCACTCTCTACTAATAAGGATATTCCTCACGATGTACAAAACGTTACAATCGCAAAAACTGAACTCGAAGTTGCAAATACGGCTTTAAATAAAGCACAAGGTGGCGTTGCAAAACAGCATGCAGCTGTTGAAAGCCTCCAAGCAAAAGTTCAAGCATCAGAACAGAAACTCAGCGCGGATCAAAGCTCTTTATTAAGAACACAAGAGCAAATAAGGTTACTTCAATCTGAAGCAGCCTCTATAAGTACGCAAGAAAAAGATACAAAATCCCTGATCTCCGACAAAGAAAAACTTGCCCCTCTTGTCGAACACCTTGAAGAAATTGAATCAGAAGTTTCTTCGGATACTCAAAACATCAGTCGTTTGAAACAGTCTCTTTCTGCGTCCAAAGCAATCGAGGACGCCGCTCAAAAATCGACTCTTGACCTCCAGACATCTCTCTCAGAAAACAAAGCGGCCATCGCCGTCGCACAAAAGCTCCTTCTCGGGACCGCTGCCACACTTAATGTGGTCAAAAGCCTTGCGGCTTCTTTATCTTTTCAAGCAACTGAAACCCAAAAAGAAATTGAGGCAGAGGCCGCAATACATAACACAACTGGACAAAACATTTCTCTTCTTGAGACGGCACTTGCAGAGAACAGAGCCTCTCTTAAAGCCTTTGAAAACGATGACACCTCAAATCCGCAAAGCCTGCAGCTCATCCAACAAATTGGAAGTGACACTGCCTCTCTGACAGCATTAAAATCGTTTTTTTCGGCATCAACGGTTCGTCTTCAACAAAATTTAGAGACTCAATCTTATTTTAGCGATCTTTCAAACGCCATTACAAGGCTTCAAGATCCAGTGGAAGCATCTTTTATTCAGGCAAAAAAAGAATTTTCAGATCTTTCAGCAGATACTATCAGCTCTCAAAATAGAACAACCTTTGATCTTGTTGCTTCAACAGTAAATCTTGGAACAACCCTTCTTCAAAAAATACAGGCACTCCCAAAAACCTTTCTTAAACAAGCCCAATCAGCCCTCCAATCTCTCCAGGGTGAACAACACCCTGATACGGCAAAAGAGTATCAAGTCCTCTATGATCAGTCTCTCGTGGACTCTCTCGATCACATGCCGAGTATAAGCTTTTCCGACTTCGTTCAAAAATTACAAACCTATGATCTGGATCAAGAAAAATCTTCTGGACCCCAATATAACTCTCTTTTACAAGACCTTAAAACAACCCAAAACAGAGATAACGCAGAAATATCCTCTGATTTTGGATATATTCGACAGGACAACGGCTATTTAGGCTGGGTGGTAGGTTGGATCGCCACCCAAAGGACCAAGCCTTGGTGGCAAACTTATTATCAAACGATCTCACAAAATCACCAATGGATAAAAGATTATAGCACATCAATCCAGACGGCTCAAGAATCCTTGACCTCCTTAACAACTGCAACTCAACCCTTACGTGCTGATATACAACAAGATAGTTCTATTCTTAGATCCGAACAAAGTTCTTTAATTTCAACAGGATCTCTGAGTCAAACCACATTATCAGACCAATCTGAGCTCGGTGCACTCGACCACCTTGTCGAAAGACTCCCAAACTCTTCTCCCGCTCAAATCCTTTCTGCTCAAGAGCAAGCTCAGAAAGACGCTGAAGATGTTGCTCAAATCTCAGAAAAACTCAACCCCCTTGAAGAAGCTCTTCCAGCTCTTCAAAACTCTTTGAAATCTCAAACAGGCGCCGTCTCTTCCCTTGATGCGGCAATCTCAGAAACTTTTTCTGATCTCACAAAAGCAGGTCTCTCGAACGCTTCTCAAATGATCTCTTCCGTTCAACAGAATCAAAATACCACCGCTCAGAATTTACAAGATGTTAATTCTCATGTTCAAACTCTTTCACAAGGTCTTGATGCCACAAGAGGAGACATCTCAGCTCTTCAATCCAGGACTCAAGCTCAAGATGCACAAATTGCAGCTCAACAAACTGTGACTTCTCATGTTCAAACTCTTTCACAAGGTCTTGATGCCACAAGAAGAGACATCACAGCTCAACAAACTGTGAATTCTCAGGTTCAAACTCTTTCACAAGGTCTTGATGCCACAAGAGGAGACATCTCGGCTCTTCAATCCAGGACTCAAGCTCAAGATGCACAAACTGCGGCACAGTTGGGAACCATCAACAGTTTAAATGCGCATCTTCAAACGCTTTCCAATGAACTTAATGATACAAAAGCAAATCTTACAACGCTGCAAACAAACGTTAATAGTCAAGACGCTGTGATTAAAGAACAAAAAGACACACAAACCACGCTAAAGCAACAATTAGCATCAGCAAATGCCCAGCTTCAAGATCTTCAAACGAAAGAGAAACATCAAGAAGAAAAAGTTCAAGCTGCTGAAACGGCTCTTAAATCACGTGAAGCAACGTCCACCGCAATAATTCAAGACCAGATTTCAAGATATCAAGATTTACTCCAAACGGCAGCCGCTTTAAGAGATCAATGGCTTGCAACAGGATCTTCCTTAGCTGCGACCCAATACAACACCCTTATTCAAAATCTTCAACAAACACACGATACCCTTGAACCCTATGGATATTCTTCTCTCACTGTTGTGCCTGACCTCATTGATATTGCGCCCCCGGAAGATATTTCTGACGACACCTCCGGTGAAGCCCTCCAAGATGACGAAGATGCCGCACAATCTGATACACGGGGAGACGAACATGATCTCGCTGAGCTCTTAAAGAGTCAAAGCACACAATCTGGACTTCTTGTTAGTCCAGGTCTTCTTCCAACGGGAGATCAGGTTGTAACGGGGGACCAGACCTAAAAACTCTAAGAGCTGAGGTTATCACCTCTCTCTAAAAGTCAATTTTTCTCAAGAGTCTCTTTCAAAAGCAAATCATCTATACCATTCATACAAATTTCTTCATGGGGTTTTGTGAGATCCGTACAGTCTTTGAGTTTTTGAATAACGGCTTTAATGTCCTCTGGAAGGCCCTTTTCTTGAATCCAACATGCTTCTCGTGTTTCTTGATCAGGCCACCTGGAGTAAGCAACCCATTCATTTTTTTTATCCGTCTTATGAAGACAGGACCCAATTGCGCCTCCATGTTCCTTAAAATATAGAGCAACCTTATGCCACGCCTGTTGATACTCCTGTTCACACTCTGGCAATACAAATCGTCGATAAATCACAGCAAACATCCTCTATCCTACTTTTTTTTAAAATTTCAACTCTCGCAGATCTTCATAAAAACAGCTCGTCTTAAGAAAACATCGATAGGAATCATCGTCAAGACCATTATTCTTGATCTATTCTCCTCAAAAAAATCTTCATTTTTAATTTTTTAGCATTTGTCAAATTTCTTTGATTCATTTACGCTGCAAATATCATAGATAAGCCGCCTCTTTAAACAGTTTAGGAATAACTTAAATGAATTCACAGAAAGGCTACTATTTTTTAGCCTCTCCTTTTAAAGGGACTAAAGAGGAGAAAAAATACAGGTATGCGCTTTCAAAAAAGATTGCAGCAACTTTTCTAGAGCATCATATCAGTTTATTCGCTCCCATTCTCTATAATGAAGCCCTCATTGATTTTTTTCCAAAAATTCAATTGGAAGATCGTTGTAAACTTTTGATGCCCATGAACACAGATTTTTTATGTCAATCACGTGGGATGGTCTTGTTAAAAATTGAAGGTTGGAATACCTCTTCAGGACTCCAACACTATTTTGATATCTGTCAAAAGAATCACATCCCTATTTATGATCTTTTTCCGGAAGATCTTGAGGCTCAAATAATCAATTTAGCAAAAACGCTTCCTCAATAAATTCTTAGTTTTTAAAATGTTCATATCAGGCAGGACTCCTTTTCTTGCAGGATTCTTGATATAAGAAGTCAGTCAAGGCAAACTTTCTAAGAGTATTTTCAGGTGTCACCCCACCCCTTCAAAATGGAGATTATAATGAAAAGATGCCTCACCCTCCTTCTCTTCCCTTTTTTTTGTCTCATAACAACGTCTGCTTTGTCTATGGATGAAACAATATTTAAAGACATTACACACGCCGCACATCTGAGTGATTTTGTTATGCACACGTCAAAAGGTCCGACAGCTTTTCACAGAAGACCTCCAGAGAAAACTACAGAAAAAACGAAAGATGAATCCATGGGAGCTGAGAGGATAAAAAAGGTTAAAAGATACACTTTTTCAGAGGAGCCTTATCCTGCAAAATCTTCAGAAGATAGAGTCTCTCTTAATCTTGATAGAGCATGCATCGATAATTCGAATTTAAGAATCGTCCTATCCTCCTATTTAAACGATTTAGTGACAAAAGGTTTTCTGAGTGGGATCGATATTAAAGAGCGCATTATTACAGATGATCAAGGAAAACCTGCCAAAAAATGGCCTCTTATCACGCTTGCACTCATGAAAAGCGTTAAAAATACCTACTACAAAATCATTTCTGAACGACTTAACTTAAGGCTGAGACAAGTCGCGGGCCCTTTCGGTGATCTTTTCGGAATCCTCGGAGAAGAAGATGGTGTTCTTTCAGATAGTGCACGTGACATTTTCTTAGCGAACGTTGACACCTGGTATCGGGAAGCCGTCATTCAATGCTGGACAACCCGTTATGGGGAAGGAGCTCCTGGAGCAGGTCCTTGGTGGCATATCGATGATGATTTTCTTGTAAAATATCCCAATCTCAAGAAATATCAAGCGTATTATCAAGCACAAAAAGCCTTATGAGAATCTCGGCCACCTCTCAATCTTTAGCGTTTTTCATAAAAGCGTTGAATGATACCCTCACCACAGAACTTTGTCTGCGTAAGGGTAAAATCTTCATAAGGAAGATGCACAGGCATTCCTTCTCCTAATCGTTTTGGCACAACCGTGATGATACATTCATCAATCAACTTTTCTTGGGCAAATGATTCAATGAGCTCAACCCCTCCCAGAAGCCAGACATCTTCATGAGGTCTTTCTTTTTTTAGGTTTTCCATGAATATTCTTATATTTTCGTGAACAAAGAAAATATCACTTCTTTTCGATGTTAAAGATTGAGAGGTAAAAACATAGGTCGTTTTGTCGCCCCATTCCCACTCTCCAAATCCGAGAATTTGTTGATAACTACGACTTCCCATGAGAATAATAGAGATGCGCCTGAGAAGCGTTTTATAGCCAAATTCATCCGCCTCATCACGTGACGTCGGAAGCCAATCAACACCGCCGTTTTTATCCGCAATAAATCCATCTTGGCTCGTTGCAATATATAGGATTACTTTTGTCATAGAACAGCTTTTTTAATAAGAATTTTGTTGAAACATCTTTTAATACTCATACGAAGCTTTGGATCATCTCTCAATCAGGATGGTTTTTTTCTAGTTCGCTGACACATAAACTGTTCTTCCTATTTGGACGACAGCTGATGGATCAAATTTTTGCAATAGGCTCATCGTTGCTTCTGTCCCCAGCAAAATTGAAACAATATTTCCATTTACAGTAATATTTTTCGCAGTCTTCGTCAGTTCCGTTGTTTGCGAGAGCGTTAAAGCCTTTTTCATATCTACAATAGCAATCACAAAAAGACGAGGTGTACGAGCTTCGAATTCTTGAGGTTCAATCTCACTAATAAGTTTATTATAGGAAGTAATGCTCTTATTATAGACAGCGTGAGGTTTGAAATGATGACGGGCAAGTTTATCTGCGTTCATCTTATGCTTAAGCTTTAATTTCTTATTATCCCTAATCCTTGTTTCCGCTCGATTAGGGTTTTTCTTTGGATCTTGTCTTAATTTATCCGAATCAAAATTAGCCCCCCCCCAACTCTCTGATACAAAAATAAAAGCCATTGCACAAAGAGTAGCCCCCAAACTTAATTTCTTATGTGTCATTTCATTTTCCTTATTATTTTAATTTATTGTTTACATAAAAATGTTATCACTCATTTCGATAAAATCAAGAGAAAAAGATGTTAATCATCTGCGTCTTTACCCATCTTCTAAAGAGATTAAATTTTTAGCACCTCTAAACTTTTTTTATCGATAAACAATAAAAAATGATTGACTAATATTATTTTTCTCTCTAAAGTTTCTCTTAGTCGTCAATTATCATTTGGAGTTTTGTTATGAATCGCATTCAAAAAATTAGCACCTATCTCTTGGCTATCTTTAACCTCTTATTATGGACACTTCCTCTTAGCAGTATGCTCCTTTGGTTTTTTATAGATACATCCCCTGTTAGGAATCTACTTGCACGTGGCATTTTTCTTAATCCCGTTCAAACCCCTGAAGGCCTTATAAATCTTGCATACCAGAATTGGACACCCCTTTCCAAAACAATTGGCTTCATCGGAAGTGTGATCGATTGTCTGCCTTTATTTCTGAGTCTCTTCGTCCTTAAATCTATTTTTAAAAATTATCAAAAGGGAGAGATTTTTATCTCCCAGAATGCTCTCTATTACAAACGTTTGGGTATCTTTTTTTTCCTCGATGCCCTTCTTGCAAAACCTCTCTCTGGAATGCTCCAGGTCCTTGCCGTCACATGTTCAAACGAACCTGGACATCGTTATATTACATTCAGCCTTGGAACGCCGAATTTAGAAGATCTTTTCTGTGGACTTCTTATCATTGTCATCTCATGGGTAATGTTAGAAGCGAGCAAGCTTCAAGACGACCAAAAATTCACAATATAGCCAAGGAAACACATTATGGGAATCATTGTTAATCTCGATGTCATGCTGGCAAGACGAAAAATGAAGCTTCAAGACTTAGCGGAGTCCGTTGGAATTACGGTCCAAAATTTATCAATCTTAAAAACAGGAAAAGCAAAGGCCATCCGCTTTTCAACACTTGAGAGCATTTGTGTTCATCTCATGTGTCAACCGGGTGATATTTTAGAGTTCAAAGAAGAGCCATCTTTATGAAATTCTTTCAATTCCTTGTATGTATCGGGCTTATTTTTTTGCCACCCTCCGTTTCCGCTTTCGAGGATATCACTCCCTATAAGTTCACTGAAACGGACCTCCAGAAGGGACTCTCTGAACTTTCCTATAATATCCCACCTTCCTCCAGATTCACTCTAAACCGACCTCAAGAAAATGTCCAAAAAATCATCTATTACATCAGCGTTCCAAAAGAAAAAGAATCTTACCCTCTTGCTATTTTATGCACTGGTTCCTCTTCAAAAGATGACATCAGCAGCATCATTCATCTTCATCGATATTTTTTACAAGAATTTTTGGATTTAGGCAGCGGTGTCCTCACCGTCGAGCAATGGGGTGTTGATGGAAATAACACTGATCCCGAAGTTTTCATGACCCATTATACACGCTCCCAACGACTTGAAGATCATCAAAATGTCATTAATTTTTTAAAATCTCATCCTCCAAAATGGTGGAATGGAAAGCTTGTTTTTTTAGGCGTCTCTGAAGGGGGCCCTCTTGTCACCAGACTGACGGAACTTTACCCAGATATAACAATCGCAACGCTCAATTGGTCTGGAGCTGGAGATTGGTCCTGGGATAAAGAACTCTGGGCTTTTCTCGAAAACATGTTTAAAAATGCTCCCTTGAGCTTTAAATTACGACGTTTTCTTCCCAATTGGGTCCCGTTTTTCCTTCCTTTTCCCAAAACGAAAAAAGAATACGACCTCCAAATGCAAGAGACCCTCTTAAATCCCACGCCTGAAAAAGAATTCATGGGAATGACCTATCAATACCATGCCGATGCCCTTCTCTCTCCTCCTTGTGACTATGAAAAACTCAAAACTCCCTTTTTAGTCGTTGCCGGCACGCAAGACTCTCTCCTTTCCTCAACAGATGCCTTTGTTCAAAAAGCACGCGATGCTGGGGCCAATATCACTTATTTTAGGATTGAAGATATGGACCATTTTGTTCGAAAGCGCCCTGATATTATTCAAAAATCTTTTGAGTGGTTAAAGCGTCACCTGACTTAAAGAAAAAACCCACAATATTATCAAGCTTTAAAGCTCTTTTCCTCTCTCGAAAAATAGCTTTATTTTATAAAAACAAGGGGTAAATCTGTCCATTTTGTTGTGTAAGAAAACGACAGATTGTTCTTTTTAGGCTCCCACTGAGAAGATAAAGAGGAGGCTAAACGTAGCGTCTTTTTTCCATGCTTTTGACAAAGGCTATCCACAGCTTTAAATAGGGCTTCAGATTTTTGAGAAGACGGCTCTTTGCAAAATTCTCTCTTTTGAAAAAGGGCTAATTGAGCGTCTCGTGGACCCAAGTCTACCAACAAAATACCCGCTTTTTTATAAAGAGACCCTTCTTTAAAAATGGCGGGAAGCATTTTTAGAACCAAGTCCATCATAACCCGTGGATCTTGAACACCTTCGGGAAACGTGAGGGCCTTTGACGCGAAAGAAAGCCTTCCAGAATTTTGCGTTTTTATGCCTAAGTAAACATAAAGACCGAAGGCAAAAACTCCCTGTTTTCTAAGTTTTGACGCCCCTTTCTCTAAAAAAGAAGAAAGAGGGCTTTGAATTTCTTCCATTTTAGAGAGAGCGCGGCCAAAAGACCTCGACACTTGGATACTTTTAGGAGACGCGGGAGATGTCTCAAGCGAAAAACAAGAAACCCCTTGGAGTTCTCGCACTGTTTTTTCAAGAACAACAGAGTGGATTTTTCGCATCCATTTAGGATCTGTTTCAGAAAGATCTTTCGCTGAATTTATCCCGAGAGCCCGAAGTTTCAAGGATAATTTTTTCCCAATTCCCCATATTTCTTCGAGAGGGAGCTTTTCAAGAGCCTGGGAGATCTCTCTTTCAGAGAGAAGGACACAGACCCCTTTATAAGAAGAATCTTTCTTGGCCCAAAAATTTGCAACTTTTGCGAGCGTTTTTGTATTGGCAAAACCAAGACTGACAGGAAGTCCCAAATATTGAAAAACCGTTTTCTTTATACCCTCTCCAAACACATCTAAATCCTCTTGAGGATGAGACACTTTAAAAAAAACTTCGTCAATGGAATAGATTTCGATTTCCTCTGAAAAAGAACCAACAACCTCTGAAAACCTGCGCGACATATCTCCATAAAGTGTAAAATTTGAGGAAAAAACGGTAATTTTATGGCGTTTTACAAGATGTTCAATTTTAAAAAGAGGAATTCCCATGGGGATACCAAGTTCTTTTACTTCATGTGATCGTGCAATAACACATCCATCATTCGAAGAGAGAACAATAACTGCTTTTCCCATCAGATCCGGACGAAAGACACGCTCACAAGATGCATAAAAATTGTTAACATCAACAAGAGAAAACATATGATTGATTCTCTTACAATTTTCGAACAATAGACGTTACAACGCCCCAAATTAAAAGATCTTCTTCTTGCCGAAGATGAATGGGCGCATATAAGGGGTTTTCAGCGTCTAAATATATGCCTGTCTTATCTTTTTTAAACCTTTTTACCGTAAGTTCTCCATTAATCGCTGCAATCACAATTTGATTTGACTGCACTGGAATGGACCTGTCCACAACAAGAATGTCATTTTCTTGAATTCCAGCATTTTTCATAGAAGATCCACTCACACGTACAAAAAAAGTAGACGCTTTGTTTTTAACAAGATAGTCATTCAGATCCAAAGATCTGTCACTATGATCATCTCCATGAAAGGGAAATCCTGCAGGAACAATGGATGCATATAAAGGAAGAGGAAGTTGGGACGTTTCATCAGAAAAATGTTGAATATCCGTAACGAAGCAAGAAGATTGGCTCATAAAATTTCTTTCTCTCATCTTTTCTAAAAAATACTTATTTAAAATGAACTTTAATTTTTAAATCTTCCAGATTATATCATAGTCTCACACATAAAGTAGTAAAATTTGGCCCCTGTAAGAGTTCATAACAAATGAGACAAAATTCAAGCAGCCTGAAGAGAGGAATTTTGAATATACTGCAAAGGAGTGAGACCTTTCAAGTTCCGATGTG
>NCGZ01000064.1 GCA_002257235.1 Alphaproteobacteria bacterium 16-39-46
TTAATGGCTTTGGTGTATACAACTAAAAAACATCCAAACCCATTCCCTGATTGGGTTACAGAATTTTTTTATCTTCTTTTATAATAAACTCACGCTAGGTAGTCTGGAATTAATTTTGCTGCTTCACTTTTTCCAAGCCCTGGAAGTCCCCAAAAATAGTAAAATCGTTTAACTGATTTGGCTCCAGGCATAGAAGAAGCTGAAATTTGAAAGATTGCCTCTGCAAGACTACTACGTACTGTCTCATCATAATACGTTAATTTTTTTCTGAGTACATTCTCTTGTAAGTCACCTATTTGCAAATGGGAAGATTCTAATTCTACGTCTCTCATCAAATTCCACCAGGGTATACTTAAATCTATTTGTTTTTTTTGAAGAGGCAATCTCAAACAATTCTCTAAGAATTCTCGTTGGAAATTCAAAGGAAGAAAGCCCTCTACACGTGACATGATCAGTGTCTTTTCTATTTCTTTTTCAAGGAGGGGATTTTCATAAAAGCGTTTTCTAATAACATATTTAACTTCTAAATCAAAAATAGGCTCTTGTATGAGTTTTAAAATAAGTTCTTGCTTCTGTCTTTCAATAGCAGTGGTTATTTTATGTAAATCCACTTGTCCATCTGGAAGCAAGAACTCACTTGCCCCCATCAGACCAGCTCCTCCTGCCATTCCTGTTATCGTTGCCCCTATGGCAAATCGTGAAACAGTGGCAGCAGCAGCTCCTCCTACTGGAAAAGCAAAAAGAGCAAGTCCTGAAGCTGTCGCAAAAAATGTTCCCATGGCTTTCGTAATTTTAGCGCCTGCCGAGACTTTATTATCTGACATTAATCCTTTGATATCTTGCAATTCTTTGTCTAGTTTTGAAAAAAGACGTCTTTCAAGACACTCAACTTTGTTGGCAATTAAAAGTTGGATAGCCGCCCCTTGCACCTCTTTGTTATCAATAGATTCATAATTTACATATTTACGTATAGAGGGAGGTTGATTATAAATATTTTCATCAAATATATGGGCATAGGGATTTGGGGTAGCATTCGTCTTCATGGAAGATTCTATAATAAGAAGACTCAAAATTATAAAAGATAATTTCTTTTTAGAAGGCATGATTTTCTTCCTTTCTTTATTAAAGAGAGATATTGTTAAAGCGTTATTTATCGAGAGATCCTCTCAAACGATTTTTGAGAGAAAGGATTAAACGCAGCGTGCATAGGAATTTGAATAATCTTTTTTTCATTTAACATAAGTATCTTTGAGGCTTTCTGGACCATAAATGGTCTGTGGGTAATAATAATTTTGGTCATTTGGGGAAGGTATTTCTCGATATTATTTTGAATCATCAGTTCCGTGTTTCTATCTAAAAACGATGTCGCTTCATCAAAGATACAGATTTTAGGTTTTTTAAGAAAAAGCCGTGCAAGTGAAAGCCTTTGTTTCTCACCGCCTGAAAGTTTGAGACCCCTGTTTCCCACTTCCGTGTTAAGGCCTTCTGGAAGCATTCTGACAAAGTCAAGGAGATGAGCATGGTCTAACGCTCTTTCGATATCCTGAAGTGATGCGTGAGGAGAGACAAATCGAATGTTATTTTGAATTGTATCGTTTAAAAGATAACTTTCCTGAGGAACCCAGCCTACTGTTTCATAAAGGGATTGAAATGAGAGCTGTTTGATATCAATTTGATTGATGAGAATCTTTCCATCTATTGGATCGTATAATCTTAAAAGAAGTTTTGCGATGGTGGATTTTCCACCCCCAGTTGGACCTACAATAAGAGCCGTTTCACCAGGCTCTATTGTAAAAGAAACATTTTCGAGAATATTTCGATCACTATAGCTAAAAGTAACGTTTTGAAAGGTGATTTGAAAACAATTCTCTGTTAAATAAAGAGGAGAGGACACTTCTTTAATCTCATTTGTGGCGAACAAGATATCTAGAACGCCCTTCATATCAATAAAGCCTCTTTTAATTTCCTGTGTCACATGGCCTAAAATGCTAATGGGAATAATAAATTGTAAAATGTACCCATTAAAGAGGACAAAATCACCAACTGACAAACTTTTATTTAAAACACCTTGTCCAACAAAATAGGTAAGAGCGGTGAGCCCAAGTCCTAAGATGAGAGCTTGCCCAAGTTGAATAATGGTAAGTTTGGTCATAAAAGTTACTTCAGCTGTTTCTCTTTTCTTAAGCTCCTTTTCACAAATGTTGAGAGCTAATTTTTCTTGTCCAAAAATTTTAATGGCTTCTTGATTTAAGATCCAATCCGTCACAATGCCATCCACATTTTTATCGACTTCATTTCCTTTTTCGCGATCTTTTAAGACAGATGTCATGGAGCAAAATGTATAAATGAAAAAAGCGATAAGCGTTCCTCCCAATAAAAAGCTATAATGAAGCGGGTATAAATAAGAGATAAGAATGATGACGCAGAGAAATTCAAAAACTGTTGGAAGAACGTGAAAGAAAACACCTAAAATAAGGGAAGGAATATCTTGTTGTGCTCTTCGGATAACATTTGTTATAGCGCCTGGTTTTTGATTGAGAAAATATCGTTGAGAGAGGGAAAAGAGATGAGATAATACTGTGAATCCTAAAACAAATGTAATGCGTTGCTCAATCCTATAGGTCAAAAGAGCACGTATGTGGAGGAAGATCTGAGATAGAACCCACAGGAGGCCATAACTGAGAAGAATTAAGATAACAAGCGTTGGATTCATCTGAGAGAAAGAGTCTATGCCTTTTTTTAAGAAGAGTGGGCCCGCCAGTGTAGAGAGAATACCAAGGATTAAGACAAGAAATCCGAAAAAAAATTGGACAAGCATGCGCCTATCTTCAAAAGTTTTGAGAAAGAGTTCTCTAATACACTTTATATAGGGTTTATAGATTAAAGAAGTCATCATCCACTCTTCCTTTCATCCCAATATTTTAAAAACATTTCAACTGACGCTAAATGTATGAAGGGCCACATATGAGTTGGGTCTCCATTTCCGATGAGCATTATCGTCTTTTGAAGAGCTTCTCTATCAATAAGCCTCGTCTTTACAAAATGCCCTTCAAGACAAAGCTCTAAAACATGTTCTAAGTTATTTTTAACACCCAATTGGAACAAGCCCGTTGTTTGACTTTTATCACGTCGCCAAACCGTCTCTGTTTTGAAGGAATCACTGACAGATTTACGAAGAGGATAGCGGTCATATCCCTTATCAAAAAGTTCGTAAGTCGGAAAAGAAAGGGCAAATTCAATCACAGGCTCGTAAAAAAAGGGATAAAAAGTAGGAGCTGCTTGATCCATCATCTCTATCTGAATGGAAGAAAATCCTTGATAAAGAGCATCAATCTGATCTTTTTTTCCAGGAAGAATCTTTCGAGTAAGTGATGCATCCATAGGATGGGAATAGACGCATGAGGCATTTTTCAAAAGTTCTTTTTTAATCCATGTTGGAACATCATTTAGTTGATCTTTAACATACGATTTTTCTTTCTTCATTCCAAGAAAATGAGAAAAGAGTGTTTTAAAATTCAATTTAAAGAGGGAGAAAAGTGGATCTCGGTAAAAGTGGGCCATACCCTTAAATTGATCCTTTGACCCTTTGAGGCCTTTCTCAATAATATAATCTGATATTGATTTCTGAGAGGGCGGACGCATAAAGATATGATCGCTTCCGTGGCCGCTTATAAACGTAAAAGAACCGGTTGAAGAGATATTGTTAAATATGGTTTCGAGCCAACATAAACTTATCAAACCAGGGAAAGGTTTGTTTGGATTTAAAGGACGTGTTTTATGAGAAGGCTTAAAAGGAAGAGACTCTGACGCATCAACCTCAATAAGGTCAATGCCTGTTTCCTCACAAACTTTGCGGGCGTGGATAAGTTCATTTGAAGACTTAATTTGAGAATGAAAATAGTTCAAAGCTTTTAAAGTTTGATCTTTTTTAACAATATCCTTTAAGCAGTAAACAAGGGAAGAGGAGTCGAGGCCTCCCGAAAGACTTACACATACTGTTTCATAAGGTTCTATCCAAGGTTTTAGAGTGCTCTGAAGAATACTGACAGCCTCTTTTTTGGGAGCATCAGGCGTTTTATAGGAATCAAGAGGATTCCAAAAAGGAGACGTCTTTCTTTCATTTTTTGTTATTTTTAGGGAACAGGCAGGAGGAAGTTCAAAAATATTTTTAAAAGGTGTTTCAACAGAGCTGCTGTTTCCATAAATCAGGTAAGAATAAAGATAAGGCCAGTTATAATCAGTTTTTTGAGAGAGTACCTTAAAAATAATCTCGATATCAGAAGCAAATAGAATATTACCATTGGGAAAGGTATAATAGAAAAAAGGAAGCTGGCCCGTTGAATCAATAACAATGTCAAATTGAGAAGGCTCTTTATGGATATTAATATAAATATATTTTCCCCAGATTTTCTTTAAAACGTCTTCCTTGTTTAAATGAGAAAATTCTTTAAATGTTTCTTTTTTCAAAGCACAAGAATTTTCTTTTTCAAACGCACGTCCCATCAAAATGGACGCATTATTCTGCCAAACATCATCCATATCTTGAATTTTGGAGAGTTTCCCATAACATAAAATAAGGGTGTCTTTAGAAATAACTGTAGGGGGATATGATGTAAAAGATCCGACAGCCTTGGTAAGACAATCTTCTGCCACTGACAAAGAGCTAAAATTTAAAACACCTGCATAAATCATGATTTTATCCTCCGAAAAGGTTCATTTAAAATAATGGCCAGTCCTTCCCTTAGATCTTGAGAGTCCATCACAACCTTTCCACCACATTCCACCCATGCATGGGCAAAGAAAGGATAGTTTTGAATGCCAATTTCAAGGTTGCACTTCCATTTTTTCCTCAAAGCGAGAAGAACAAACGTCATTGCCCACTCTAAACATTTTATGCGTGTCGGATACATGAGACAGGCCTTATTCACGACATTAGCAAGGTCTCTCAGATCTTCCTCTTGAGGAATGATGTAGTTTGATTTGCTTTTATGAGATTTTTTAATCAATAGAATTGTGGCATATAATCCTCTAAATTTTATATAAAAATTGATGTTGATAAGTGTTATAAACGCTTTTAATACTTCGAAACTTATATGTACTTTTTTAGTCTCTAAAGGAAGCTGCCAATCCACATTTGAAACTCCTTCAGACGCGGTTTTTCGATCAATATAAAAAGGATACAGAGCTTTTTTCTTTTCAATGACGTCGTCTTCTAAAAGATGTTGAATGTAGGGTAAATTTTGAGAAGTATGAGGCGTAAGAAAAGATGCACTCTCTTTTTCAAGTAAGGTTTTAAGTAAATCGGAAAGTTCTTTAAAACAAATGGTATATTTATCAGACTTCGTATTCAAAAGGATAAGCTCCTCTCGAAACTGAGTAATATAAATATGTTCTTTCAAATGATAGTACATGTTTTTCTCCTTTCTTTTTAAGTGAATAGAGATGCGTATTTTTATTTCTTGGGTGGAATGAAGTGTTGGTAGTGACGATTATTGAATCCTTCATACCCCAATCCACAACGCCCTTGTGTTAAGAGAGAAGCTTTGTTCTCTAAAACGACGCCAAATTGAATATTAATATTTTCTGATTTCTTTTCTTTTGTTATGAGCGTTTTCATTTGTTTCATCCTTTATGATTTAATTAAGTCTAAAGAGCGGCCCTTTTTCGTATTTCCCTTAATCCATTTACCCTCGCCGCTTTTTAGGGATCAAAAATAAATTTTTTTATTTTTTTGGTGGAATGGGCGGTAGATAACGATGATTGAATCCCTCAAAACCGCGTCCAAAAATACCTTGTGTTAAGAGAGAAGCTTTGTTCTCTAAAACAACGCCAAATTGAATATTAATATTTTCTGGTCGTTTTTCTTTTGTCATGAGCGTTTTCATTTTTCATATCCTTTATAATTTGGTTAAGTCTAAAGAGAGGTTTTTCTCTCTCCCCCATGAACGGATAGGAGGAGAGAAAAAATTTACCTTTTTTGTATATTTTTTAACCCACTTACCATTGGCACTTTCCAGCTCATTCCCAGCTCATTCTATGAGCATCATATGTGGCCCCTTTGGTTAAAAAAGAAGATTTTTTAAGGAAGGAACTCCCTAAGAAATAGGAAAGTTTGTGGGAAGTTGGTTATTTTTAATAAGTGTCGTTTTTTTCTCCTTAACTATATTTTCAAAGAGATAATGGGCTTTTCTAAGGCTTGGGTTTGGGTTTAGGCTTGGGATATGGACAGGGCCAAAACCTTCCTTCACCCCCAATCCCCATATGACCCTGAGTCAAAGAAGATGCTTTTTCACCTAAAGGCACGCCATAAAAATGAGAGGGTTTTTTCTTCACTTCATTTTTTTTAATAAGATTCATTTGTTTTCTCCTAAAAGTTACTATTAAGAAAAACTCTCAGTTCCTGATTTTTAGAAAAAAGTTATCTGAAAAAAAGAGTTCTGAACACAAGGTTCTAGAAGAATATTCTCAGTTTTAAAGGCCCTAAAATATCCGTAAAATATAAGGAGATTTCCTTAAAATAAGTTTAGAAAAAGAAAGATGCTGATAAAATAAAGATTTTTATGACCTATTTTTTTTCCTCAAAAAGAGATCATCTCCGTAAAGAATACGCAGACCCCTCTAAATAAATAGGAAAGTTTATAAATTAAATGGATACTTTAAATCAGAATTTTTAAACATAGAAACCCTCTTGACTTTAATTTAAGGAGCATGCTCAAGTAGTTTCTAATGCTCACACTAAAATTTTTTAGAAAGTTTTTTGGTGTTGACTCTCTTTTTAAAACTTATTTTGATCCCGCAATGAATTAGAAACTCTAAAAACAGACCCTTCATTTATGCAAGAAAGACAACCCCTCTTCCCTCATGATTTCTATTTAAAACATCTATCCCAGCTTAAAAACATCCATTTTACAGCGCGTGAGATTGATGTCATGGCGTGTATTATGAGCGCCAGAAGAACAAGCAAAATAGCATCGTTTTTATCCATTAACCCACGCACTGTGGAAACTCATATCCGTAACATAATGCTTAAGCTTGAATGTAATTCACAAGAAGGCATTATTGATTTTATTGAAACTTCAGATAAGTTACCTTTTTTAAGAAAATATTATGCGCTCTTACGCATTCAAAGTGTATTTGAAAAAAGCTTAGATCTAATTTCTAAACTAAATTCTGAAAAAGGTCTTTTTTGTTTTCTAACGCCAGGAGACGATAAAGATTCTTTTATCTCTCATTTGATCTCTCATTTAAAACGAGCGGGCATTAGAACCTCTTCAATGCGTCAAAAGAAAGGCGACTCTATCCTCTTTGTTTTACCAAAAGATCTAACAGAAGAAGAAACGTTAGTTTGTCTTCAAAAGATAAAAAAAGAATCGAATAAAATTATTTTTCTTTTGCAAAATAAAAAAAATAATACGGATATTCAACATGAGCTTCGGGACTGTGTTATTATAGATTTTTCAAAACAAGAAAATTACTATCTTTCTTTTTTTAATCTTCTTAAAAAATTAATTCCAGATTTTAATTTTGATAAGTTTATCTCTGAGTTTCAAGATAAATATAAGATCATATCTCTAGAGTCAAAGCATCCACGAAACGTCGCAGACACAAAAAACCTAAAAAAATTACTTATCAATCGGCGTCAACTCTCTCTTTTATTATTGTTGTTTGTGATGATTTTCTTGGGCAGTGGATTTTTAGCTCTCCAATGGTATCAACAAAAAAATCAAAACAATCCTCTTCGCTCAGATTTGATACTTCCTCGAAAATCAATTCTTTTGAATCGAATGGATCTCTTAGATGAGATCGATAAGAAGCTTAAAGAAAACAAGGGGATTCAAACGATCGCCCTTGTCGGCGTTGGAGGTGCAGGAAAAACGACTGTTGCACGCTCATATGCACATCAACAGAAGATAAATTCTGTTATATGGGAAATTAACGCAGAAACACATGAAACGCTTAATGATTCATTTGAAAAATTAGCGCATGCATTTGCAAAAACAGAAATGGACCAAAAAACTTTAAAGGGCCTTCTAGAAATCAATGACCCCATTGAAAAAGAAGATAGAATAATCCAGTTTGTGAAAGAGCGACTGCTTTCTCAACCTAATTGGTTACTCATATATGATAACGTTGTCACATTTCATGATATTCAAAAATATTTCCCCTATGACCCTGATACTTGGGGAACAGGAAAAATTATTCTCACAACACGAGATAGTAACATTGAAAACAATGGACATGTCGATCATATTATTTTTGTGGGAGAACTGAGCCCTCATCAAAAAATTACACTTTTCACAAAAATTATGACGCCTCATAATACGCACCCATATACAAATTCTAATAATGAAGAAGTGGAAAAATTTTTAGAAAAGATACCTTCTTTTCCGCTCGATGTTTCCCTTGCAGCTTATTATTTAAAGGCAACAAACGTCCCCTATTCAACTTACCTAAAAAACTTAACACACTTTGATAAAGATTTTACACGCGTCCAAGAAAGCATTTTAAGAGAGGCAGGAGAATATTCAAAAGTACGATATTGTATCATTACAACCTCCTTAAGAAAGATTTTAGAAACACATCCCGAATTTGAAGAGCTATTGTTGTTTATGATGTTGCTTAATTCTCAAAAAATTCCAAGAGACCTCTTAAATAACCTCAAAGGAGATGTTCTCGTAAGTCACTTTATTTTTAACCTCAAAAAATATTCTCTCCTCACCAGCGAATTTTCAGATTCATCTATCTCAAATTCAGAAATTTCAATTCACCGCAGTACGCAAGCGATAGGGTTAGCTTATCTTCTCCAAAAACTAGGCCTCGAAAAAAGCAAAGAACTTATAAAAATGATCTCAGAAAAATTACTCATTTATATCGATCAAGTGACAAAAGAAGAAGATTTAAATAAAATGAAATCTTTAATGACGCATTCCGAAGCTTTTTTAAAACATAAAAATTTGTTAGTGCCTGAAATAGAAAGCATTCTAAAGGGGCAACTTGGAATTATAGGTTATTTTTTCGGGGATAATTTAAAAGCAAAACTTCTTTTTGAAGAAAGTCTTTTAACTTTAGAAAAGTTCTATGAAAAGTATCCAACACGCGTTGCCTTGTTTATGGGGTATTTGGGAAATACGTTGAGAGATCTTGGAGATTATCATAAAGCTAAGATGTTGATCGAAAATGCCGTGTCCATCTATGAGAAGTATTATCCTCAAGATAACCTGAAACATGCTTATTTTCTTGTGTACTTGGGGATAGTAGAAAGATTTTTAGGCCATTATGATCTTGCTCGAAATGCATTTGAAAAAGGGATATTTCTCAATAAAAAGCATTTTCCTGAAAATGAAAATTATGCAGCTTGGGCAGCTGGGCAACTTGCAATTCTTGATAGAGAACTTGGATATTATGAAGAAGCAAAAAAAACTCTAGAAATAAGTCTTAAATCTTTTAAAAAAGAACGTTTGCCAGATCATATTGATATTGCTTGGGCTTTAGAGCATTTAGGGGTGGTTTATACGAAACTGGGTCAATATGAAAAAGCGAAAGAAGCATTGGAACAGAGCCTTAAAATTTATGCTGTGTATTTGCCTGACCAAATTGGTCCAAGTTGGATTCTAGCTCACTGCCATTCTCCTCAAGGTTCTAAAGATTATGAAAATGTGAAGCTTCTTTTCAATCAGCTTCTTGAAATTTATAAAAATCATTTTCATGATAATTATATTTATGCAGCCTATCCTCTAAGTAAATTGGGAAATCTTTATAGAGAAATTGGAAATTATGAAAAAGCCGAGATTTTATTAAAACAAAGCCTTGCAATTTATCAAAAAAATTATGGGGATGAGCACCTTGCTATCGCTCAAACTTTAAGTGATCTTGGTTATGTATACCTTCTTCAAGGGAAACTCAACGATTCAGAAGAATTGTTGACAAAGTCCTTAAAGATTTTAGAGGAAAGCAACCATGCTGAAAGTTATGCCTGTTTGGAAAAATTGTCTGAGCTCTTCTTAAAGAAATCAAGTCTCGCGTTAGATAAAGGCAATAAAGAGCTTTCTCAAAGTTTTAAAAGTCAAGCTCTTTCTTTCTTAAAACAAGCTCTCCAAATTACAAAAAATCAATTTGGAGAAAACTCTCCCCACACAATCAGAGTTGAAGAAAAAATTAAAAATTTTGGGTTTTAGATATATTTTGTCCCTACCAAAAAAATTGTCTTAGGCCTTTTTTTTAAAAGTTGACCTAAAACAACCCTCCATATGGTCATCAACCATCCCAATGGCTTGCATATAAGCATATATGATCGTGGGGCCAACAAAACTCATCCCGCGTTTTTTCAAATCTTTAGAGAGGGCCTCAGATTCAGCTGTGAAAGAGGGGACTTCTTGAAGGGTCCGCGGTCTATTTATTTTTTGTTTTCCATCAACAAAACGCCAAACATAAGCATCGAAAGATCCGAATTCGTCTTGAATTTTCAGGAAAGTTTGTGCATTTTTGCGCGCCGAAAAAATCTTGAGTCGGTTTCGAATAATTAATGGGTCCGTTAAAAGGGTTTCCAATTCGGCATCTGTCATACAGGCAACTTTTTGCGGATCAAAATTCTTAAAAAGACGTCGATAACTTTCTCGTCGTTTGAGAATGGTCTCCCAAGTTAATCCCGCTTGAGCCCCTTCAAGAATTAACATTTCAAAATGTCTGTGATCATCATGAATAGGGATACCCCATTCCGTGTCATGGTAATGAGCATAGTGAGGTTTCTCGATTCCAGGCCACGCACAACGTTCCATGGTGGTATAGTCCTTTTCTAAAGAGGAAATGAATTTTCAAAAAATACTATCAATTTGGAACGTGCATTGAAACTCTTAAATTTTTGCTCCAAGAAGCTATAAAATAAAAAAGAAGTTTTTTGTCTTTTTCTGCAACATTCATTTTTATTATCCTTATTTTTCAATTATTAAATTTTTAAAATAAGAGTTACCCTTGATTTTTTAAGATAACTCCATTATTTTTCTGTATATATATGTCTTATGCACCTTTAGAAAAATTTTTAAATTATTCATAAACGAGAGAATTAAAAGAATGTCATTTAAATATACAATTATAAGTGTTTTTTTGGGAATCCTTTTCGGAACAACGCAGCCTTTTAAAGCACAGGCGGTGACATGGGACGAAATGACTGAAGAAGAAAGAAGTTTTTCGGGGTCTATTTTTAGACGCGTAAAAGAACTCACAAACTCCTACAATGATCTCCGATTACTTGGAAGTCATGGGCTTGCTTTTAAGACAGAAGCTATATTTGCTGTTTCTAGAGCTGAATATTTTAATGGAGCATTTCCAACAGCACGCACTCAATTCTTAACTGCATTTAATACTATCTCAGAAAAACAAGATTTAGCTCTTTGTCAACATCCGGGAATTGCTGAAATTTATCGTACTGGGATGATTCGTAATATAGAAGGACTTTATGGAAATATAGAGAGAATTTGGCCTTGTTCACGGATTGGGCCACCGATAGAAAAAACCACCTAATTTTATGAAAAGATAAAAAAGATTTTTAGTGGTTTTGTGAGGCTTATGCC
>NCGZ01000065.1 GCA_002257235.1 Alphaproteobacteria bacterium 16-39-46
GATTTTAATGTTGAATTTATTCATCTCTTTTTGAGATGCAGGGTCTTTTTTACCTTTAAGTCACGCGGACCTTTTATTTTTTATTCCGGGAATCGCTGTTTAAAATAAACTTTCCTTTCCTATTTTCAATTATTAAGGTATGTAAAATGGAATGTGTTTACGCCATTTTTTTTTGCTTTACACAAAGTGAACCTCCTCCTAAAGTTGTGGTTCCTTTATGGATACTTTCTAACTGATTTTCAAAAATCTTTAAACCGAAGCATTTTCAATGAATTCTACATCATCTCAAAAAATCGGTGTCATAGGTGGTGGAGCCTGGGGAACGGCTCTTGCAGAAGCATATGCTTTCTCAAAAAATCAAACTCTCCTCTATGTCAGAAACCCTGATATTACTGAAGAGATTAACAACACCCATGAAAATTCACGCTATCTCAAGGGAATTCCCCTAAGTCCAGATTTGAGGGCGTCCTCTTCACTTCACGACTTTGAATTTTGTGATGTTCTTATTTTAGCTGTTCCAGCACAAGCGCTTCGCTCTTCACTCAATGACTTAATTCCTTTCTTAAGCAAGAAAAATCCTCCTCTTGTCATTGCTGCAAAAGGAATAGAAAATACGTCAGGATTTTTTATGAGCGAGGTTGTTCAGTCTGTGTCCTCCGAAAGTCCTCTTGCCATTTTATCGGGTCCCTCTTTTGCGCATGAGGTTGCAGCACATTATCCAACTGCATTAACGTTGGGCGCTCAAGACCCAGACCTTCGTCTTTCTTTACAAAAAACACTTTCAAATAGTGTTTTTAGGCTCTATACAAGTTCAGATATTTTGGGCATCCAAATCGGAGGCGCTCTTAAAAACGTTCTGGCAATTGCAGCAGGCGTTGTCATTGGGGCCAATCTTGGAGAGAATGCAAGAGCAGCTCTCATTACAAGGAGTCTTTCAGAAATGAGCCTCCTTGGAAAGACCCTTGCGTGCACACCAGAGACAATTTTTGGGCTTTCTGGCCTTGGAGACCTTCTTTTGACCGCCATGAGCAATCATTCCCGAAACACCTCATTCGGAATGGCGCTTGGGAAAGGAGATAACATTGACACAATCTTAAAAGAACGTATTAATGTCACAGAGGGTGTTCATACGGCACGATCACTGCGTGTGCTCATTGAAAAGTTTAAACTCGATTTGCCCATCTGTAGTGCCGTGTTTTCCATTTTAGAAAAAAAAGCCTCCATTCAAGATACCGTTGATGCCCTTTTGGCGCGCCCTTTAAAACATGAAACTCCTTAGAAAAGATTTTCCCATGAAACCTCCTCTCTTTCAAAGCATATGGCAGAGACTCTTGTTGGTCCTCCTTCCTCTTATAATCTTATGGGCTTCGATTTTTTGGGCCATTTAGAAAGAACTCTATGAAGAACGCATCTCCATGTCTTACTCTTTTAAACTTAGAGGCCCGTTATGGGTCTCATATTGTCTTAAAACAGATTACAGGATCGTTTCAAACCGGCAGTTTAACCGCCATCGTAGGCCCAAATGGTGGTGGAAAAAGCACGCTTCTTAAAACATTAATGAAATTTGTGCCTCTCTCTCATGGCAGTTTCTTAAATACTGCTGTTAAAACGGCTTATCTTCCCCAGCGTTCTCAAATTGATCTTGAGTTTCCCCTCACGGTTGAAGAAGTCGTGTCTTTTGGCCTCTGGAAAGAAGTAGGCTCCGTACGTGCCTTTAAAAAAAATCAGAGGGAACAGATTTGTGCAGCTCTCGAAGCTGTGGGCATGCTAGACCATAAAAAATCCCATCTCCAAACACTTTCAGGAGGACAACTTCAACGTGTTCTCTTTGCGCGGCTTATTTTACAAAATTCTGATCTTATTTTGCTCGATGAGCCGTTTACAGGGATCGACTCCAAAACAACACATGACTTAATGCTTATTGTAAAAAAATGGCATGCTGAACACCGTACCATCATTGCTGTCCTCCATGATTTAGAACTTGTCAAACGTCACTTTTCTGAGACGCTTCTTTTATCGACAAAAACCATCGGATGGGGACCAACTAAAACCGTTCTGACACCTGAGTCTCTTCATAAGATCCATGTGTGTTCCCATTCTTTCACCTTCGCATAAGAGTTTCTCATGCTCCAAATGATCTATGATTTTTTTCTAAGTCCCTTTCATTATCTGTTTTTAAAACGTGCTCTTATTGGATGTTTTACGCTCTCTTTGGGGTCTGCACCTGTGGGTATTTTTTTAGTTTTAAGACGCATGAGTCTTATGGGAGATGCATTGTCACATGCTGTACTTCCAGGCGTCGCTGTTGGATTTCTACTCGCTGGTCTTTCTCTCCCCATGATGAGTTTAGGAGGGCTCCTCGCAGGACTTCTTGTTGCGCTTTTAGCCGGCGTTGTCTCTCGCTTTACACTCTTGCAAGAAGATGCAAGTTTTGCGGGTTTTTTCCTTATTTCGCTTGCTTTTGGGGTCATGATCGTATCGACAAAGGGAAGTAACGTCGATCTCATTCACGTTCTTTTTGGAACAATTCTCTCCGTAGATGCTCTTTCCCTTATCCTCATTGGAGCGGTTACAACATTTACACTTTTTGCAATTGCAATTATTTACAGACCTTTTGTTCTTGAATGTTTTGACCCCGTCTTCTTTAAGTCCGTGGGAGGACACGGCGGAATTTATCACCTTCTCTTTCTTTTTCTTGTGGTTGCCAATCTTGTTGTCGCATTCCAGGCTCTTGGAACTTTGATGGCTCTTGGACTCATGATGATTCCAGCCATCTCTGCACGCCTTTGGGCACGCGGAATTCTGACACTGTGTGGAACGGCCTTTTTAATTTCGTTTCTCTCGGGATATTTTGGACTCTTGGTCTCTTATCATGGAAGCTTTCCTTCTGGGCCTTCAATTATCTTGATCGCAGGGGTCTTTTATGTCATATCCATTCTCTTCGGAAGATATGGCAGTCTTCGAACCCACTTTTTTTCATGAAACGTCGTGTGACCTTAATGATCTCTTTCAAAAAAATCTTCTTTCTTCTTCTCTGCTTTTTACCTTTGGCTGTGTCCGCCAAAACGCCTCTTAGGGTGGTATCGAGTTTTAGCATTTTATCAGATCTCATTCGTGAAGTCGGCGGCGATCACATCACCCTTCAAACCATTGTTGGAGCAAATGAAGATACTCATGTCTACGAGCCCACCCCTAAAGACGCACAACATCTCGCAGAAGCAGATTTAGTCTTTATCAATGGACTTGGATTCGAAGGATGGATTGAACGACTTATTGAATCATCCGGATATAAAGGAGATGTTATTGTTGCAGCAAAGCACATTCATCCCCGTCATGACCTACAAAAATGTGCCTGTTCCCAAGGCAATCATGCGCCGTCTTCTTCTAAAATAGATCCCCATTCTTGGCATAATATCCCAAACGTTAAATCATACATTACGATCATCGAGAAAGCCCTTTCCAACAAAGATCCTCTCCATCAAAAAGACTATGCTCACAATGCAGCCCTCTACCAAAAAAAACTTGATCTCTTGGATCAAAAAATTCAAAACAACTTTAGCACCATTCCCAAAGACAACCGCATTAGTATTACAACCCATGATGGATTTGGGTACTTTGGAGACCATTACGGCATTCGTTTTCTCTCTCCCGTCGGTCTCAGCACAGGTGCAGAACCCTCCGCAAAAGCAATTGCGCATCTCGTAGATTTTATTAAAGACCATCACATAAAAATTCTATTTTTAGAAAATATTGCCTCTTCAAAGCTAATGCAGCAAATCGCCAATGAAACAGGAGCCCGTCTTGGACCCGTCCTTTATTCCGATGCTCTTTCCGACGAAAAAGGGCCGGCATCCACCTATCTTAAAATGATGGAGCATAATGCGCAGACGTTAATTGAAGGCATGAATTAACACTTCTTTCCCTCTTAAAAGAGGGAAAGAAGTGTTAATTTCAAAAAAAGGCCAAAGCTATTTTTTTGATTGCCTCCCCCAAAGATCCATGTTATTTTGAATTTAAACTTTAAAATAACATGGATCTTTGCGCTAAAATAGGAGAGTTAAATTATGGAACGCCCCTTCTATCTAAAAAAAATAGAAAAAGAATTTCTTGTTCATGGTGCTTGTGCTTTGCTTGGTCCTCGCCAAGTTGGAAAAACAACAATTGCTAAACAATTTGTTCATAATGCGTCTTCTCCTGTTCATTACTTTGACCTTGAAAATCCAGATGACCTTATTATTTTACAAGATCCTCTTCGCGCTTTTGAAAATTTAAAAGGTTATATCATCATAGATGAAATTCAAAGAAGGCCTGAACTTTTTCCAACATTAAGGTATCTCATTGATCAAAAAAAATCTAAATTTCTAATCCTCGGAAGTGCTTCGAGAGATTTGATTCTTCAATCCTCTGAAAGCCTTGCTGGTCGAATTGGATATATTGAAGTAGAGGGGTTTTCAGTCGCGGAGGGCATGGATCAAACTCTTCTAATGGAAAGAGGAGGATTCCCATCTTCTTATCTTGCAGAAAACTATGAACTTAGTTTTCATTGGAGAAAAAGCTATATAAGAACTTTTTTAGAGAGAGACATACCTGCTTTAGGTATTACAGTTAATCCACTCCTTATGTATCGTTTTTGGCAGATGCTTTGCAATGTCCATGGAGGAATTATTAACATAAATGACTTATCGACATCTCTCAGCATTTCTGGCCATACACTTCGACGTTACTTAGAAATTCTGTGTGGAACATTTATGACGCGACTCTTAGTACCATGGCATGAAAATATTTCTAAACGGCAGATAAAAACTCCTAAATTTTATATTCGTGATATAGGTATCTTAACAGCTCTCTTAAGCTTAAACTACGAACAAACTGTTTGGCAAAACCCCAGAATTGGTTTTCTATGGGAAGGATTTGCCATTGAACAAATAACAAGTATTTTTCAAATACCATCCTCAGAATGTTTTTTTTGGAAATCTAATCAAGGAGCTGAACTTGACCTTTTACTTTTCATTCATGGAAAAAAAATTGGGTTTGAACTTAAATATTCCGATACACCCACACTCACAAAATCAATGCATATTGCTCTTCAAGATTTAAAATTAGATCATTTATTTATTGTATATCCTGGAAAAAAGACACTTAAACTCTCTGAACAAATTACACTGATTGGGTTAACAGATTTTTTGACTTTATCTAGAACACCTGAATTTCTTAAAATTTAATAAAATTCCCTCTATCCTAAAAAAATTGTTAAACTTACGGAGAAGCTCTCTTCGTTTTTTTGTCAATTTAAAGTTTTGTATGTCGCTATGAAAGGTTTTTCCTTTTGAGGCCTTGATTTTTTGTTAAGGACTTCTTATGGTTTCTCCATGAAAAACTTCTTTAGTCACTTTAAAAATCCACTCCTCTGGCCTTTTTATCTTTTCGGTCCCATCGCTTATGGTGGTGGAAATGGTATCCTTATTCTTTTAGGATTTTTATGCATTTGTTTGTTTTTTAAGGATCCCTCTATAAAAAGAAAATCTTTCCAACAGGTTTGGCATCACTTTTGGGCACCTTTTCGCTCTCTTTCTCTCCCTCTATTTATTTTATTTTGTTTATGGGTCTACATGACGTTCACCGCATTCTGGTCATTACAGCCGCTTTATGCCCTGGGGACTGCCTTACGTCTTCTCTTTCTTTTTGCGCTCACAGGCACTCTTATCTCTCAAATACGAAATCTTCCTCTCCCTTTGATTAAAAAATGCCTCTTGGGTTTTGTTGCGAGTTGGAGTGTCTTAATCCTCCTCCTCATTTTAACCCTTATTCTTGATATCCTCGGACATGAACTCTCTTGGATTAACAACGTTAATTTCCTCAAAAAACCCTCCCAAATCACAAGACCCGCTCTTTTTGCGTCACTTTTTTTCTGGCCAAGCTGTGCTTTCTTCATTTTCCAGACAAAACACTCTTTCTTTCAAAGACAGTCTCCTTTCTTTCAAGAAATTCTTTTTTTTACCCTCGGCATAAGTGTCGTTTTCATAACGTATTTTTTAAATATGAGCGCAGCTTCTCTCGGACTCTTTTTAGGACTTAGCGTTTATCTTTTTTTAAAAAAATTCCCTTCTTTTTTTTCCATCCTTTTGAATGCTGCTGTTGGACTTGGGTTTGTTTTTCCCTTTTGCACGAAATATATTCTCAATTCTCTTCTCTTTATTTCTTCCCATAAACCAAGTTGGGCACATCGTTTGGTGATTTGGGATTTTGTCTCAGATGCCATTAAGCAATGTCCTTACTTGGGCTGGGGCCTTGAAGCGTCTCGGTTTTTACCCTCATCCACAATTGAGCTGTTTCTCACAGAAGAAACATCGCCCCTCTTCTTAAATACCCTTCCCCTCCATCCTCATAATGCTTTCTTGCAAGTTTGGCTTGAAGGAGGTGTTATCGGTGCTTCCTTACTCTCTTGTTTTTTATTCTTCCTAATTTCTTTCCTCAAAAAAACCTACTTTGTCCCAAAAGAAAGAGCCCTTATCGGAGGAACATTTATAACTTTTCTAACGCCCTTTTATGTCAGTTTTGGTGTTTGGCAAACGTGGTGGTTATCAACTCTATGTTTTATCACAATTCTTTGGATTTTACTGAAAAAATCAAATAAAATCAAATGATTAATTATTTTTTCAACAATAACAAAGACCTAATTTTTCCCCCTCATTTTTCCTTTTTTATGCAAACTTTTTTGTGTTAGCTTGTTAATGAAGTCTAAAATTATTTATCAAAAAGCGTGACTTTTTCAATTCTAACTTTCAGGAGGTTTTAATGTCTTTGTTTCATCGAATCAATGCTCTTAAACTAAAACATGCCCACCTTGAAAACTCAATTGACCGAGAACAAAAACGACCACTGCCCGATATTTCGACGCTTCATCACTTAAAACGTGAAAAACTTTTCTTGAAAGAAGAGATTCTCAAACTCTCTTTTGCTTCTTAATAAATAGTCTTTAGGCCTTCTCCTTTGGAGGAATTCTCCCTCTCCTCCCACCTGCCGCGGAATTTAAAAAATTCCGCGGATTTTTTTTCAAAAAACGTTTAGAAATTCTCCCCATTATAGAGACATCTTTTCTTCCAAATTATATAGACTCTGGCATAAACTCAAATAGATTATGTCCGGTTGTTCAAATTTATGCATGGGCCCTAATTAAGAAAGAAAGCTGCGCACCTGCCTCAATGGAAGCTTTGAGATGAAGTTCCGATTGAATAAGTTTTTTACGCAAAGAAGAGGAAATCGTATGGGAGTATTTCTGTTTGTGCTCATCAGAATTAAGAAGAGAAATTATATTTTCCACATATCTTAAATAAACAGCGCTTTCGTTTTTAAACTGAATGGTATGAAATCCGCACTCACTCAGAATCTGATCATAGGAAGACTGTGTTTCCTTAAAAGACATATCCCCAAGAAAAAGACGCTCCTGCTTGGGGCCTGATGTTTCAGGTACAAGCCAATCGATCAAACAAAGAATGCCAGATGGTTTTAAAAGCCTATATAGCTCCTTGAAAAGCGATTTTTTATCTGCAATATTTGTCAGGACACCTTTGCTATATATGACATCGAATTCTTTTGAAGAGAGAGGAATACTGCCATCATCATTATAACAAATAAAATTCAGCATATTTTTAACCTCAGCAGGCGCGTTACTCATGGAATATTCGGCCATCCAAGGATGTATATCCAACCCAGTGATTGAAGCTCCATATTTTTTGCTTAGATAATGAGCCATTCCTCCAATGCCAGAGCCAATATCGAGTATTTTTTTACCCCTAAGATCGATTCCCTTAAACATTTCTTCAACAGCTTCGTAGCCACCAAGCGATATTAATCCAGAGCCATAGATTGCTTCACAAAGAGGGACATTTTTTAATGTGTATATTTCTTCACTCATGATCTCTCACCATCGTTAAAATCTGATTTATAATGGACAAACTGGTTTGCCTTCAGAGTCTTCCTTTTTCATATTCTATCCATTGACGTGTAAGATTTTCAGCCAAATGATTTTGATTTAATCTATCCTTTAAACAGGAAAAATCCACTGTATTTAAATTTTGATCTTGAGCTGAACATGAAAATACGATGGTCTCAAGACCTGTTTCAGGATCTTTATGAGAGACAAGACATTGGGCACAAATCTCTTTCATCATACATTGCATGGGAGCATTAATACTTGCATAAGCTTTGTGAGAAGATGAAAGATATGGCTTTAAAGACTGTTGACGTGCAATTTCTACCGCTTCCATCATGCCTTGGGACCCAATGGCCAGCACATGCTGAACATCTTCCAAGGAAATGGGAGTTGATCCTAACTTTCCTTGGGCATATGCGAGAAGACCTTCGGTGACAGAACCCTGATAAATAAAATCTTGTGGTCGCTTTAAAAAATTCTTATCTGTTAAATTTTCTTCCATACACCAAAGAATACAATCTGCAGCACCTTCAATTTTATCAACCTTAAATCGGTCTTGAAGTTTTTTGTAACCTGCAACATAGAGCACACGTGATCCATTTTCCCGCATTGCTTTTCCAACGGAAAATAGGACAGCGTTTCCAAGACCTCCCCCAATTAAAAGAACTGTTTGAGAAGTTGGTATTTCTGTAGGCATTCCCGTGGGGCCCATCAATGCCACATGTTCCCCCACTTTTAAAGATGAACAAAGATCCGTAGAGGCGCCCATCTGCAGAACGATAAGGGATAAAAGCCCCGATTCTGGATCCACTTCAGCCCCTGTTAAGGCAATCCCTTCCATACCAAAACGCGTTCGAGCTGTTTGAGGTACGTTACTTTCAAATTGTTGAAAACGGAAAAACTGTCCAGGTCTGAAGGCACGCGCCGCATGGACTGATTTTACGGTAATCTCTAAAATTTTAGGAGCAATTTCAGAGAGTTTTATCACCCGCGCTTCAAAAAAATCCATCATTTTTTTTGAAAACATTTCATAAGACAGGGGACAGAGAGGCAAGGATTTTTTTATAGTTTTACTAAGGACAGGCCATCCTTCTTTGGCAGAAGCCATGGCTTTTACAACACTACCAGAAAACAAGGGATTCACTTCTCCAAAAAAACTAACATTAGGCGCGTCTTTTAATACATTTTCGGGTGAGTTCGGCCCTGTACCATAAGCAATCACAATGGATTTAGCTGCAATCTCTATCGTTTCCTGATTATCTCTCTGCAGCTTAATTCCTGAAATCCACCCATTTTCATCTTTTTCCATGGATACAAGACTTACATTTTCTAGAAAGCCGATCCCTTCTTCCAATGCAGATTTAAGTTCTTCAGGATTAAGTCTATAGGCTGGAGATTCTTGAAAAGATTTTCGATATGCAATTAAAACTCCCCCCCATTTTTGGATCAGCTCCGTAAAATGTGGCGCACGTTTTTCTTTGAAAGCAAGATTCCGCTCCTCACGCAAACATCTGCCATGATACAAAAATTCTTGCCCGATCTCCTTGTCCTCTTGTGACCATATCGACTGAACGGCCTCTTGTCCCTTATGGACAACAAGAGCTTCATATCGTTCAAGAAACTTTAGGGCTTGGCTACAATAATAAGCCTGAGCCTCCGTTGCCGTATCCACGGCCGTAAGGCCCCCTCCCAAAACAATAATGGGAAGACGGATCACTAAATTTGCCAGTGATTTTTCTCCAAAGGCTCCCCCCAGTTGAAGATTCATCAAAAAATCTGATGCATAACGAACGCCCTTAGCAAGACCATGATTTACAGATAAAAGATGAGGGGGTCCTGCGCCCACACAAAGGGCAATGTGATCAAATCCCATCGTCTTTGCAAAGCTTTCATTGAATACCCCCCCAAATCGTGTGTTTCCCAAAAGGGTAAAATTGGGTCTTCTGCGTTCAAGCAGCAATCTAATAATTGTTAGAAAATTTTTATTCCACCTTGACGTAATGCCATATTCCATTACCCCCCCAAATCCTCCAATCACGCGATCGGACAAGTCCTGAAATATGACGTCCGTATTTTTGATCAACTTAAAGTCTAATTTTTCTGGCTCACCCACTAAAGAAGTCGGCAATGGTTCAATTTTTAATCCATCACAGGCAACAACGGCATGACCTGCATTCAAAAGATAATGGGCAAGCGTAAATCCTGCAGGTCCCATACCCACCACCAAAATCTTATATCCCGTTTGAGGGCTTGGAAGAGGATATCTTATATTTAAAGGATTCCAACGCGTTAAAAGACTATAAATTTCAAACCCAAAGGGAAGCTCCAAAACACTTTTTAAAATTTGAGTTTCAATGGAAGGAACATCGACGGGATCTTGTTTTTGATAAATGCAAGATTGTTTGCAATCATTACAGATGCGCCAACCTGTGGCAGCCGTCATTGGGTTATCAATACAAATAATCGCTAATGCCCCCAGCATATGCCCTTGATTCACAAGGGTGTTCATTTCGGAAATTTTTTGTTTGAGAGGGCACCCCTTAAGCTCCACCCCCAAGGCATTTTTTACAAACCCCTCTCCTGTCTTCGTGCAAAGACCTTTTGAGCAAGAATCTTTTCCCTGAGGTCCACACAAAATACAATAATGAGTCTCTTTCAAAACCACATCCAAGGGGTGTCCAGGGTCCGTTAAATTAAATCCATCGCGCCGTTTGATATGATGAGGAGAAACTCTCTTCTCCCCCCATTCTCCTGTGATGGTTTCAAACAGATTCTGAAAATCTAATTTATGAGGAATCGAGAATAGGGCTCGACCCGAAGAAAGTGATTTTCCGTCCGGTGTTAACACACGCCAAGCCGCATATT
This sequence comes from Alphaproteobacteria bacterium 16-39-46, assembly GCA_002257235.1. Lineage (GTDB taxonomy): Bacteria > Pseudomonadota > Alphaproteobacteria > 16-39-46 > 16-39-46 > 16-39-46. The sequence goes on from NCGZ01000065.1 coordinate 10,799, forward strand.
GCTTAGAAATTTTAAGAAAATATTCGTTATCCTCAGGCCTCTTCAACCAAAGAAGAATTTCATGGGCAAACGCTAAGGGATCAAAGGCCTTGTTTCCCATAAACGTCACAATTTCTTGTTCAAGTTTCTTTCCATCAAAAGTTATGGCCTCTTCAAAGGAAAATTCTTTAAGGGCAATGCGCTGAACAAAAAGTCGCCGACAAAGATAGAGGGGAGCAAGCTCTGAAATACTTTTTTGCAGAAGAAAAACTTCTTTTTCAATCTCAAAGAACTGCGCCATAAAACTTTCAAGTATTGGGGCAAGCTCAAGAAGAAATGCGCTTTCATCTTTAGGAGGGCATTCTCTGGCCTTCAAATATAAATCATGAAGAAGAGATGATTCTTCCTCTAAAAAAATTAAAAAAGCATCGTCAATCTGCTCTATTCCCGGCAGTGTATACAGAAGATCAGGAGAGAGAGAAAAATTTTTTATCATCTATTACTTATAGGGAATGATGGTGCCGCCGGCGAGGATCGAACTTGCGACCTCACCCTTACCAAGGGTGCGCTCTACCACTGAGCTACGGCGGCTCAATAAAGCCTAATTGACAAGGGGGCACAATGCCATATCCCAAAAAAAGATGCAAGATAGGAGTTTCAAAATGTAAGAGTTCATAACAAATGAGACAAAATTCAAGCAGCCTGAAGAGAGGAATTTTGAATATACTGCAAAGGAGTGAGACCTTTCAAGTTCCGA
>NCGZ01000066.1 GCA_002257235.1 Alphaproteobacteria bacterium 16-39-46
ACAAAAATTACAAAAATTGGCTGTGTCTTTCAACTCTATTTTTTATGGTGATATAAGATTCAAATTTTTACGCCATGAAAAGTTGAGAATCGCGTAAATATAAGTTAAATCAATCTTTTCCACGCTTCGATTTATAAAAAAGTATAATTAAACTGAGGCCATTGATTTAGCAAGCAAAAAATTATCACTTATCTCTTCTTTCTAGTATAAAAACTGAGCCTCTCTTTCCTATTTTCTGACGCGTAATCCGGTTGTTTTTAGATTAAGATAGATTTTCTCTCAAATGCATTCTATACTTCCTTACCTCAAAAACATAGGAATGCCATGACAGAAAAATCTTTTCTCCGTATTCAAGGAGCCCGCGAACACAATCTTAAAAACATAAGCATTGATATCCCAAAAAATGAATTGGTGGTCATTACAGGGCTGAGCGGTTCTGGAAAATCCTCTCTCGCTTTTGATACGCTCTATGCCGAAGGTCAACGGCGCTATGTTGAGAGTCTTTCTGCCTATGCACGGCAATTTCTGGAACTCATGCAAAAGCCAGATGTTGACTCGATTGAAGGCCTTTCTCCGGCGATTTCAATTGAACAAAAAACAACCTCCAATAACCCCCGATCTACGGTTGGGACGGTCACGGAAATATATGACTACCTGAGGCTTCTCTATGCACGTATTGGAATTCCTTACTCTCCTGCTACAAATCTTCCCATTGAAAGTCAAACCATTGATCAAATGATCGATATGATTGTCAAAGGGTTCAAAGATCAAAAACTTTTGCTTCTTGCACCTGTGATTCGTGGCCGAAAGGGGGAGTATAAAAAAGAATTATCGGACTTTCGGAAAAAAGGATTTGGCCGGGTTAAAATTGATGGCACCCTTTATGAAATTGAAGATGCCCCCACCCTCTCCAAAAATCAAAAACATGACATTTCCATTGTTGTCGATCGTCTTATTGTAACAGAAGGTATTGAGCGCCGTCTTGCAGACACCATTGAAACAATTTTAGGTCTCTCCGAAGGGCTTCTCATTGTTGAAAATGCCGAGACAGGACATACTCAACTCTTTTCTTCTCAATTTTCATGCCCTGTCTCAGGATTCACACTCGAAGAAATTGAGCCACGTCTTTTTTCTTTTAACAACCCCTACGGCGCATGTCCCGTCTGTGATGGCCTTGGGGTTAAACTCGATATGGATCCCAATCTTGTTGTTCCAAATCGCGGCTTGTCGTTGATGGAAGGCGCTATTGCGCCTTGGTCGCATGCCTTTAGCGATTATTATGTTCAAACCCTCGAGAGCATTGCCCGCCACTATAATTTCAAAATGAGTACAGCTTTTGCTTTTCTCCCTGAAAACATTCAAAATATCCTTCTTTATGGAAGTGGGAAAGAAAAAATTTCTTTCCACTATCGTGAAAATTTAAAAAAATATTCTCTCTCCAAACCTTTTGAAGGCGTTATTCCCAATCTAACCCGTCGATTCATTGAAACGGAAAGCAGCAGCATCCGAGAAGAGATTGGACGTTACCAGTCCACACATCCCTGTGAAACCTGTCACGGATATCGCCTCAAACCAGAAGCACTCTGTGTTAAATTAAAAGATCGTCACATTGGACAAATAACAGCTCTCTCCATTCAGGAAACGCTTGATTGGATGACAACTCTTTCTCAAGAACTCTCCGGACAAACGCTTGCCATTGGCGCACGTATTTTGAAAGAAATTTGTGATCGTTTAGGATTTCTGGTGAGCGTGGGTCTCGGGTATCTTTCTCTTTCAAGAACCTCTGGAACATTATCTGGTGGCGAAGGCCAACGCATCCGGCTCGCCTCTCAAATTGGCTCGGGTCTCACCGGGGTTCTTTATGTTTTAGATGAGCCATCCATTGGTCTTCATCAACGGGATAATGCCAAACTTCTGACAACCTTAAAACGGCTGAGAGACCTTGGAAACTCAGTTCTTGTTGTGGAGCATGATGAAGACGCGATGAGAGAAGCTGATTATCTCATTGACATGGGACCTGGCGCTGGCATCCATGGCGGTGAAATTATTGCCGCGGGAACGCCCGAAGAGGTGATCAACAACCCTAAAAGTCTTACGGGTCAATATCTCAAAGGTCATAAATCAATTCCCCTTCCAAAAGAACGTCGTAAGGCCAAAAGTGATCAATGGATTTCTCTTAAAAATGCCTCTGGAAATAATCTTAAGAACGTCACGGTGGATATTCCTCTTGGAACCCTAACGTGCCTTACGGGTGTCTCTGGCTCAGGAAAATCCACCTTGATCATCGAGACGCTTTATAAAGCCCTTGCACGTATTTTGGGATCTGCTACAGAGATTCCTCTTGCCTACCAAAAGATTGAGGGCCTTGAATTTATTGATAAAGTCATTGACATTGACCAATCTCCCATCGGAAGAACCCCAAGATCAAATCCCGCCACCTATACAGGCGCCTTTACGCCCATTCGGGAGTGGTTTGCACAGCTTCCTGACTCCAAGGCACGCGGGTATAAAGCAGGCAGGTTTTCTTTTAACGTCAAAGGAGGTCGTTGCGAGGCCTGTGAAGGGGAAGGCCTTATTAAGATTGAGATGCATTTTCTACCAGATGTTTATGTCACGTGTGATCAATGCAAAGGAAAACGGTACAACCGTGACACCTTAGACATTCACTATAAAGGGAAGTCCATCGCAGATGTCCTTGCCATGACAGTCGAAGAAGCCGCTGACTTCTTCAGTGCACACCCAAGTCTCAAGGATAAATTTGACATTCTTAAGAAAGTCGGCCTTGGCTACATTCACCTCGGTCAATCCGCAACAACACTTTCCGGGGGCGAAGCACAACGTATTAAACTTTCAAAGGAACTTTCAAGGAGATCCACGGGACAGACCATCTATATCCTTGATGAGCCTACAACGGGCCTTCATTTTGAAGATGTGCGGAAGCTTTTGGATGTCCTCAATGCGCTCGTCAATCAGGGAAATACCGTTCTTGTCATTGAACACAATCTTGAAGTCATTAAAACAGCCGATTGGATTCTTGACATGGGACCGGAAGGCGGTAATGAAGGCGGGTATCTGGTCGCCTTTGGTACCCCCGAAACTGTCGCAAAGAATCCCAAAAGTCATACAGGCCACTATCTTAAACCGTATCTTAAAAATTCTCCGCCCAAAACAGAGCGTTAAAATTTAAACATTTTTTTAGCGTTATTTTAAGATTAGATTTAAGGAATGGAGAGAATGTTCTTAGAAAGGCAAGACGCTCTTAGACATCTTAAAAAATAAAAAACGAACAAAAGTCTGGAGACAAAAAAGTTAAACTCAACACTAAAATCTATTCTTTTTTAATTCTTGCTTTGTGAGCAGAACTGTTCTCGACATCCGCAGTTGAGGCTGAAGGGAGTTTGACTGAGAAAGAAAAGTGGATGACGGAGGAGCGGAGAAAGTGACGCGGGGAAGATACACAAGCCCACAAATCAAGATTTTAATGATTTTCTTGAAAATCATTAACGTATAAGATCACGCAACGACCTGGGTCTCCCCATGCTAAAATTTTACAATGAACCCCTTGTGGTCATGATTGATTTTTAAGATTCTTTTGCAAAAGAAAATAATGCCGTAAATTTTTCATGGGGCAGGCCCAGGTGCGCGATCAAAAAATGATTTTCAAGTACTTTAGAAAAACACTTCTTTAGAGTTCAAAGGACTTTTACTTCTTTAAATTGGTATTGATCGCTCCAAGATTCATAGAGGTATTCTGAAGTGCTTTTTTTAGCAATTGATTTCGTTGACTTACAAACGCAGCGAGTTGATTCTCAGGTCCTTTTAAAGCCCTCTCAAATTCATCAAAATTTAACGTGTTTTCAAGTTTTTTAGCCCATCTAAGGGGAATTTTTGTTGTCATTTATATTCTCCAACTGTTTTGCTAACATGCAACTTTACTCCTTTTTTTTTTAAAGATCTTGAAAAATCTGCACACTTTTCGAATAATCAGAAAATCAAATCCTCTGGCCAAATATTCTATTTCAATTTTCTTGTTTTGAGTGAATAAGATGCTCTAAAAGCATTCGAGGGCTCCAAGGAGTCGGCTCTGCAAGCCCCTGATGATAAAAGACCGTTGACGGTGTTAAGGCTGGCAAAGAGTTTGCCTCAATAACAATCAATTGTCCGGTCTCCCTATTTACAAAGCAATCAACCCGCGCATAATTTTGAATTCCCAAGGTCTCTGCAATTTTTTCAACATTTTGTTTAATCTGAGCTAAAAACGTGCTCGAAATTAAAAACTCTGGCGGTGGGGTAATATTTACGCCCGTCCCTCCTTGAAATTTTTCCTCCACGTTCAGAACATGGCTCTCAGAAACTGTCAAACTTGGATTCATCGCATGATAGACCCCACCGCGTTCCAGAACGCCCACCGTTACCTCTAACCATCCCGTCAGCGGCGTATGCAAAACACAATTATCCTTTAAAATTAAAGTATCTGTCGCAATAAAAGGCTCCAAAATATAATCACTTTGCGCAGCGCCTGGATTCAATTCGACAATCGTCATTTGACCGGAGAAAGTCTCCTGAGGAATGCAAGAAGCGCCTTTCCCGACGAGGACAAGGTATTTTTCAAGTTCATCTGGCGCCTCAAGTCGCACAACGCCCGCCGAACATCCGTCATCTTTCGGCTTAATAATCAGAGATGAAACACCCCATTGATCCAAAAGACCTTGCCAGAAAGTCTCATACTCTCGCGGCGTAAACCTTTCAAAATGTTGAGGCTTTATAATCTTCTTTGGAAGAGATTTTATGAACCTCTCCCCCATTTTTTCAACAGCGATCCCTGTCAAAAATTTGTCCATACAAAGTTGAGAGGCTTCAGGTCCAGATCCATTATACAAAAGTTTGGCATCCGACAAAGCTTCTTGATACGTCCCATCTTCACCAGGGCCACCATGCAGAGCTAAAAAGATAAACGCATTTAAACGTGATGCCTCTTCTAAAAATTTAGAGAATGTCCACTTTTCAGGAACGTGTTGTTGGGAGGAGATCTCTTGACGATTTAGATCTAAACGTTGCTGAATCGGCATAACAAAACGCTGCAATCTCACGGTCATCGCATGGGACGTTAAACAGTTTTCATAGATTTCTTCAGCTGTATGATGCAAACAATAAACATAAGGAAGGTGCCAAATGTGCCCTTTTGGATCCAGAAAAAATGGCTGGGGCTGATAAAATTCTGATTTCATAAGCTTGAGCCAGACATTGGTTCCGCTCATGACAGACACCTGCCTTTCGGCTGTGTTTCCTCCAAAAACCACCCAAACAGGAGATCGATTTAAAAATACGTCCTCTTCGAGAACTGGGATTTCAAGACCATATCTTTTGCAGGCGTTACTTACAATATAAGTTAAAACTTCCTGATGTTTCATCCCCACATAGGCAGCCTGCAAAAACAAAAAGCTATTTTGCTCCATACCACTGATGGGATTAAAATCTGTAAAAATGATATTTCCATCTTCTAAGAGCCAACCATCCATTCGTACAAAATCCCGCAATCCAAATAACGTAAAAAGCGCTTCTGCTTTTTTTTGAATGTCTTTGACCACTTCATCTCCAAAGGACGGAGGGCACAACCATTTTGTGTTGCTGGTGGGAAGATATTTACGACGATAATCAAAAAACTGCCCATTTTCATAGGAAATCTGGATTTCATTCGGGATGAGAGAAACCGCCTCTCCTTTTGAATTTTGCAAAACAACGACTGTAAATTCACGTCCTTTACAAAAGGGCTCCAAAAGGGCCTCTGTGTTTAAAGGATTTTCAAAGATAGAATGCATCTGTTGGACAGCGTCATTTGGCGACGAGACTGACGAAACTCCAATGGAAGATCCCCCCGCAACAGGCTTTACAACGGCACGTGTCAACTGATGCTCTTCAAAAAAATCCTGAATCTTTTTTAAATTCTCTGAGTCTTTTTTCTTTAAAAGACAAGAAGGGAGGGATGAAAAACCATTCTTTTTTAAAAAAAGGGCCGCGTTATGTTTATGAAACATCCTCTGGCACATTTGAGAAGAAGGTCCTACAAAAGGAATTTGATGTTTTTCTAAAAAGGCTTGAAGTTCACCATCTTCGCCAAAAGCACCATGGATGGCCGGAAAAACAATATCAATCTCTTTAAGAGCCTTAACAAGATTCTCACCCTCTAAGAAATTCCCAATATCCTTCAGTTTAAAATCAAAATCTGCAGGGGTATTCGAATACAAATGAAAAGGAGAAATAGAATACCATTCCTTTGATTGATTCACATAAAATACGGAGATTTCAATGGACTTCGACGAAAGATGATCTAAAAGAGACCGCGCTGAATTTAAAGAAATACCCCGCTCGAGAGAGGGACCACCACAAATCAAAGCCAGTTTTAGAGGATGAAGAGAAGAAGTAAGGTGAGACATGAGCCCTCGAGCGTTAAAATTGAATTTCAGAAGTGTAACGATTCATCTCCCTTAAGACAATGGAAAAACATTTTAGAAATCGAAAAAAACTTGTTTTTTTCCGCGTAAAACTGTAGGATTGTCGCAATTTATAACCATTTTATCTCTTAAGGAAAATATTCATGATGTTCAAAAAGAGTGCCTCTTTTTTTTCAAGTATTTTTTTAGCCCTCTCATTTGAGGTCTGTGCTATGGAGGCTCCCCGAGAGGATTCTGAAAGTTCTTCAAAAACTTACTCTCCTAAAACACAAAAGAGAAATTTTACGAAAGAATCTCTTGAAACAAGCCTGAAAGACATTGAAAGCTCTTCTCATTATGTCCAGTGTCTCTTGGATAATTCATCTCTCCCCGATTTTTCTTTTCGCAATCCTATAAGCATTCGCCATAACCTCAGTTTCGTCTCAAGTTGTAAAAGACAACTTCACGCACTGAAACAACTACGCTTTAATCTAGATTTTCACTCCTTTTTTGACCAAATGGAAAGGTGGCTCACGACTTTTAGTGAAAACCATTATCCAAACCCTCAAAAATCGCTTTCTCACCTTGGTCGCACTTGGATTGAAGAACATTTAACAGGACAATCCGTCCTTGACATCATTGATCATTGGGAAAATTTAACAAAGAGCCATCCTCGGAGCATTGCGGCAATTAAATGGTTCAAAGAATCTTTTCCAAAGAGAACAGTAGACTCTTATGAAACTCACAGAAAAAAACTTGAAGAAACATTCAAGGGTGTTCTCGCTGAAGAAGAAACAAGAATGAGGATGAAACTGGACTCTATTTTAAGCGACCTTACAAAAGAAAAAGAAATTGTCCGTCAAGAGCTTTCTCGTTTCTAAACCGAGCTTGACCTCTATCCCCCAGCATAGCTGAGGGGTGGAGAAAATTAAATAAAAAACACCGCCTTCAAAATTTCTTTCTTTCCCATTTGTTTTTTTGGCGACATGAGGTACTCTATAGAAAATTTAACTCCTTTTAAAAAAGAGCGTTCAAATGAAGAAATTTTTTATCTCTCTGGGTGTCCTTCTTTCTTTTATTCTCGGGCTTGCGCTCATTATCCCTCTTTTCGTGTCACTTGATGGTTTTAAAAAAACTTTTGAGACATCCTATCACGAGGAAACAGGGCAAGACCTTCATCTTAAAGGACCCCTTACGTTCTCTCTCCTCCCGAGACCTCAAATCACGCTCAATGACGTGGTCATCTTATCTTCGCAAGATACACTCGAGCTCCCCTTAGCCTCTGTAAAAGAGGTAACTTTAAAGGTTTCTCTTCTCAGCCTTCTGCACGGTAAAATTGTCATCTCAAGCATCTTTGCAGAAAATCCAACCTTAAATCTAAAAAAAGGAGTCTCAGGAAAAGGAAATTGGGAGCTTACACCCTCTGCTTCAACACCTGAGATGTCTAAGTCCCCTTCACTTTCCTCTTCTTCTTCATCTCCAAAACTTCCTTTTCAGATTGATGAAATTACCTTAAGCAAAGGACACATCTCCTATAAAGATCAGGATCAATCCATTTTCTTTGAGAATATTGACCTCACCTTAGGTTTAACTTATTCCGGCGCTCTCCTTAAAAATATTGATTTTAACCTCTCCTCGCTTCTTTTTAATGAAAAACTGACGTTGATTGGAAAGCTTCAAAACCTCGATCAAAAAACAGCCCTTTTGTCAGCGCATCTTGATTTTTATGATGAACACCTCATCCTTGACGGAGATCTTTCCCCAGAAGCCCTTTCTTTCTCTCTTAAAACATCTCTTAAGGGGGATCTTTCAAAATCTCGCCTCTTGTCCAAAGTTCTCCCTTCTTTAAAACCTGGGAACGATTCGTATGCTCTTGAAATTACCCTTCAAGGAACACCTCAATTAATTTCTATCTCGTCCATCTCTCTTGATGTGGGCACCATAAAAGGGGCTGGCAAAGGAGAGTTTAATATTCAAAAAGGACTTGCCTCCCTTGAGCTAACGCTTAACCCTGGAGATGTGTTTTTAAAAATTTCCAATCAAAATAGAGACGGTAAACTCCTCTCCACGCTTCAAATTCTCTCTCAAAATTTAAAGCCGTTTCTTGAAGTTTTTACACTTGAAACAAAAAATCTCTCGCCGGCTCTTTTTGAAAATTTTGCCCTTACAACGACCTTTGATTATCAGGCACAGAAAAGTGAACTGAAGGACTTTTCTCTTAAACTGGGAGAGGCAGCTCTCACGGGGAACATCATTTTCTTCACGGACGAAAAAACCCCACGGGTCGCCTATAATCTCTCCGTTTCAAACTTTTTAACCTTAAAAGACCTTTCGGCTTTTAAAGCAGGTCTCGCGTTTTTAGGAAATACCCTTAACATCTCTGGTGAAAGTTCCTGCGAAGGAGATTCATACACAACAAAAACGCTTCTTTCGACCCCTCTTTTGACAACAGAACTTCAAGGATCTCTCACTCTTGGTAAAAATATAGATTTGACACTTAAGAACTCTGGAAAAAATTTTAGTCAACTCCTAAATCTATCAGATTCTAAATTCGGTGCGTATGAGATTACCCTCGTCCTCCAAGGAGACCTCTCCAACGCGATTTCCCTTAAAATACCCCCCTCTCTTCTCACCATTGGACAAAAACGGACAGCATTCCAGGGAAATGCAAGCCTCTCACTCCTTCAATCTCTTCCGAAGGTTAAAGGAAACCTCACCGTTGAATCCCTTGACCTAAATACCTTTTCTCGTTCCCCTCTGGAGACACCCCACCAGGGCTCTCATCCCTCTTCTTCTCAAAAAAAGAAACATCCCCACGCAAAGCCAATCCCTTCTCATCCTTCCTCTGAAATATGGTCCCATACGCCTCTTAATTTAGACTTTTTAAACCTTTTGGAGGGTGACTTCGATATTTCTCTTCATAAAGTCATTCTCGACGCGTTTGTCTTTGATCATATCGTCGCCCATCTTCAACTCGAAAAGGGAGTACTCACCTTAAATCCCGTCTCTGGAAAAGGCCTCGGGGGCGACCTCACCGTAACCGCCTCTCTTTCATCCCAAAAGACGCATCCTTTTTCCTGTAAAGGGGCCTTCAAAGGCGTTCGCCTCAAAAATCTTGATTTTAAACAAGGAGATATAAAACTTACCGGCGGAACACTTGACCTTCTCGTGGATATACTTTCCCACGGAAACAGTATTGCTGACCACATTGGAACGCTTTCTGGCGATTTAAAAATTCATGCGCGTGATGGAAGAGTCAGCGGTTTTGCGCTTGAAAAGGCTGTTTCTGCTCTTAATAAAGCGCACAACATTCAAGGATTTTTAGGCCTTCTGGACACCTCGTTTTCGGGGGGAGAAACAGAATTCAGAGACCTTGAAGCCATTCTTCTTCTTCAAAAAGGAATTGCCTCTTTAAACACGTGCTCTTTGACTTCCGACGCAGGTCATCTCAGCGCAACAGGCTTAATTGATTTGCCCCACTATACCCTTGATATTGTGGGAAAGGCACAACTCAACGTTAAAAATTTTCCTCCCTTTAACGTTAAGCTTACAGGTCCTCTTAATGATCCAATCCATGAGCTTGACACACAAGGTCTTCAAAATTACCTCATGAACAATGCCGTCGGAAGCATTGTAAACACACTGCTTGATGCGCCTGGATCAGCTGTGAATACACTCATCGACGCGCCTGGTGACGCCGTCGGAATGGTTCAAAATATTTTAGGATTAAAAGATAAGTCTGCACCTTCCAGACCTTCTTCAAAAGCTCCAAAACACTCTAAAAAGAAAGCCTCTTCTGACGCACCTTCCTCGGACAATTCCGTTGGCGATCTTGTCCAAGGGGGCCTTAAACTTCTTGGCCTCTGAATTTAAGAGTTTTCGAGAGGGCTACACAGCTCAATCAAAATCCCGTTAAGATCCCGAACATAAGCAACCTTTTGTCCCCAAGGCTTTTGAAAGGGAGTTTTTATGCCAACTGCACCAGCCTCTATTGCTTTTTCATAGGAAATTTGAACGTCACTTGTGACAAAGGCAAGTTCAAATCCTGCGGGAAGGCTCTTTTGATGATTAGGTGTAAAAGAAAGCCCATTTTCATGAGAAAGATCTTCAGAGGCGAAGGCAAGCGTAGTCTCCCCAGTGCTCATTTCTCCATAATGACCGCTTTCATGGAAAAAACGACGGGAAAGTCCAAAGGCTTTTTCGTAAAAAGAAAGGGTTTCTTCCACATTTTTGACGTAGAGAATTGTATATCCAAACTTCATGCGCGTACTCCTGTTTTTGTAAAAATTCAAAAAGCCTTTCGATCTTGTATGCCCCTCTTTTCTCTTGTTATCAATCGTTAAAAAGGAGAAGAACGACCTTTTTGAGAAAGATTTAATACTTCTTAAATCTGGGTTTAGATAAACAAATGGTCTCCGGAAATGGTTCTCGGAGACCTTCTCTGAGCATTTTTTAAAATGTATCCGTTGTTTTTTGGATCTTTCAGCCTTTTTAAGATCCGCAAAACTTTTTGCAGCACCCCCATCACGAACGGTCTTTTTCTTTAGATGCTTATCTATTGAAGAACCTTCATCAGGGACAGGATGATAAAATGTTCTTTCTTCGTGTTCAGATTGAGATGAAACTAATTTTTGATCCTTTAGATCGCCCTTTTTAACCTCATCAGATTTTTCTTGTGGATCAGCTTTTTTGATTTCGGAGAGAATTTGACGAATCAAAGAGCCATCTAAGGATCTAACCTTTTGTAAGCAATTAACAAGGAAAAGCAGCTCCTCCAGAGATAGTTTTCCCATTCTATCTAGTGCCGGACCGAAAAGGCTAGATTCTCTAAATTCTCTAAAATTTGACCCCAATAAAATTTCCCAAAATTTTAAAATTTAACTTTTTGTGGAATTATT
>NCGZ01000067.1 GCA_002257235.1 Alphaproteobacteria bacterium 16-39-46
ATAGGGAGGTGGAGAGTAAGGAGAATCTTCATCTCTTATTTTTTCATCTAAACCCAATCAAATAAAGGCCTCAAGAACTTTTCGTTCAAGCACTACTTAAGCTCAGCCGTATCTGGAATTTTTATCTCTGTGTTTTTTTAAAAGTCTTCATAGAAACTTCCTGAAAATTTCCCGCTTTACTCTTCCCCTTAGATTTCTCATATTTTAAGAGTCTTTCCTGTTTCTCAGACGTGTGTTCAACACTCTTTTTATGATCGTCTCAACTGCTCTCTTTCCAAGGAACAGGCTTCCCCATGTCAGCATTCACCTTTTGGAGGAAGGAATCACTTGTATCTGACAAAAGCTCATGAATGGCAGCCGTTTGAGCTTCGACAAATCCAAGACCCTCACCTTGATACCGAGTTGTCAAATCAGTCAGCTTTGAGAAAGCATCATTATACGAAGAGTTATACGATTGAAGAGACTTAGAGATCTCTTCTTCAGACATATTAGACACATTTTGACGTATTTTCGTCGCAACGACCGCTAAAGCCGTTTGAAATGTTGATAACTCTGGATTCGTGTAAGTGACAATAGGACCAGAAATTATTTCAGAGTAAACAGGGCATTGACCTTGAATAAATCTTAAAAAAAATTAAAGTTGTAAAAAGGTCTGATTTCATGAGAGAGGACCTTAACTATATGGTTTTTTTACGACGACAAACAGAAGATCCAACTTTTAGGTCTTTTTTAAGAGATTAATCTTCTGACAAATTTTTTCCGACTAAAAGCTGCTTGAACCCTGTCGAAGGAGATCGTTTTTCAATTTCTGAAGGAATTCTTGAAGGAAGCTTCTTTTCTTGGCTTTCTTTTTCAACGTCCGAAAGAATTTCATCAAAATTCTTTTCTAAATCCTGAGATGTTAAGTTAGATTTTTTTAGAGTTGCAATGACCTCAGAAATTTCTGCGAAAGTTAGATTTTTAGAGTCTACGTGAGAAAGCATCTTCAAAATATCCTCAACCCTCATCTTTTTTGTGGCCAAAGAGGCCGCGAGAAGATGGTAGGAACACTTGTCCCAATACGCATAATCAATCGAACCTTTCTGGTTTAGAGCGTTTAGCTTCAAAAATATTTTTCCACATGCTTTGAGATTATCGTGCGTAATTTCCGCCCCTATTTCCTGTAAAACAAGGCCTCTTCCAATATTTACTTGCGTATAAGGCAATGAACCCTTTTTAAGAGCACTTACAACAGAAGGGATTTTATTAATAACCCAAGAGACTTCTTCTGACGTTAATTTCTGAAAATTAACCTCAACGAGCATGGCTTTAATCTCTTCTGAAGAAAAACCATCTCGTGTAAGGTTCGACATCAAGCTTTGATAGGCAGGATTCGAAGATAGTGAGTTTTCATTGCAAAATACGGAAGACGGAATCCCCCCAAGAAATAGTGACACCATCGCAAGCGGGAAAAAATAAGATTTCATGATGATCGAGAACTCCCAAGTTTATAATGTTTTTTTATTCGTTATTTGACAGTGACCCTATTGGGCAATTCGCATGCTAATTTTACTGATCATATCATGCGTGAATGACTCAAGATAGAGAAATAATTGACAATGACTCCATCAAAATACACAATGATATTGTGATATGGTTTTTATCGTAAGAAGCTCTTTTAGATGAATTACTGAAGAATTGGCATCTGTCTCTTAATCATCAACGTCTTCTCAAGATAGAACCACTATATTATAAGGAATCTTTTTATTAAATACCTATTCTCCCTTGAAATCATATATATCAAGACTAAAAAACCCTCGCTTTATTCTTCCAGTTTCTCCTTTAAACCACAGAGAAAGAGGTCTTACACCCACAAGACGTTGTGGCCTGCGGATTGTTCTTAATAACAAATTGAGCTCCAATGAGCTCCTCTTCATAGTCTAACGCAGCACCCTTCAAGAGGCCCAAAGAAATGTCGTCAATAATCACTTCCCCCTGTTCCTCTCCAAAAATCTGATCTTCTTTGCCTTGACTATCATCTACTTTAAACACGTATTGAAATCCTGCACATCCGCCCCCTGCAACTGCTATCCGAAATCTTGAACCCCCGTTTGAAGGTTCATTCGTCTTAGAAAGAACTTTTTTCAATTGAGCTTGAGCCTCTGGTGTTATTGTAAAATCAATTGCCATACCAAATTTCCTCTTAATTTTTGCCAGAATTTTCCAGAATTTAAAGCACACTCAATAAATTTTCTGGATAACAGACGCAATCAGAGGTATACCAAAATAATCACCGTTAAAAAATCAAATTCTTTTTAACCCTTAGGAAATATCACCGTGAATCTCTTTCGTGACCTTCATCTTCGCCTTTTAACACTTCTCAATGAACTCCAGCAGGAAAATAGTCTTCCCATCCCGTGCGACTTTTCAAAGGTGTCCGTGGAGTCTCCGAGGGATGACACCCATGGCGATATTTCGACCAATGCTGCCATGGTTCTGTCGAAGCTCTCTTCGTCGACGCCAAAAGTTCTTGCAGAAAACATCAAAAAAAAGCTCTCAACACTCGATTTTGTTACGTCAGTTGATATTGCAGGCCCAGGGTTTATTAATATCCGACTGTCCGATGATTTTTGGCGATCCTACCTCAAAAAAATCCTCGAAAATGGATCTCTTTATGGAACATCCACTGAAGGCGCCGGTAAAACCGTCAATGTAGAGTACGTTTCTGTAAATCCCACGGGCCCGATGCATGCTGGTCACGGACGCGTCGCTGTTGTTGGAGATGCGCTCGCAACGCTTCTTGAAAGTGTTGGATTTAATGTGATTCGCGAATATTATGTCAACGATGCCGGTGGACAATTGGACACGCTTGCAAGATCCGTTCATATCCGTTATTTAGAGGCCCTCGGCGAAAAGGTACCCCCGATCCCTGAAGGTCTTTACCCAGGAGATTATCTTATTCCTGTTGGCCACGCCTTGGCTGAGAAATATGGCCCTCTTTATAAAAATGCTCCTGAATCAGAGTGGCTTGAGATATTTAGGGTCTTTTCCGTCAATGCCATGATGGATCTTATCCGGAACGATTTAAGCCTTCTTGGGATTCATCATGATGTTTTTACCTCCGAAAACGAACTGGTAAAAGACGGAGTTGTAGAGCGTATGATCGCAACTCTCAAAAAAGAGCATCTTGTCTACACAGGTACTCTCGAAGCTCCAAAAGGAAAAACGCTGGAAGATTGGGAACCACGTCCCCAGCTTCTTTTTAAATCAACGCTGTTTGGGGATGATACGGACAGACCTCTCCAAAAATCTGATGGGTCTTGGACCTATTTTGCAAAAGATATTGCCTGTCATTATGATAAATATAGCCGCACCCAAGGGGCTCTCTACAACGTGTGGGGCGCCGATCACGGAGGGTATGTTAAACGCATTAAAGCTGCCGTTGAGGCCATTTCCCATGGTCAAAATCACTTAGAGGTTATTTTATGTCAAATGGTGAATTTGATGGAAGATGGAATCCCATTAAAAATGTCTAAACGTTCTGGAACCTTTATTACACTTCAAGAGGTTATTGAAAAAGTTGGAAAAGATGTTTTCCGCCTCATCATCTTAATGCGTAAAAATGATGCCCCCTTCGACTTTGATTTTTCAAAGGTCCTCGAAAAATCCAGTGAAAACCCCGTTTTCTATATTCAATACGCCCACGCGCGCATTCAATCCGTTAAAAGGCAAGCTTTGGAGACGTTTCCACATCTTGATTTATCATCAGAGGCCCTTTCTGCCGCCTCTCTTACCTCTCTTCAAGAATCTGCTGAAATCAATTTGATCAAAATTTTATCTTCTTGGCCACGTCACGTTGAACTGGCAGCTTCTTCACTTGAACCCCATCGTCTTGGTTTTTTTCTTCATAATCTTGCCGCTCATTTTCATGCCCTTTGGAACCTGGGGAAAGAAAATACAGAACTCCGTTTCATTCATCCCCAGTCTCTGCAAAAAACACAAGATCGATTGGTCCTTTTGACTTGTGTTGCTCAGGTTCTTTCAAATGGCCTCCAACTCCTCGGGGTTAAAGCGCTTGATGAAATGCGTTAGGAGATAAAGGTGTCGTCCCTTTTCAAGGATTTCAACTCAAAAAATCATTCAAAATTCAACCTCCTTCTTGGGTTAGGAAGCCTTGGGGTTCTTTTAGCAGCCCTTCTCTTTTGGGTCATTTTTGAGAAAACATCTCATCCTTCTTCTTCTGCTTCATATTCAGCTCCCCTTCTTAAACCCGATTATGAAACATTTAAAATAAAAGCCCCCAATCCAGGAGGATCGACCATCCTCCATCAAGACAAAGAAATTTATAATCAGCTCATCAAAAAGGAAGAGAAATTAGAGTCTCCTGAAGAGGACTTTTCTGGCTTTTCAAATGAGTCGCTTCCTTTTTTGGAGGAAAGCACGGAAACGACTAAAAAACAGCCCCTCCCTCCTCCCTCTCTTGAGTCTCTCTATACCCATGATTCTGATATCCCCCTCCCTAAAGAAGAGCCCTCTAACTCATGGTCTGAGATATTTGACACACTTTTAGATCAAGGACTCGAAACGACGCTAGAAGGCTCCTCTTTTTATTGTGTAACGCTCCCTCCTGTCTCTGACAAAGAACAGGCTCATACGGAATGGAGGCGACTTCGTTCTAACAATAAAATGCTTCTTCACAATCTTCCTATGACAATTATACGCACTGAAAATTCAGACGGAAAAATTCAGTTTCAAATCCAAATTGGTGTTTTTAAATCCAAACCAGATGCAGAAAGTATCTGTTTGTCCTTGCAACATCACAAAATCCCGTGTCAAGTAACAGACACAAAAGGACCTTAAACCATGGACTCACTCCTCTTCACACTCAAAGATATTTTCCTCCTTGGGCTCCCTGTCATTCTTGCCATTACACTCCATGAGTCTGCTCATGGATTTGTGGCCCTCAAATGTGGGGATACCACGGCTTATGACCGCGGCAGAATCACGCTAAATCCGTTTAAACACATTGATCTTTTTGGAACAATTTTGTTGCCAGGCTTTCTCATCCTAGCCCATGCTCCTTTTGTCTTTGGGTATGCAAAACCTGTGCCTGTCGATTTTAATGCTCTTAGGAATCCAAGATGGGACACACTTAAAGTTGCAGCAGCCGGTCCTTTAATGAACATTTTTCTAGCTTACGTTTCTGCGCTTGCTTTCTATATCGCCCCTCTTTTTCCTGATTTTTTATTTAACGATTTCAAAACGTTTTTGTCGACCTCAATCCAAATTAACTGTATTCTTGCTGTTTTTAATATGCTTCCAATCCTTCCCCTTGATGGGGGACGGATTTTAGGGTCTCTCCTCTCGCCTCCTCTCGGAAAATCCTTTTTACGTCTTGAACGTTATGGTATGATCATTCTTGTTGTTTTGATTGCTTTTCCTTTTATAACATCAACTCTTTTAGGATTTCCCATTCCGATTCTCTCTTGGGTTCTTTTTCCTTTCCTAAACGGTCTTCTTGATATAATAAAGATCTTAAGCGGCATACCCATCGCATTTCTTTGAGGAGCTAAGTGAATGAGCATTGGATTTTGGCAGATTATTTTAATCCTTTTAATCGTGTTAATTGTTTTTGGATCTGGAAAACTTCCCAAGGTCATGGAAGACCTTGCAAAAGGGATTAAATCTTTTCGTGACGGCATGAACCTCGATGACCACCCAACGGTTCAGGAGAAATCACCTCCCCCTTTAAAGGCACTTCCAGCTCAAGAAAAGAAAAAGAAGACGCCTTCTTCCAAAACAAAAAAATCTTCCTCAAAAAAACAGTAATCAAATCCACATGTTTTCCATTGGTTTTTTTGAAATTATTCTTATTTTTGTGATTGCTGTCATTCTCTTAAAACCGGAAGATTGGCCAAACCTTTTGCATCAAGGGGGCCGTCTTTTTAAAAGAATTCGCATTTTTAGCCACCATCTTCAACGCTCTTTTGACGCCGCTTTGGAGGCCTCTGAAATTCAAAATTTTGACAAAAAAGACCGCCACCTTTCCCCGAAATCCCTTCCGTCAAAAGATTCTTCCGATGACACCCTCTGACGCCCCTCTCCCTTTTTTAGTTCATCTTAGGGAAGCCCGAAAAAGACTCCTTATCTTCTTTAGTGCATGGGCATGTGGTAGTGCTTTGTCCTATTGGATTTCTGAAGAGATTTTTGGACTTCTTCTCCTCCCTTTTGAAAAAGCCACCCGCCTCACCCCCCACGCGATGATCTACCTGGGACTCACAGAGGCTTTTACAACCTACTTAAAAATTGCCCTCTGGGGGGGAATTCTTCTCAGCTTTCCAGTTTTTGTCTACCAATTTTGGAAATTTACATCTCCAGGCCTTAAACCCAAAGAGAAACGTATTCTGAAACCTTTTTTTATAATCTCTCCATTTCTATTTAGTTTGGGAGCTCTTTTTGCCTATTTTATCGTTATTCCGCTTGCTTGGACCTTTTTTTTGAGTTTTGAAAATTCATCTCTGCCCATTCCTCTGTTTTTGGAGCCACGCATGAGTGATTATTTTTCACTCACTTTCAGCTTTCTGGTCTCCTTCGGACTTAGTTTTCAGTTCCCTCTCATTTTAATTGCATTTGCACATTTAGGAATTATATCCTCAAGGGGACTTGCGTTAAACCGAAAATATGCCATAATCTTGATTTTTATTGTGGCAGCAATTTTGACGCCCCCAGATGTTTTAAGTCAAATTTTGCTTGCCATTCCCCTGATGATCCTTTTTGAAGGAACGATTTGGATCATTCGCCGTAATGAACGTTTAACCCGTGAGACTTTAAAAAAACATGTTTGATCTCAAATGGATTCGTGACAATCAAGACGTCTTTGATCGAGGACTTCACCATCGTGGACTCATCTCTCAGAGCACACTGCTTTTGGAGATGGATGAGTCCTTAAGAGCGCTTCAAACTGAACTCCAAACCATCAATGAATCCCGAAATGCCATAGCGCGTAAAATGGGAGAACTTAAACAAAAGGGGGAGGATATCACGCCTCTCGTTCAAGAAGGATCTCGCCTTAAAAACCTTCTTCCAACCCTTGAAGAAAAGGAAAGAGCTCTCAGTCAACACCTCTTTGAGATTCTTGCCGCTCTTCCCAATCTTCCCCAAGAAGATGTTCCAGTGGGAGACGGGTCAGCCAATATCGAACTAAAACAGATAGGAAAGATACCCTTCTTTTCTTTCACACCCAAACAGCATTTTGAACTTGGAGAGGCCCTCGGGCTGATGGACTTTGAGCAAGCGGCCTACATTTCTGGATCACGATTCGTTATTCTAAAAGGTCCCTTAGCGCGCCTTGAACGTGCCTTGGCCTCTTTTATGCTTGATATTCATACACAAGAATTTGGATATCAAGAAGTTTCTCCACCTCTTCTTGTTAAAGATGATGCCTTGTTTGGAACAGGAAACCTCCCTAAATTTTCAGAAGATCTTTTCAAAACAACAAGCGATCATTGGCTTATTCCAACAGGCGAAGTTCCTTTAACCAATTTGGTAGCCCAGAAAATCTTAGAGGCCGACACGCTTCCTCTCAGATTTACAGCGTACACGCCCTGCTTCAGACTGGAAGCAGGAGCAGCAGGACGTGACACACGCGGCATGCTTCGGCAGCATCAGTTTGGAAAAGTTGAGCTTGTCAGTATTACAACCCCCGATCAAGCTGCCTCTGAACATGAACGGATGTTAACGGCGGCACAAACAGTCCTCGAGCGACTCGAAATTCCCTATCGCATCATGCTCCTTGCCTCGCAAGACATCAGCCCTGCCTCTCAAAAAACCTATGATATTGAAGCCTGGCTTCCGGGTCAAAATTGTTACCGTGAGGTTTCAAGTTGTTCTTTGTGTGGCTCCTATCAGGCACGGCGCATGAATGCACGCTACCGCCCAGAAGACTCTTCCCATAAAAAACCTGTCTTCGTCTCAACCCTTAATGGGTCAGGTGTTGCTGTGGGACGTGCTCTTATTGCGCTTCTTGAAAACCATCAACAAGAAGATGGCTCCATTAAAATTCCATCTGCTCTAAGACCTTATCTTAACAACGCTGAAAAGATTTCATCCCATGGCACTTTCCTCTAAAACCCCAAGCGGTCCTCTTTCTTCTTTGCGCATTCTTGTCACCAATGATGATGGCATTCATGCCCCTGGACTTAAAATTCTCACAAAAATTGCGCGAACCCTTTCCAATGATGTCTGGACCGTTGCACCTGAACAGGAACAAAGTGGTGCAGGACACTCCTTAACGCTCTCAAAGCCTCTCCGCATCCGAAAACTCGCGAGTCGTCGCTATAGTGTTGACGGTACGCCGACAGACTGTGTGCTCTTGGCGGTTAAAAAAATACTTCCCCGTAAAAAACCCACTCTCATTCTTTCAGGGGTTAATTTTGGCGGAAACGTGGGAGAAGATGCAACATATTCAGGAACGGTTGCCGCTGCCATGGAAGGCATTCTTCTTGGAATTCCATCTATTGCACTGAGTCAAGTTGTTAGCCGCTCTGAGACCCCCAAGTGGTCAACAGCCCTTCATTTTGCCCCTCCCCTTATTAAACAACTTCTGAAGACAGGATGGCCGCAACATATTCTAATCAATATTAACTTTCCAGACTTGATCACGTCTTCCGTAAAAGGGGTGCGCGTTGTCTCACAAGGATTTAGGCCGGCAGGGGTTGATCAAATCAGCGAAAATCTTGATCCTCGGGGCAGAACTTACTATTGGATTGGCCCTCAAGCTGATTTGATAGAATTTCCCACAGAGACCGATCTTGAGGCCATTTCTCAAGGATATGTGTCCATCACGCCCATGGATGTTAATTTTACCCATAAGAAAACACTCCCCCTTCTTCAAACAGCTTTTGAGGAATTTAAGCTTTAAAATGCTCTAACCCCTGAAAATAAGGGGGTTTTTTTCTGGAGTTTTATATAAATTGAGATTAGAGTTTCCTTAAGAAACCTCATTTGTTGTTTTACAGCGTTTCTTACGTTTGCGGTTTTCGTTTTAAATTTTAAACCAGTGGAGTTTATCATGCTTAAAAAGATGTTTTCTACCTCTTTTACGATATTAATTTCCTTCTTTTTTCTGACAAATTTTTTAAATGCAGCACTTCCCGAAATCACAGAAAGCGATTGCGACGAAACACCTGGTCGGAGACTGCGCGTCACCGGTAGTTTTGAAGTTCCTCAAAAAGATACAGCGCCTCTTTCATGCAGTTTTCGAACCTGTCTAAGAGGAGATTTTGTGACACCCGATGGAAGACCTGGACTTATCTCTACTTTGAGAGCTGATCCAAAGGAGATGAAATATTACATTGGGGGTCCAAAAGATCCGAGAAGAACCTTACTCGTAGGATATGAAGGCATCTGGAGAAAGCGTCTGATTGAAAGTGATAATGGTAATTATACCCCTGCCACTCTTTTTACCTTATCACTCGCAGACCAAGACATCAGTTATTTTGCAATTGGACGCAATACAGACACACAATTGATCTTTTTTGGAAGTGTCTTACCAGAATTTCAAAATAGAGGAATTATGACGGGCGTTGCAGGATATCTCCTCGATGAACTTCTTCCAGCCTTTAGAGAAAGTCCTTTAACCTCCGTAAAATCGAAAGCAGAGCACAAAGAACTTCTAATCACCATGGACAATTTAAACCCACTGGCTGCAAATATTGCTTCCAACTCAAAATCAAAATTTGAGGCAGCACATAACGTTGAAATAAAGCATATTCTTGTTTTTCCAGATGCCCGTCCCAATGGAGAACATCAACTTAGGATAAATCTCGAAGAGCTCTATGCGAAAAGAGCGGCAGCAGCTCAAGCAGCTTCTGCATTAACAAGTGCGGCTTCTGGACTTTCTCTAGAGCCTTAAAGGGTCAGCGTTTTTCGTTAAATTTTTTTAATTCGGCCACGGATGAGTTGTGGCCGATTTTTTTTAAAAAACTATTTTTTTATAAAAAACAATAAAACTTGACACCCTCTTTAATTAAATTCAATGATTGAGTACTAAAATAGCTTTCGTGTTCTCGTAAAATTGAGGAACTCTCATGAATCAAAAAACCCTTTATTTTTTTCCAAGTTTAATAGTCGGTGTTTTTCTTTCTTGTCTTTCTTTATATGCCGTTCCCCCCATCATTGAAGAGATACTGGACGCCGAAAGTCCTCAAAGAACAAGGCTTTCCATCAAAGGCACCACTCAAGCACAAGGATTCTCTATTCAAATTCGAACAGTTGAAGAGAGAGATATTACACTTCCCGATAGAAAAACGCCAGGACCTGTCTCTTTGGCAAGGATGGACGAAGAAGATATGAAATACGATCTTCCAAGTCTTTATGCAGCCGGAAAGACCATTAAAACACATTATGAAACAGCGCTCTCTTATGGTCTTTGGAAGCAACGGTTAGAGGCGCGTCCTCACTATGAATTTACAGTTCTTTATGTTTTAGAAGAGATCTCTGAGCCTGCATCTCCAACCTTTATGGGATGTGTTATTTTTAGTCATGAGTCGCCCACCCAACTAAAATTCTTTCCTCATATTATTAAACCCTATCAAGGTCGTGGGATCATGAAAGAACTTGGAAAATACTTTTTACAAGAATTTATCCCAGAAATTCGCGCGCATCCTCTGACACGAACAAAAGCCTTATGTTATCAAACGCTCCTTTTTAAGCTTTATTCCTATAAAGAGCATCCGCGCCTTCACGATATTACAAAGGCCCTTGAACGACTCTCAGATCAAGTTCATATTCCGATTTCTCATCCCACACGATTTCAATGGGGACTTGACTTATCTCTTCTTTCTAAAAAAGAACCTCTACGTCCTCTCAAAGCGTCTAAATCACCTCCAAAGAGAAAAAAAGCGGCATCTTCTTCTCTCCTCCAAAAATTAGAGGACACACCTAAAATGACCTCTACAAAATCTCCAAATATCCCCCAAAACATATCCCCACTGAATCCTCCTTCTGTTTTAAAAATTTCACAAAAAAGAAGAAATTCAGCCAGATTTTAAAAACTTATTTTTATAAAAAATAATAATATCTTGACACAATCTTTATTTCCCTTAAGCTTTCATTTAAGAGGGCAGAGATTTTTCGAGCAGCTTGAATTTAAGGATCTCTCCTAAAATACATGTCCTGCCACAGTACATGACACAAATGTAAGAAGAGGTTGAGTAATCAATTGAAATCGTTTAAGAATTTCTTTATCAGGAGGAATTCAAAAATGATCAATCAAT
>NCGZ01000068.1 GCA_002257235.1 Alphaproteobacteria bacterium 16-39-46
CTCACCGAGGTGACCAAGCCTCAGAGGGAAATCCTCAAAAAACTAAAAATCGTCTCAGATGAACAAACATAGTTACAGAATCTTCGGGAATTTAGGATAGGTAGCATCCCTCATATTGATCAACTCATTTTAAGAGGTATCAATGATTGGCGCCTTGAGCACATACCCTCTATTTACCAAACATTTATTGCTCGAGAAGAGCTCTTAAAAGCAGATGGGCTCACATCCTCTGAACTCAAAATCCTTTCTAATCAATTTCCAAAAATGCAATCTCTATGCAATGAATTATCAGAGTATAATATCCCTCATACCCTTGAACACGGAGATTTTCATGACAACAATGTTCTCCTTCAAAACGGCAATCTCACGCTCAACGACTGGGGAGATGCAAGTATCTCACATCCGTTTTTTTCATGTGTTTCTGCTTTAAAAAGTGCACAAAAACACCATCCCTGGATGCGTACAACAGATCTTCAAAAAGCTTATCTGGATTCTTGGAAAAGCTTCGGAAACGAAGATCGTCTTTTAAAAGCTTTAAAATTAGCTGAGAAAATAAGATTCTTTCTTTTTGCTTTGAGATTTAGTGCGGTGCCCTTTTGCAAAGGAGGGAATCAACCCGCATATAGAGGTTATATGGCCGCGTCTTTAAGGGATTTCATTAAAAATTAATTTGTCTCTTCTGAGAGATAACCTCTTTATTTCTTCAAAAACTTAAGATCCTGGAAGGATCTCTCCATTTTCAATTTGCATCAAACCTACTTCAATCTCTTGATTGAGTTTTTTTATATGTAGTTGAAAAAAGATCTCTTTCATAAAAATCCTTTTTCTTCAAAACTTCATGTAAGAATGAGCTTAAGCTCTTTTTGAGAATAACCCGTTATGTCAGAAATTGTCTCCAGACTCATTCCCTTCGAAAACATAACTTTCATTAACTTTAAACGCTCGAGCTGTGATTTTACACATTCCTGCTCAGCTTTTGCACGCTCCTGTTCCGCTTTTGCATGCGCCTGTTCCGCTTTCAGTAGTTTCTGTTCCACTTTCAAGCGTTCCTGTTCCGCTCTTTTAATTTCCTCTTTTCGTCCCTTTTCAAATCCTATTTTAAAAACGTCTAGGTTTAAATATTCTGCAAGTGATTGCATCGTCTCCTCCTCATCAACAGTTTCCAAGTCTTTAACAGCCTGCAAAAAAAAACCCTCTTTGTCAGGCAATTTTCCAGCAATCGCAATATAGCTAATGACAGTATAAATATATCTGGTCTCTCCTTGTTTTTCAATCTGTTTCAGAAGATCCAGAAACCTCTTAAAAAAAGGAAGAATATCACCATCATGGATATGCTTTAAAAGCAGTCCCATACTTCCAAACCAAAGGTATTTTTTAAACTCTTCATCTGTTGCTTGGCTTAGGTCAATCAGAGGATAAGGCGCATGGAGTGTCTCTTTGGCAAGCATTCTTTCTTCCTTAGAAAAAAGATCAAAAAGGTCCATGGAATATGGATATGCTTTTTTTCCGGTATACAACACAAGAGGAAATACAAAAGGAAGTGTTCGTGACTTTGTCCTTTTTAAATGATCTTCCATAATGGCCATGACGTACTTGAGCATTCGAAACGGAAGAAGAGGTTGTGGGGTTGAAGCATGTTCCACAAGGAGATAAATAAACCCTGGGTTTTCATTAAAGTTGACCGAAAAAAGCATATCGGAAATCTGCAACTTTAAATGATCATCGATGAAACTCTCTTTGTTAAGCTTCAGAGACGAAAAATCGATCATCTTCTTAATCTTTTCAGGCAAGTTTTTTTGAAAAAATTCCTCTGCAACCTTTGGATGGGTCAAGCTCGCGCGGGTAAATCGATCATGGGGAGAGAGTTTTTGAGGCATTTCTTCATATCTTAAGAGCATTACAGGTTTTCAAAAGGAGAGTTTGAAAAAATTTCTCTTTTGGTCTTAAACCTGTCGTACCTGAAGCAAAAAATATTGAAAAGAGCGATGGGCACTTTTTTATTCATATTTCAAACAAATCTTAGTTGTTTTTTTGAAAATTTTTTATTTGGATTTTGAACTAACTTTCTTTAACGAAGATAGAGAGTTACCTTACATTCTCATTGGCTTCAATGATTTCAATATTTTTCTGTGCAAGATTTCTCAAGGCTTCGTCCGAGCTCTTAGTGACAACAGTTTTCATTAAATCAAGAGCTTTCGTTCTATTGACCTCAACACCCCGTCCTTCTGCATACATCCGCGCAAGCTCAAGCATGGCCTCATAATATTCTGGATCTAATTCTAAAGTTTTTAAAAATAGATTGACAGATTCCCCATAGTTTTTTTTATTTTGCTCTAAAACCCCTAAATTATAAAATGCTTGAGGGTGATCTTGATCAGCCGCTTTACGGAGATAATATTCAAATTTTTGGAAATCATTTTCATCATAATAATAAATCGCAAGTTCCATGGGTGACTCTTCAAAAGTAGACTTTTCTAAAAACTTAAGTCCTTCAATCTTGTCCTGCGCTGTTCCAATGCCATGAAGAAGAATTTTGCCATATTCATATTCCCACCGGGGACACCCTTCTTCAGCTTGCTCTTTAAAAAAAGCTAAGATCTCTGGATCATAATGCTTATATCCTTCCGTAGGATAAAAGTACAAAACAGTAAGCATTATTCCCGCTGACCCCGACAAGAGGCGTGCTTCTCTGAGCAATATTTTGACAATAACATCTGCTGGGGCCTTCTTCCTCGACAGAGCCACACCAACTGAACTATGAGCATCTTCATATTCTTTGGGACTTATGTTTGGAAATTCTTTTAAGATGTGATCTCTGATATCTTGCGAAAGGGCATATATTTTTAAGAAACTCTCAACATCTTTCTGGGCAGCTATTATATGTGTAAGAAGTCGTAATTTTTTTGCGTAGAAAGCTTCCTGTTCTAACGTAATTTTTTGATTTTCTGGATCCAAATCTATTTGGCTTTGATTTCTTATATCTTGCTCTATCTGACGCAAGGTTAGATCACAATTTTGATCAGCATATACTTTTGTCGTCAGTGCCACTAAAAGAAAAAAAATAAAACGAATCATAGGATTCTCATTCAAGAATAAAGATATAGAAAAAAATATTATCCTTTTTGAAAAATCTTGTCATTCTTTTAATTTTTTCTAAATTTTTTCTAAATTTTTTCCTCTTCCTTAAACAGCTTTGGCAGCTCTTCAAAAAGGGTTTTTCCAAGAAAGTCTGCCGACTTCAAGGTTATAGCCTTTGAATATAGCCGCGTTACATCATGACCGATCCCAATTGCAAACAGATGAAGGTGAGACGCGTGATTTAACGTCTTAAGAACACTTTTAAGGTGCTTTTCTAAATACCCTGGAGGATTATGAGCAAGCGTCATGTCATCAATACTCGCGCCATCAGAAATCATAATCAAAATCTTACGGCGTTCCTCTGTTTTGAAGAGTCTTCCAGCTGCCCATAAGAGTGCTTCGCCATCAATATTTTCTTTTAAAATTCCCTCTTTCAGCATCACCCCTAAGGAGAGACGTGCACGAGCCCAAGGTGTTTCAAAGGATTTATAGATGATGTGACGCGTGTCATTGAGCCTTCCTGGACAAGGGGATTTTCCTTTTTGAGTCCATTCCTGAAAACTTTTTCCGCCCTGCCAAGCAATTGTTGTGAACCCCAAAACTTCTAATTTAACACCACATCTCTCAAGAGTTTGGGCTAAAAAAGAAGCACTTAAGGCAGCGAGCGTAATAGGACGCCCCCGCATGGATCCAGAATTGTCGACAAGCACAGTCACAGCTGTTCCTAAAGAATCATTTGGAGCCATTGATTTATAGATATATCGAAAGGTCGGATCTATAATTTTTTGAGAGAGCCTGGCCCCATTGAGATAGCCTTCTTCTTCATCAAATTTCCATTGAATCGGACTTTGTGTTTTTAAAAATCGGTAAAGTTTTTGAGCTAAAGGATTGATCTGTTCTTTAAAAAGCATAGACTTTGATTCAAGCTCATGGCACAAGACCTCACGTTCTTCACGCGACGTTAACCGAGAGGCGTCTATAATTTCGTCATATTTTTTTGTGAATATTTTATAAGCTTCTTCTGAAATTTCTGCATCCTTCATCATTGACGCGTCAATGATCACATTCTTCATCGTTTTTTTTCTCTGCTGAGAGAGAGAGGAAAACTCTGTTGCTTTACTTTCTTTTTTGAGAAGATCTTCTTTAAAAGCAGGAATGATTTTTTCTTCCTCAGAAGAATTTTCAAAAGAAGAAGACACTTGTTGAGAGTCAGTAAAAGACGTTTCAGAGGAGTCTATTTTATTCTTTAATCTCTGCGGACGCGCTCCAATAAATTTCAAAGAATGCTCAAAAAAAAGAGCCTGATCTTCCAGTGAATCTTTTAATTTTTTTAACCAAGTAACGTGTCGGATGGACAATTTTTTTGGAGGATTTCCGTCATTTTCAAGAAAAGAGATTATTTTAAAATAAAGATCTCTTAACTTATTTTCTTGAATTTTTAAGCTTGTCTCACGAAATATTTTCAGAGAAATGCGTGTTCCTCGATAGAAGTCGCTTCCCAAAAAATGGTATCGAAACCGTTCTAAAGCTTCGAGAAAAAACATTTCATCTGAAGATAAATCATAGGATTGAAATGCTTCCCTCAAAAGGTTTGAATTGTGAAACCGATGAGAAAAAGCGGAGTCATTCAGGGCTCCATATCTGACTGAAGTGTCACCCATCCTTAATAAATCTTGAGGGGGACAAAATGTTTCATCATGAGAGAGGGCCCGTGTTGCAGACAAGAAATAGCGATGATTTGCATCACTTTTCAGAGTCTGCATAAGGATTTATAGATGTTTTAAAATTTAAGCGCAAAGGAACACCCTCAAAATGAAAGGTCTCTCTTAAGCTATTCAGGAGATACCTTTTATAGGAGTCTGGCCAAACTTCTTCTGGCCTATTTGAAAACGCCAAAAATGTTGGAGGCCGGCTCTTTATTTGGGTAACATATCTAATTTTACAAGGGCGACCTTGCATTAAAGGAGGAGGATGCTGGCCTAGAACATATTCAAGCCAACGATTTAGATCAGCCGTGCCAAGTCGCTTATTCCAAAGAGGGTAAAGATCAAGCACTGCTTTTAAAACGTCTTGTATATGCGCTTTTTTGAGAGCCGACATCGGAACACAGACAATGCCTCTCACTTGAGGAAGAACATATTTTACGTTTTCTTTAATTTCTTTCAAATGAGCCTTTGGATCTTTTACTAAATCCCATTTATTCAAAGCAAGAATAAGCATACGTCCTTCATCCAAAACATGGCGGGCAATGGTGAGGTCCTGTTTTTCAAGAGGCATTAAAGCATCGAGCACTAAAATAACCCCCTGTGACAGACGAATCGCCTCAAGTGTATCTTTGGTTGAGAGTCGCTCAAGCGACTCTACAACACGTGCTTTTCTCCGAAGCCCTGCTGTATCAATCAAACGAAAATCACGCCCCCCAAAGGAAAAGGGAACAGCAATAGCATCGCGTGTAAGCCCGGCCTCTTCCCCTGTTAAAAGACGTTCATCTCCCAAAAGTGCATTTATAAAAGTTGATTTCCCCGCATTTGGTCTTCCCACAATGGCAAGGTCAATAATTGCTGTTTCATCATCTTTTTTAAAACCTTTAATGGCACGTTCTTTTCGAGCCCCCTTCCCTCTTTGAAAATCGTCTTCAGCAGGAGCGTATTTTTTAAGTTCCTCATAAAGCTCCAAGAGTCCAAGTCCATGCGCCGCTGAAAGTAAAATAGGATCGCCGAACCCCAATGAAAAAAAATCATAGGCATTCAAACGCTCTTTTGAATTTTCACTTTTATTCGCAATAAGCAGAACAGGTTTATTTTGAGTTCGAATCCATCGTCCCATCTGCACATCAAGAGGCGTCAGACCTTCTTTAACATCAATGACAAATAAAAGGATATCAGCATAGCTCAAGGCTTTCAAACTTTGAGACCACATACGTGCTGCAAGAGTCCCTGTTTTTTCGTCCTCAAACCCTGCCGTATCAATGACCTTAAAAGTTATATCTCCAAGCTTACCGTTTCCCTCCTGCCAATCACGTGTCAGCCCTGGCGTTTTATCAACAAGCGCCTGCGAGGATCCAACCAGTCGATTAAAGAGGGTAGATTTTCCAACATTTGGCCTTCCAATGAGGGCAATCGTAAGATCTGACATTCTTTCTCAATTCTTTTTTAACGAAGGACTTTTATATACCCATTATCTGTCACAAAGATGAGTGTTTTATTCGCAATAATAGGAGGAATCAGGACTTTTTCTCCAGAATGAATAACCCCTATAAGATCTCCTGTTTGGGGAGAGATTTGGAGCGTTTCATGATTCGATCCTGTCACTAAAAGCAAATCTTGTGTCAAAAGAGGTCCAATCCAGTGAATTTGCGGTTTGGTAGGTTTTTCGTCCGCTTCATGTTCAGGAACTGGAATAAAATCTGAAAGAACCTTTACCCATTTAATTTTACCCGTTATTTTTTCAAGACAGATCAAATCTCCTTGCGAAGAAACGACAAATAGAAAATCCCCGGCAACGGCAGGGGCAGAAATCCCGCCAATTTCTTGCTCCCAGAGACGCTCTCCCGTTTCGAGATTGAGGGCAACCATCCGTCCTGAATGGCTTATAGCATAAACTTGTTGATCATCGATGACAGGATGGGCACGAATATGAGCAAGACCTTTAAGCCCCTCTGTTTGTCTCAAAGAAACGAGGTTATCAGACCAAAGAACCTCTCCTGTTTCTGCGCGCAATCCCACAATTTCTCCAGAAGAGTAAGGAACCACAACAATACCGTCACGCACCGCAGGACTTGCAGACCCTAAAATACCAGCAATTTCTGTTGCTCCTGCATGAGACCAAATCTTCTCTCCCGTTTTTCCATCAAGGGCTTCTAGTGTATTATTAAGCGTTAGAACAAATACTTTTCCATCAGAAACTGTTGGCGCTGCACGTGTCGGATAATGAAGAGATGTCCTCCATATTTCTTGACCACTCTCGAAATTAAGAGCCACAACATCTCCTATGGCTGTCGTGACAAAAACGATATCGTTTTCGAAAGAAATTCCACCCCCTAAAGAAATTCCCGTCCAATCAGACTCTGAAACATCAACATCCCAGATCAAACTTCCTGTTTCAAAATCAAAACAAGACACAACATAGCTGGTGTCCATGGTATAAATACGACCTTTTGCAACAATTGGATCCACAATTAAGCGCTCACTGCTGCTTGATCCAGAACCAATACTCCGTGACCAATCTAATTCAAGAGATTGAGGAAGCTCTAAGGGAGGCATTAAATTATAGGCATTTCCTCCGATTTGAGACCATTCCTGGTTTATCTCGGCTTTGGGAATTTCAATTACAACATCTTTAAGAGCAGGATCTGATTTAAGTCCACTCTCGTAGGCCATGACAGAAATCCTTTCTCCCGGTAAGGGCGGCGCAGGATCTTTTCCCATCCAGTCACAGGACGTAAAAACGGCCCCTAAAAAGGCACTCAAAAAGAGAAGTCTAAGCGTTTTAAAAAGAGTCGTCGTTAATTTAGAGCAATATTTCATAAAAATTCCTTTAATCTGCGCCTTATTTTTTCGTAATTTCTCACATAAATTGTAAAATACAAAAACCCTTTACAGAGAAGTTATATCTTTTAAGTTTAATTTTCACGTTACCTCATCTGCTTGAGGAGCTCTTGAAGCCTCTTTTGACTTTAGAAACATCATCATTCTTAAAGCACGATGACGAACGCCATGAGGTGCCTTAGGGTCTTTTAAAAGTGCCTCATAGAGCCCATAGGACTTTTCTAAATTTCCAGATTGATACTCAAAGGAAGCACGGGCCTCTTGGACCAAAAAAGAAGATGCCATTTTCTTCTCTTTTAAAAGCGACTCAAGCCTTTCTTTTAAAAAAGACATATCTTTTGACTCAATATCCAACAAAAGCAGCTTCATGCTGCCTATTCTCCGAAGTGATTTTGGCGTTTTTGGAAAAGAAACTAAATCTTCCAGAAACTTGCGACTTTCTTGAACTCCCTGCACACTCTCTTTTTGAAGATTTCCCATCATAGACCCAAGAGAAAGCTCCGAAAGCGCTTTAAATCCATTAACACCTAAATCAATCACACCTTGAAAGGTTTCTTGGGCTTCTTTCAGCTGACCAGATTCTTCAAACTTTAAACCCTGCGCATAGAAAGCAGAAGCTTTTTTAGTTTCTTTCTCTTCATGGTCTTTCCAAAAAGCATATATCCCTGTACCAATAATAACACACCCTAAGAAGATATAGACAAAAATGCTGAAACGACGCCAAAGATTCAATAATTTCTCATGTTGAACTTCTTCTACAACTTCATCAATAAGATCCACAGAATTTCCCCTTATGTTTACATGAACTCTTACATAAATCTGGCATTATTTACTCTTTTTGTCCAAAGATAAAAAGAAGCACCAACTTTATATCGCCCTCTAGGAATCTTAGCCTATATAAAACTTTCTCTCTACCGTAAACTAAAAAAAGTAATTATCTCTTTAAAAAAAAAACAACAACGCGTATACTACCATGATGGAGACTAAGTTAGTGTCTTTTTAGGAAAATGGGCTTAAATCTTCTCTGTGGAAGATTTTACGGCTTTTTAATTCTTACAAAAGATTAAAGAAAAAATTAACAATGCGCTTTATAAAAAGCTAAAATAAGGGAACTTTCCTATTAAGGCTTGAGATCCCAAGGTTTATTTTTTTTAAAGCATCGCTGAATACTCTCTCATGTGAGAGAAACCATAAACAGGAGAACCCTCAAATGATTTCAAGAAATGCTTTTATATCTGCTTTATGTGCCACAACTCTTCTTGCAGGCGCTTGTACACCAGATCTAGATACCTTAGAAAATACAACCCCTAAGGGAGGAGATGCGTTCACCCAAGCCCTCGCGGAGGATTATAAAACGCTTGCTGAGGAAGATAGAGACGATGCATCTTATGTTCAAGCAGAACAGTTTGCACGTAAAGGTCTCGGAGCTTCTGGAGGTGAGATGGTTCCTCCAATTGATCCCTTCAAGACAAGTGTGCCCCCTGAATATTTACAAGAGCTTTCCGAAGCACGCGCTGTTATAAATGGCCTTTTTGCTCAACGGATGGACTTAAAATATCCAAATGAAATGGCAGCTCTTCAGGTTAATTTTGATTGCTGGGTTTCTGAACTTTTGAACAACAACGCGGAAGCAGCTTTAACATGTAAGACAAACTGTATGGATGACTTAAATCAAATTCATGCAGCCTTACAAGCTTCACAACCGGAGTTGTTTATTGCTTTCTTTAATTCTGGTGGAACGAGCCTTGATTCTGCAGGACTAAATATCTTACAAGCTGCTGCACAAACCTTTGAAAAATCTAATAGAACAAAGCAAGTTTTGGTTCTTGGTTATACAGATCTTACAGGAACCTCAGCTGCCAACATTCACATTTCACAAGAGCGTGCAAATGCTGGAAAAAATGCTTTAATTCAACTTGGCGTTCCAGCCGATGCGATTCTTGCTCTTGGCCAAGGTGATAGCAATCCTTTAGTTGCAACCACCACTGCCAATCGCGAAAATCGTCGCATAGAAGTTATCCTCCGTTAAAGGAACTTTTATTAATTCTAAAAAACCCTTAAGGAGTCTATCCTTAAGGGTTTTTTTGTTGTACAGAAAAAAAAACCGTAGGCCTATATGTATCAAACCTTTCAGATTACTGTCCCCCCTCTTGAAAAAAAAGCACGCCTCGACGCCTTCTTGGCTGAAAACATCGTCGACCTTTCCCGTACTCGGATAAAAGCTCTCATTGCCGCCGGAGACGTTTTCTTGAAAGATACCCCTATTCTGGATGTCTCGTACTCGGTAAAAGAAGGAGATGACTTTCAAGTTAGAGTCCCTCCCGCCACAGAAGCTATTCCTCAAGCACAAGATATCCCCCTCTCCATTCTTTATGAGGATGATGATATTTTAGTCATTGATAAGCCTGCTGGTCTTACGGTGCATCCAGCCCCTGGAAATCCTGACTCTACACTTGTGAACGCTCTTTTAGCGCATTGTGGCACAAGTCTTTCTGGAATTGGTGGGGTTAAACGCCCTGGAATTGTCCACCGCCTCGACAAAGAAACAAGCGGCCTTATGGTTGTTGCAAAAACGGATGCCGCTCATCAAGGTCTCATGCTTCAATTTAAAGAGAGGCTCCTCTCTCGAAAATATAAAGCCTTTGTTTTAGGGGGACTCATTCCTCTTCATGGAACCATTGAAAAAAACATTGAACGGTCTCACAAAGATCGAAAAAAAATGACCGTTGTTAAAAAAGGAGGGCGTGACGCGCGGACAGATTATAAAACACTTCAAACATTTAAAAAGAAAGAGGCGCCCAAAATTATAGCGAGTCTGATGGACTGTAAACTCCACACAGGCCGCACTCATCAGATTCGCGTTCACTTTTCTGCACTCCACCATCCCATTTTGGGAGATGAAACCTATGGGCATACGCCCCTAAAAAGCCCCCTTGGACAACTCTTGGAGAGTCTCCATTGGAAACACGGGCGCCAAGCCCTTCACGCTTACGCACTTCAATTTCTGCATCCCATTACAGAGGAGCCTTTAGCCTTTGAGAGTCCTTTTCCTGAAGATATGCGTCAACTCCAATTAGCCCTCGAGAATCTTTAGCTTTGTACAATATTCTTTACGCTTTCACTTATTATCCTCTCGCAAAATGCGGGGATTTTCTCAAAAATGAATTTACAATAGACTATTAGGGTCGGATGAATTTTAAATAATAAAAAAGGAAAAAAGATCATGAAAAATAAAATCTCTCTCTTATGTCTTGCGTTTATGGGAATGGCTCTCATAGGACTCACAAATGAACCACAAGCCAGGACAGATGAGGGAGCAAGACAGGATGCACAAGCGCAGAGCGAAGCTGCGACGAAAAGTGATAATCCAGTGGCCGACCAAGATGTTAAGGTAAGTGAGAGTTGAGCTTTCCTTCCTAAAAAACAGCTAAGTTCCCTAAATCAAGATAAAAAAGTGAGCACTTTTAATATTTAAAATGTTATATATTTTTCTATATATTACCCCTTGCTACCGGACAAAAAATTCATAAGTGAATCTATATAAAAATTGGAAGATTTTCGGGGATCAATAAGCTCAAAAAGCCCAAAGCTTCTTGAAAT
>NCGZ01000069.1 GCA_002257235.1 Alphaproteobacteria bacterium 16-39-46
CCTTCCCTTGCCCATTTAATCTTCGAACAATCAAACCTTCCACCCAACACCTTGTAATCCCCAAAATCTCATTTACCCGGCGATATCGAGAGGATACAATTTTTTGGAAAGCTAAATTTGGAAAAAGTGACGAACGAGGGTGATTCTCAGAATCTTTTCGATTTAAGATATTAAAGAAGTATCTTTTTGAATGTAAAAACAAATGCTTTACAAATTAAAATTTTTATTCCAATCTATAAAAATGCTTTTTGAGGGGTGAAGAATAAACGCTAAGGTCTTTAAGAAAAAGAAAAAAAAGATCTTTTTAACATCAGGTGTTGTATTGTATGATCAT
Source organism: Alphaproteobacteria bacterium 16-39-46 (assembly GCA_002257235.1). Lineage (GTDB taxonomy): Bacteria > Pseudomonadota > Alphaproteobacteria > 16-39-46 > 16-39-46 > 16-39-46. Next base: position 335 of record NCGZ01000069.1, read on the forward strand.
TCATAAACATTTATAATGAAAATGGTCTCAGGTCAGCATCCATAATCGAATAGGTTGGTTTTATGATTATATCTTGTCGTGAATGTTTAAAACGTTACCTCATCGATCCTGTTTCTTTAGGGTTGAAAGGTCGTACGGTACGGTGTTCCTCTTGTGGACACTCCTGGCACCAAAACCCTCCTGAGGATATGCCGAAAGTTTTAGAGTCTGTCGCTCCAGCACGGAATTCTTCATCTGCAGCGCAAGATAACATCCATCTCTCTGAATCCTTTTCTGAGACACTTGTAAGTCCTCAGAGTTTTGAAAAAACCGCCTATGAGCCCGTTGCGACACGCATATCCCCCTCCTCTTCAGGAAGTTCTTTTTCAAAAATTTCTCTAGGATTTCTCTTAGGGTTTGTCATTCTTGGTCTGTTATCCTTCTTGTATTTTGGACGTTTTTATATTGTTAACGTTTGGCCAGCTTCTTCTGAAATTTATGATGCTATCGGACTTAAAACAAATTCCCTCGCTCAGCACCTTGAACTTGAAAATATTAGTTGGGTCCCCAGCGTTGATGAAAACCAAAACCCTGTCTTTATCTTAAAGGGATATATTCTAAACTCTTCTCATAAAGCCCTTGCGATTCCTCCATTAACGATTGTTTTTGTTTCGGATGTTCCTGGTGAAAAAGGTAGTCGAAGGAAGTGCACTCAAGAAGGCTGTATTATTGATCGGTGGATTGCTCACACGTCATCGGATCGGATTCTGCCCGGAGAAGTTTATCCCTTCCAGATTACATTGAATAAAAAGATTCCGAAAGATGCCACAAACCTTTATGTTGAGTTTATAAGACCATAAGGCTCATTAAATGATGATCGGAGTCATTTATTTGAAAGTCATGCTTGTCAATTGCGTCTCATGTACAAATTAGACCTGTGGAAACGAAATCATTGATGGCCTTCAAATCAAAAATTTGATGAAAGTTATAACTCTCTTCTTGGGCTTTTTTCTGTTCTGCTGCGAATGATTTTTTATCTTGTCTGAATTCTTCGGACTTCTTTTTGTGCTCATCAAGATGGTTTTCAACGTCAGATTCGTCACAGAAGAATTGGAGATCCGTCGATACAATGGTATCGGAGTCTTGTGCGCCTGCTTCATAAATGGAACAAAAACCAATGTATCGATCTGGATTTGTACAAACCACATTGTTTCCTCCAGCGTTCCCATGGGGTTTGAAATAGAAATAAGACGGAACACTCGTAAGGTAACATATTGAGCCTGGCTGAGCAGGGCCAGCTTTAGGTACAATAAATTGAAAGGGAAGCTCATGAAAAAAATCTTCCATCGGCCAACGTTCGGCTTGCATAACACTGTAAAAGCTTGTTGCATAATGAATAAAACGTTCTGGGCCAAGAATTTCTCTAAGACAAAATATTTTGACGGTGCTAAGGGCTATGGTACATTCGGCTTTTGCTGGTTTATTTATAAGATCGACAAAGGCCTCATCGAGTTTACTGAGGTGAACGAGAGGATCTTTTAAAACCATAGTGTAGGCATGGCCAAGCTTTTTTCCCTGTGACCCCACAACGGTATCTCTCATAATTCCTGTTACTTCCCAAAAACTTGAAGTCGTTGACATGGGATCTGAAGTCGCAGGATACTCCCAATTTTGGTTTATTTTAGAATAGACCTTAAGCGCTGTTGCGCTGACGATAGCATTGATCTCTTCTTGGGTCTGCGGGGGTGTGTGCGCTGCATGCCCAAAACTCTTATGTGCACCTTCTATATCCATAGCTTCAGAAGATCTCTGAATTCCAAATAGAGAAACTTGAATGATAAAAGTGCTAATCCAAAAGATAAAACGTAGGGTCTTGAAGTCACATGTTTTGATCTTCTTCAAATGGATATTCATTCTTAAGTTTATTTCTATTCAATTAATTTGTTAAATAAAATGACTAAACTAAATGGGTTCGTACCCTTGTATTTTCTATATAGAAATATTATTTTCAAATTTCAAGTGTCCTGAGATTATATTTTTTAAGTATTTTTAAAAATTAAGCTGAGAAGTTCTTATTTTTTGGATTTTAAAGAGAAGTTTCTGCAAGCCATTTTTCAAGTGTTTTTTGAAGGTCTTCTGGATCTCCTTTGATGAGGAGCACTTTTAGAGAGCTTGTTTCTCCTGTCAGGAGATGAAGGTCTGTTTTGGGAATTTTCCAGGTGCGTGATAAGAGCTTTAAAAGAGCGGCATTGGCACGTCCCTTTTCTGGAGGCTCTTTAAGAGAAACTTTTAAGATTTTTTCCTGGAAGAGATCAAGGGTAGAAGGGGCTTCATCGTCTTGAATCGCTGTGATTTTAGAGACGCGTGAACGCGGCGAAACCTTCAGACGCAACGTGACGCCTTTTGTTGTTTTTTTGAAAAGGGAAGAAAAAGAAGCTGTCATTGCGTGATCTTTAAAAAGCTTTTTTTTAAACTTCCCTTTTCTTAAGGTAGAAGAGAGCTATTTTAATTCAGAGGTTATCATCGTTCCATCTGGGTTTTCTGGCAGATGCGTTAGGAGAAGAGAGTATTCAGACTCTTTTAAGAAGCCTGCATAAAATTCAATATAACGATCCAAAAGAACAAAAAATCCTAAAACATCTTTCGGGGCAATCATTTTAAACTCATCCACTGCAACATCAAAAAGGTCTGGGTCTAAACTAAGATTGGTGTCTTCTTCAAAGTCTTCGATGTCATCTTCATCTTGGTTCTCGGCGTCTTTCTCTTCCTCAGAATCATCTTCATCGAGAATATCATCTTCAAAATCCTCATCTTCTGAAGAATCTCTGATGGAAAGTTGCGCCAGAAGTTCGAGTTCATCCGTGGTTTCCCAGCTTTTTGCATCTAAAAGACGACAGTCAATAGAGGTACAGAGAGCCTGAACACGCTTTTGAAAATCAGGTTTTTTCCAAAGATTTACATCACCCTGGACTTCATCAATGAGGGTTAGAAACGTATCCCAACCTTCTTCGCGTTTGGTAATCTTATCTCCAACGTGTGTGTGGACTTTTTCCATAAAGGTAATGAATTCTTCAAATTCTAATTCTTCTTTAGTCTTCATAATATTTCCTCATGTCGTAAGATGTGTTTAAGGGAAAGATAGAAAAGGCGCAGTATTTTTTTACAAAATGAACTTTGATAGATCTTTATTTTTAGCAAGGTTTCCGAGTGTCTTTTGGACAAAATCAGAATCAATAATATATGTTGTATCAGGATGATCGGGCGCTGTGAAGCTTATTTCTTCGAGAAGTTTCTCAAGAAGTGTATGAAGTCTTCGGGCACCAATGTTCTCAACATTACTATTAACCTCAGCTGCCAAAAGTGCAATTTCCTCGATTCCCGTGTCTTGAAAGTCAAGTTTTACCTTTTCAGTCTCTAAGAGAGCTGAATATTGGCGAATAAGGCTGGACTCAGGTTCTTTGAGAATTCTAACAAAATCTTCTTTTTCAAGGGGCTTGAGCTCGACACGAATGGGAAGTCGTCCTTGAAGCTCGGGGAGAAGATCAGAAGGCTTAGAAATATGAAAGGCCCCTGAAGCAATAAAAAGAATGTGATCGGTCTTAACGGGACCATACTTTGTTGAAACCGTTGTCCCCTCAATGAGAGGAAGAAGGTCTCTTTGGACACCCTCTCGACTGACATCCCCTCCCGCTCGACCAGATTTACTGGCAATTTTATCAATTTCGTCTAAAAAGACAATGCCGGCCTGCTCTGTTCTTGTAACCGCTTCTTTGATCATTTTTTCTGAGTCGAGGAGCTTTTCACTTTCTTCCTCAATGAGGGCAATTTTTGCAAATTCAATGGTGAGACGTCGTTTTTTTGTCTTGGGGCCGCCAAAGGCTTTTCCGAGCGCATCGCTCAAGTTAATCATTCCCATTTGGGCTCCCGGGAGACCCGGAATATCAAAAGTGGGAACGCCTCCGCCGCCAGTCTCTGCAAGATCTATTTCAATTTCTTTGGCGTTCAGCTCGCCGCGGTTTAATTTTTCAGAAAATTTTCGGCGCGTTTCTTCTGTAGCGTTGGCGCCGACAAGAATTGAGAGAATTCTCTCATCTGCAAGCTCTTCAGCGCGGGTTAAAACCTCTTTGCGCAGTTTTTCCCGTGTTTGAACAATGGAGATCTCGACAAGATCCCGGATGATTTGTTCAACGTCTCTGCCAACATACCCCACTTCCGTATATTTCGTCGCCTCGACTTTGATAAAAGGAGCTTGTGCGAGTTTAGAAAGACGTCGCGCAATTTCTGTTTTTCCAACACCTGTCGGTCCAATCATCAAAATATTCTTCGGCAGAACCTCTTCTCGCAATGTCGGCGAGAGCTGTTGACGCCGCCAGCGGTTGCGAAGGGCAATGGCAACTGCTTTTTTGGCATCCAACTGACCGACAATATTTCGATCCAACTCTGAAACGATTTCACGGGGGGTAAATGATGTCATATTATATACTTTCAATCGTAAAATGGGTGTTTGTATAGACACAAAGGCCCGCTGCGACATTCATTGCTTTTCGGGCAACGCCTTCTGCATCTAGATCCGAATCAATGCAAGCGCGCGCTGCAGCTAGGGCGTAGGGGCCTCCCGATCCGATGCCAATGATGCCATCTTCAGGTTCTAAAACATCTCCTGTTCCCGTGAGAATAAAAGAGCTTGTTTTATCTGCAACGGCCATCATGGCTTCAAGGCGTCTTAAGTATTTATCTGATCTCCAATCTTTCGCGAGCTCCACGCAGGCGCGTGCAAGTTGTCCAGGATATTGCTCTAATTTATGCTCAAGGCGCTCAAAAAGCGTGAGGGCATCGGCAGTTGAGCCTGCAAATCCTCCAATAACAGAACCATCTCCAAGTCTACGGACTTTTTTTGCGGTTGATTTAATTTTGAGGGGACCTTGAGACACTTGACCATCTCCTGCAATGACAACACGTCCGTCTTTACGTACAGCTAAGATTGTGGTTCCGTGCCATTCAAGGTGGGAGGAAGATCCAAAAGAAAAAGGTGTCATAGATGAAAGAACTCCTGCATGAAAAATTTTTTAAACAAAAGAGAGAAAAAGACCCCTTTAATATATTCCCGTTTTATACGATACTCTGCAGAGAAACAACAAATTTATCCAAATCGGCTCAATTCATTGTAAGCAGACTCTTAAAGACAAGGAAATTTTTAGATGAAAAATCTCTCCGTTACTCTTGAAAGTTATAATGATCAAAATATTTTTGCAAAAATCCTGAGAGGTGAAATTTCTTGCAAAAAAATCTATGAAGATTCTTATGCTTTGGCGTTTTACGATGTTTTTCCAAAAGCGGCTGCCCATGCTCTTGTTATTCCGAAAAAGCCTTATGTTTGTTTTGATGGCTTTATCACGCAGGCTTCTGATGACGAGATTACAGGTTTTTTTAAGGCTGTCGGAAAAACCATTGAACTTTTAGGTGTTGCTGAGGAAGGATTTCGGCTCGTCTCAAATTCTGGAGAGCATGGCGGACAAGAAGTTCCTCATTTCCATGTTCATATCATGGGCGGTGAAAAACTTTCTTAAAAGCAGTATAACAATTGTATCAACACAAACGTTCAGGAAAAAATCAAAAATGTTTCATCCTCATCTCAAAAAAATCTGTGCTCTTTATTTTCTCATATTTGGGGGCATGTCTGTTTTTGCAATGGAAGGGGAAGTGGGGAGGGCTGTACGGGCTGTTTCTCCAGCAGTGGTTCACTTGAAAGGGAGCAATATGGAATTTAAAGATTCTTCAACCTCTTCTGTGTCGGTACTCATTGAAAATGATGGAGACTTTAGAACAAGCGCAGATTCATCTATTAAAGCTCCAGAAGTTGAGGTTGTTTCTGAAAATGTGGACCTTCAGGGAAGGATGACGGCCTCAGAAACTTTGAAAGTAGAGGGAAAAAAGGTCTTAATTAATGGCCATCTTAAAGCACCAAGAGTGATCGTTATTGGGGTCGAACATATTGAACTTTCTGGAATTATCAGAGTTGATCAATCCGAGAGTCCTGTGGCTGGTCCTGCGTTTGTTATTTTGGGAGAAGGGCAAGAAGTGACGAGAGGATTCAGCGAAGAGTTTCTGTCTTCAAAAGGAGAGCAATCTATCGTTATAAGTGCTTCTCATCCTCAATAATCAGACTAATAATTCGGTCTCATCATTAGGGCAGCGCCTCGAATGTGAAGAGTTACTTCAGTCTCTTTTAAAATGTTACCCAAACTTTTGGAGCCTCCCAATTTTAAGAGGAAGTCCCTCATGTCCCACTGGAGTCCTTTGGAAGAAACGGTTGCTTCTGGAAATCCAAATAAACCAAATTTTGCACCTGGAGTCCCTTTAAAAGCAACGGTTTCATCTTTTACAAATTTGATTATTTCTTGGGGTGTTTCGAGTTGAATTTTGTAAGGATTTCCATGATGTTCTGCTAAAATTGAATAAGCTCCGAAAGAATGATCTGTCCGTGCGCCGCCAAGAGAATTTACGATTATTATGGTATTTGCACCTTTAAGGGCGCAAAATTTGATTCCTTTCTCGAGATCCGTATAATTTTGAGAAAAAGCTCTTACGTAAGTAATATTAAGAGGGTCTGGGCGCCAATCACATCTAAAATCAACAGCATATTCTTCAAATTGCAAATCGTCATCTCTCGGGGGGGATTTTGACAGAAAATGATGGTTTACTTGCCTAAAATTAAAAGAATCAAGAGACTCTTCTTTTTCGTGGATTTCTTGGAGTGAATCAAAGTCACCGAGGATATAGTGAGGTGTTATTTTTCTCTCATACAGATGTAGAGCAGCGCCATCTAAGGCTACAATTGTTTTATGGGGGAGGTGCTTTCGAATCACCTCTTCTGCTTCAAAGGGGCCGTTTGCTATAATCAAAAAGTCATTTACAGCGTTTATTTTCCAAGAAAGGAGGCAGCAGATTACGAAGCAGGTTAAAAAATAAATCTTCCCTTGAGGCGTCATGGCTTTCTCTTCGTGTCTTAGTGTCATCGTAACATTTGTCAAAAAGTGACTTATAAATGGCTTTCAAGGTATTTTTTTGAAATCTATTCAAGATATTAGGCTAAATTTCCAGGAAATCCAAGGGTGACCTTTCTAAAAGGTAACAAGTTTCAAATATATTGGATATCTTTTTTCATGTTTAAAAAATTAGGAAAAAACTAATTATATGCACAGAGACATAGTTTCACACATCATACCCTTGTTAATCAAAACAGAAAAAGTTATGCCGCATGAAAAAGCATAAAAAAAATCTTTCAATGGCGTAAATTTTTTAAACCGACAGAATAAACTGATAAGACAAGAGCTCTTCAAGGGGGACGTCAATATACGTTGATCCGTTGGGGAAAATAACGGGAATATTTTTTCCAAATTCGGCAATGACCTGACGACAAGCGCCGCACGGAGATGTGAGATGAGAGCGTGGAACAGACGTAATGGCAACGGCTTTCAGCTGCATGTCGGGACCTTCTTTTGCAACGGCTGAAAAAACAGCGCTGCGTTCGGCACAGATGGAAAGGCCATAGGATGCGTTTTCAACATTTGTACCGGTATAAATTTGGTTTGTTTCTGTCAACAGGGCACAGCCGACTTTAAATTCTGAGTAAGGAGAATAGGAGTTAAGCGCAATCTCTTCAGCTTTTTGAATAAGCGTTTGACGCATTTCGGGTGAAATCATGATGAAACCTTAGGGTTAGACGTGAAAAAAGGCAAAAAAAAAGGAAAGAGTTTATATGCTCTTTCCTTTTTCTTTTTTAGATGTTTTAGTCAACAGGCTTCAGATCGACAGCAGATGTCTTTCCTTTTTCTGTTGCAAGTTCATAAGAAATGCTTTGACCCTCATTTAAGGACCGGAGGCCCGCACGCTCAAGGGCGGAAATATGAACGAAAACGTCCTTTGATCCATCTTGTGGTTGAATGAAACCGTACCCTTTTGTGGTGTTAAACCATTTAACTGTACCAATCGCCATATTGTCTTCTCTACCTTAATATTTCGTTAAAAATCCCTAAGGAACCCATTTCCTGAGGACTAAGAGCGCGAAAACGCTCAAGTTCCAAACTCTTTAACGCAAAGGAAATCTTGTATTTTCTTTAATGTCAAAGCATATATTAGAAACCTTGATTAAAACATACTCCGTTAAAAAAAATAAAACAACTCTTAATTCACTCTTGATTCTTCTCGGCAGGGTAAAAAAGTCTTCTAGTGTGGCTTTTTGAACAGAAAAATAAGGAAAAAAAACCTTATTTCTTTACAAAAATCATAGGCCAACGTATAAAATCTTAGGCTTTTTAGGGCTCTCTCGTTGGGGTTTTAAATTTTAACAGTATTTTTAACGAATTGGATTCTCTATGTCTTTTCTTGCGCATCGTTTAAGTATGATTAAACCCTCCCCCACCCTTGAAATTTCTGCAAAAGCAGCTGCTTTAAAGGCGGCAGGACAGGATGTTATTGGTCTTGGGGCTGGTGAGCCTGATTTTGATACACCGGCTTTTATAAAAGAAGCCGCCGTTAAGGCGCTTGGACGTGGCGAGACAAAATATACGGCTGTTGAAGGCACTCTTTCTTTAAGAAAGGCTATTTGCCAAAAGTTTTTGACAGAAAATGACCTTGTGTATGATCCTTCGGAAATCATCGTGTCCTGTGGCGGGAAGCACGTTATTTTTAATGCAATGATCTCAACGTTGAATCCAGGAGATGAGGTTATCATTCCAGCTCCTTATTGGGTGTCTTATTTGGATATCGTTCTTTTGTTTGGAGCCGTTCCAAAAATTGCGCAAGCGGGAGAAGAGGATGACTTTAAAATAACACCTGCTCTTTTGGACCAGATGATAACGCCTCAAACAAAGTGGTTGATTTTGAATTCTCCGAGCAATCCGACGGGGATGTGTTATGACGAAAATGAACTAAAGGCCATCGGAGAGGTTTTAAAAAAGCATCCGCATGTTTGGATTTTAAGTGATGATATTTATGAGCATCTTGTTTTTGATGGCTTAACCTTTAAAACACTTGCTCAAGTTGTTCCGGAGCTCAAACCACGTATTTTAATCGTGAATGGTGTCTCGAAAACGTATGCCATGACGGGATGGCGTATTGGGTATGGTGCTGCTCCTAAAGCTTTGATTGCAGCCATGAAGATGGTTCAGTCTCAATGCACCTCAAATGCAACTTCTATTGCTCAAGCCGCTGCTGAAGAAGCGCTTAAAGGAGACCAAAGCTTCTTAAAAGAGTTTCAAAAGATTTTTGAAGAAAGACGGAATCGTGTTGTAGAGCTTATAAATGAGTGTCCACTGCTGTCATGTCTAAGGCCTCAAGGCGCTTTTTATGTATATCCCTCTGCAAAAGAGCTCATCGGCAAAAAAACGCCTGCAGGAAAAATCCTGACGACAGATTCAGAGGTCGCAACGTACTTTTTAGAATCAGTGGGTGTTGCCGTTGTTCCTGGAGAAGCTTTTGGGCTTTCACCGTACTTCCGAATATCTTATGCAGCCTCTATGGATGTGCTGGAAGAGGCCTGTAAACGGCTTAAGAAGGCTGTTGAACAGCTGCGTTGAAATACTAAAAGACAGAAGTCTTAGTTTCTTCCGAAGTTATTACTTTCTTATAAGTCCGAGAAGATCTTTATTGTCAGGAAGATCCACGAGAGGAATTTTAAAAAAGTGAGAAGGAACGGTAGGACGATAAAATTCCTCAGTATGAAAAACTCTTTCTACACGCGTATGTGAATCTTTATCTTCTGGAGATAGTATACAAAAAACGAGATTTGATCTATCTTCTGGAAGAGGAGAATGCTCCAGAGTATTTAAGGGAGAAGGCGCTGGAGATGCACTCCTAGTAGTGTTAATTTCATAACAAAGGTTGTTCAATTCTTGTTCGGGGTAGGTGTTAGGATATTTTAGACGGAAGGAGGAGGGCCGCTGAGCAATCTTATTGAGTTCTCTAGCATTAAAGGGATTAGGTTGTTCTTGGCTTTCTTTTTGGAACTGAACGGCAATCATAAAAGCACGCGCATATACTTCTTCCGTGCTTAAAAAATAAGATCGACCCTGAAAAAGACGATCATGTGATATGTAGGAGAATAAAATCCTATTTATATCTGCAGGGCGATTAAGGCGAAGGTTATAGCTTGCTGCAAGTACTTCTTGTATTTGCGCAGCGTCCGTCAGCAAAAGGGTAGCCTTGTGCAAAAGGGATCCCCCTTTCATCTTGTTCAGAAGTTGACGAAAGAAATCTGGGATTGTCGAGGATATAACAATTGCTTGTGCCAACAACGCCCCAGACACCACGACTTGAGAAAACTTGATCTCCGAGATCCTTTACAGTTTTTGGTTTTGTAAGCATATCAGGGACCTTATATCCCTCTGTCAATTTCATGATTTTCTGAAGAGTTTCCTCTCTTGTATCCTCAGCTCCCATGCTAAAAGCGCTGAGGGGAATCACAAAAAAAGCCATAACGCATAAAAATATTTGTTTTGTGAGACGGGTAAAATTCATTCTTAAATTCCTTTAATTTAACAACACAATATGCAGACTTTATTTCTTTTTTTTGTATCCTCTCCATATCGCCGGGTAATGAGTCTGTAGTGGATAGCGATTCCCCCCCCCCTCGAATAAAAAAATAGTGATTTTTTGTTGAAAATCGTGAAA
>NCGZ01000070.1 GCA_002257235.1 Alphaproteobacteria bacterium 16-39-46
ACGATTTTCAACAAAAAATCACTATTTTTTTATTCGAGGGGGGGGGAATCGCTATCCACTACAGACTCATTACCCGGCGATATGGAGAGGATACATTTAGACTTTGCTGTTTTTCTTTTTTTTGAAAAAATGTCCTCAAATTCTTCTAGGTCTAGGGGAAGTGAAAATGCAGGTACTGTGGTGACCGATGAAAGGGGCCCCATAGGAATAGAAGCTGGATCAGCAGTGAGCTCTTTTTCTAAAAAGATCAAAAGAAGCGCTGCTAAAATAAAAATACGTGATAAAAAGCAAGATTTATTTTTCATTTGTTTGTATTTATGCTGATTTTACAGTCATTATTTAATGTTGCTTGCCCCAGGCTTTGAGTCAGATTTTTGAAGGTTCCCCCCTTTTTCCGACTTTATTTTTGTCTTATGCTTTATAGTAGTATGAATTTTTAGATTTTGTATAGAGGATTTTGAAAAGGATGCCCCTTATTTTTTAGGAATGAAAATACTTTTCTTTCTGAAGATTAAAAAATTGTTTTTTAACTTCATTTGCATGGAGACCTAAAAATAGAGTATGGTGTTTTTACAAGAAGAGTTAATTGATTTTTAGAGTCTCTTGGAGTTAACACAGAATGGGGAGTCGATGCACCTTATGAGTGGTTTCAATGAGAATTTAAAAACTTCTCTTTTCCTTACCATTTTTATCTACACGGGATATGTTCATGACGGATCATTCAACACATAAAAAGCCTTATATCATTGTTCTTGGAAATGAAAAAGGAGGCACCGGTAAATCTACAACAGCGATGCATCTTATTGTGAGCCTTTTAAGAGCAGGATTTTCAGTTGGAGCCATTGATATTGATGCGCGTCAAGGGACGCTTTCGCGTTATCTTGAAAACAGAGCGCGTACCGCATCTGAAAAAAAATTCTCAGCTGACGTCCTTCCTCTTCCCCAGTTTGAAGCCCTTCATGCCTCTTCAAATAATGATCAAGAGAAGTCTCAGATAGAAGATCAAAAAAGTTTAGAAGATGTTCTTGAGCGTTTTAAAAACAATGATTTCATTGTTATGGACACCCCTGGGCATAATCTTTTTTTAGCACGCCTTGCGCATTCTTATGCCGATACATTAATTACACCTTTGAATGATAGTTTTGTAGATCTTGATGTCATTGCTCATGTGACACCCGACACGCTTGAGATTACGAAGCCGAGCCTTTATGCAGAATGGGTATGGGAACAGAAAAAAAATAGAGCCATTCGAGATCGGTCTTCGATTGATTGGATTGTTCTTAGAAACCGTTTAACGAACATTTACGCAAAGAATAAAGAAAATATGGAGCAGGTCTTGACGGCGCTTTCAAAGCGTATTGGGTTTCGTTTGGTCTCAGGATTTGGAGAAAGGGTTATTTTTAGAGAGTTTTTTCTCTCAGGGCTAACGCTTCTTGATCTTAAAGAAACAGGGCATAGTTTAAGTATTTCTCATGTTTCTGCGCGTCAAGAATTACGTGCACTCTTGAAGGCAATTAATTTACCGAGTCTCCAAGAACGCTTGAGTCAAGCTGTTTAGTTTTTAGGAAAGTGGCTGGGGGACCTGGATTCGAACCAGAGTTGCCCGGTCCAGAGCCGGGAGTTCTACCGCTAAACTATCCCCCATGAAAAAAGGTGAGATTTTTTCAAGGTGTTTTTTGCTTTTCTGAGAAAAGATTTTCATTGCCGTAACATAACCAGATTTCTCAAAAAATAAAAAGATGTTTTTTCATTTTTTTAAGAAGAAGCTTTTTGAAAGAATCGAAATTTCATTTCTCTTTCTAAAAAAAGGAGCTTTCCCGCTCAAAGAGATAAACAGTGAAAAAAGCTTTTTTGAGACTCTCTTCACTGTTTAAGGGTAAGCATCATCCCATCAAAGGCTTGAGGATTTTCTTTCTCAAAAACGGATGAGAGAGCGTTACATCAAACCAATGATAAACAAAAATGAGATGATTTTTATTTTCGTCTCCAGTGATTGAAGACATTTTCTCGTTCCCAATTTTCATGAACTGCCGTAAATTCTCTTAAATCTGACCGAAGAAGCTCAAACGTATACCAAGCTTCCTTCATAAGAGCATTTATGTATTCAGTTTCTGAAATTAGGTGTTGAGAAATAAGCTCAAGATGAGCTACTGTTTCTTTAGTCATTGTGACTGTCCTTTAGTTACAGTGATTAGTGGGGCAGGAGCGTTAGAGCGCTTCTGCTTCACGACTTCTTGGATAAGAAGACATTTTTACGTTAGCGCTTTCGAGAAGAGGGATCAAGAGGAAAAATTCTTTAATTTCTCTTCCTAAAGTTAAGCCCAAAGGTCCCATTTTCCTTGAAAACTCTCATATTTTGTTCTATCTATAAGGATAGATAACGCAAGGTGAAAGACGATGGTAACCAAATTTTTAGATCCGAGGAATGATTTAGCATTCAAACGCATTTTTGGAACTGTCCGAAATTCGGATATTCTCATTCATTTTTTAAATGATATTCTAGAGCTCAAGCAAGATCCTATCAAGACGGTAACTTTTCTGAAAGTTAATCAAGATCCAGTCATTGCTGCGGAACGTCAGAGCATCGTAGATGTGATGTGTGAAGATGAAAAAAACAACAAATTCATCATTGAAATGCAGCTCTCTCGAGAGTCCGGATTTATAAAACGTGCGCAATATTATGCTTCAAAGACCTATATTAATCAGCGCGATGAGGGTGTTGCTTATAAAGATCTTCAAAACGTAAGGTTTTTAGCAATATATGATGAAACGCTTTTTTCTAAAAAACCAGGATATATTTCACACCATGAGATGCGTGATATAAAAACGCAAGAAAATGATCTTGATAGCTTTAAGTTTGTGTTTTTGGAGCTTTCTAAGTTTACCAATACAATCGAAAATTTAAAAACACTTACTGAAAAGTGGGCCTATTTTTTTAAGCACGCGACAGAAACGACTGAGGAAGACCTTGCTCAGATTGTTGGGGCAGATCCTATTATTGAAAGAGCCTATAAAGAGCTTGATCGTTTTGGATGGAGCAAAGAAGATTTGATGGAATATGATGCTGTTGATATGAAGATTGAGGCTGTAAAAACTGCTTTGGAAGACTCTTTTTCTGAAGGCAGAGAAAAAGGTGAAGCTATCGGAATAGAGAAAGGTGAAGTTATCGGAATAGAAAAAGGTGACACTATTAGAGTTCGAAAAACAGTTTTAAATATGCATAAGTTGGGAATAGATATTGATACTATATCTAAAACAACCGAACTTACACGTGAAGCCGTTGGAAAAATTATAAAAGAGGAGACATCGGAAGATGAATAGTCTTCTCAATAATATGTTTTCCTTGTTTTATGCGCCTATTTTGGACTATATTTCAGTTTAGTCTGAACGCACTCTTTTTTTAATGAAGGTTTTTCGATATGTCTTTTAAAGGGATTGTCATCACAGGATGATGCGGCACGCATTTTTGATGTGTGCCGGAAATTTTAATTTAAGTACGGCAGGACTTATACACTATTTATTAAGATAACTTCTGTTTTCAGGAGTTTTGGAGACCGTACATGATATTTTTACAAAATGTGACTAAGAAATATGCGGGTCGTTCTATTTTGACCAACGTGACGTATCATTTTCCAGAAGGGGAGCGTATTGCCCTTGTGGGGCCTAATGGGACTGGAAAAACAACCCTTTTAAATATTATTACAGGGCTTGAAGAGGCGGATGCGGGCAGTGTTACGAAACCTAAAAAAGTAACGGTTGGTTATCTCCCCCAAGATCCCAATCCGACTCCAAAACCCACGCTTCTTGAAGAATGTGTGGAGGGTGCTTATGACCTTCGCGAGATTCGTCTCAAGCGTGATGAGGCGCTTGCCCGAATGGGAGAAAATTATTCTGACGATCTTTTTCATGAATATGACGCCCTTGAATCAGCCTATTTTCAAAAGGGAGGATATGCTCTTGAGTCCGAAGCTCGGGGGTATTTGATGGGGCTTGGTTTTAAAGCCTCACAATTTGATCAATCTCCAACGTCTCTGTCGGGAGGCTGGCGCATGCGACTTGAGCTTGCACGAACCTTGATTAATAAACCTGATTTCTTGGTTTTGGATGAACCGACAAACCATCTTGACCTCCCAAGTATGATTTGGCTTGAACAGTTTTTAGAAACGTTTAAAGGAACACTTCTTTTTGTGTCGCATGACAGGGATCTTCTCAATAGGCTTTCAACGGTAACGCTGCATCTTCAAAAAGGGGTTTTAACGCCCTATAAAGGAAATTTTGATTCTTTTTTAGAGCAGAATGAACTGAAACAGCTTCAAAGTGAGGCAAATTCCAAAAACATTCGAACACGTTATGAACATATTGAACGATTTTGTGATCGCTTTCGCGCACAGCCTTCAAAGGCAGCTCAAGTGAGAAGCCGCATGAAAATGCTCGCACGTCTTCGGGGATTAGAGGAAGCGATTGTTCATGAGGAAGAGGCTCCTCAAATGACCTTAAGCATTAAAGTTGACGTCCCCAGTGGAAAGCATGTGATGACGCTTGATGATGGGACAATTGGCTATACATCTCCTTTGGCAACACGTCTTTTTCTGAAGATAGAACGGGGTCAAAAAATAGCGATCATCGGCGCGAATGGGATTGGAAAGTCAACCCTTTTAAAAACGATCTCCGGAGAAATCCCTCTTTTGAAAGGAGACCTCACGTTGGGTCCCACCGTCACGATTGGATATTATGCGCAAGACCAGGTTCAGGCGCTTGATGACCGGAAAACGGTCCTTGAAAACATTATGGCGCAGGGAGATGTTTCTGAGCAGCGTGCCCGTGCAACGCTCGGCGGGGTGTTGTTTCAGAAAGATGATGTTTTTAAGAAAACAGGGGTTCTTTCAGGCGGTGAAAAAAGCAGGCTGGGACTGAGTTGTTTGTTGGTCCAAAAGTCTAACTTTTTATTGTTGGATGAACCAACCAACCATTTGGATATGTCCAGCACCGAAGTTTTAAGTGATGCCCTTGAGGATTTTAAGGGGACGGTTTTGTTTGTAAGCCATAATCGTTCTTTTATTAACCATGTTGCAACGCACATCTTTGCAATGACATCCGATGGCAGAGGAGAACTATTCGAAGGAAAGCTCGATGATTATGAGAGACTTTCTGAAAGAGCGCATTTTCCAAATGTTTTAAAATTAGGTTAAACGATGCGGAAATGCGTTAAGGTTGTTCCTAAAAAAGGTGGATTATGATATAAAGGAAAGAGGTTTACCTGGATAGGGGTTCTTTTTTAGAGTTTATGAATAACAGGAGTTTGTTTTTTGGGTTCTCGAAAAGTTAGTAATGGCCAAATTGTTAATACATATGTCAAGACGCTTTTTTCTTTAGCTCAAGATGAAAATAGGGTTGAAGAGGTCGATGTTGATTTTAGGAAATTGGAAGAGCGGCTTCGTGTAAACTCTGGAATGATGAAGCATGTTTTATACCCTAAGTCTCAAAAAAAAGAACAAAAACATTCTTTAGCAGCGTTGACAGAAAGCCTCTCCCTTTTGATGAAAAACTTTATTGGGATTTTGGACCGTTATCATAGATTGAATCTTTTATTTCCAATTATTGAAGGGTATCGACGTTACCTTGAGTCGCACATGGGATTTCTTCCTGTTTTAGTTGAGTCTTCTGTTTTTTTAACAGAAGATGAAAAAACGTTTCTGAGAACGTATTTAAAAGAAAAAACAGGGAAAGACATTATTTTATCGGTTGTAGAGAATCCAAAACTTTTAGGCGGGTTTCGGATGCAGATTTATTCAACTCTTATTGACTGTTCTTTAAAAACAAAGATCAGTGGCCTTGAAAAAAGTTTGAGAGGAAAATCGTAATGAGAATGAGAGCATCTGAAATTGCATCTATCTTAAAAAAAGAGATTTCTGAATTTTCTGAAGCTCCAAAAGTTTCAGAGATTGGGCGTGTTTTGTCGATGGGAGATGGTGTGGCCCATGTTTATGGTTTGGACAATGTCCAAGCTGGGGAAATGGTCGAATTTCCATCAGGTCTTAAGGGAATGGCCATTAATCTTGAAATCGATAATGTCGGGATTGTGATCTTTGGAACCGATCGTGAGGTTCGAGAGGGAGATATTGTTAAACGTACGGGAAAGATTGTGGAAGTTCCGGTGGGAATGGGTCTTCTCGGGCGCGTGGTGGATGCTTTAGGAAACCCCATCGATGGGAAAGGACCTCTTATTGATGTTGAAAAGGGGCGTGTTGAGGTAAAAGCGCCTGGAATTATTATGCGTGAGTCGGTGCGTGAGCCTATGCAAACGGGCCTAAAGGCGATTGATGCCCTTGTTCCGATTGGACGTGGACAACGAGAACTCATTATTGGAGACCGTCAAACGGGAAAGACCTCTCTTCTCATTGACACGATTCTGAATCAAAAAGAAGCCAATGCGGGGGCTGATCCAAAATCGAAATTATTTTGTATTTATGTTGCCATTGGTCAAAAACGGTCAACGGTGGCCCAAATTGTAAAAACGCTCGATGATTTTGGTGTTTTGGAATACTCGATTGTTGTGGCTGCAACAGCTTCGGAACCTGCCCCCCTTCAATTTTTGGCACCTTATACCGGATGTGCCATGGGAGAATATTTTAGAGACCGTGGCATGCATGCCCTCGTTATTTATGATGATCTTTCAAAGCATGCTGTGGCCTATCGTCAAATGTCCCTTCTTTTACGGCGTCCCCCTGGGCGTGAAGCTTATCCGGGAGACGTCTTTTATTTACATTCGAGATTGCTGGAGCGTGCAGCGAAACTTTCTGAGGCCTATGGCGGAGGCTCTTTGACGGCACTCCCGGTTATTGAAACGCAAGGTGGAGACGTCTCCTCTTATATTCCAACAAATGTGATTTCCATTACAGATGGTCAAATTTTCTTGGAATCTGATTTATTTTATAAAGGAATACGCCCTGCGATTAACGTTGGATTATCGGTTTCACGCGTGGGCGGGGCTGCTCAAACGAAAGCGATGAAACAGGTTGCAGGTAAAATTAAACTTGAACTTGCTCAATATCGAGAGATGGCTTCTTTTGCACAATTTGGCGCAGACCTTGATAAGTCCACACAAGATCTTTTAAAACGGGGGGTTTGTTTAACAGAACTTTTAAAGCAACGACAATATTGTCCGATGCCAATGGAAGAGCAAGTGGTCTCTATTTTTGCGGGGGTGCGCGGGTATTTAGATGATGTCCTTCCTGAAAATATTCAGAGATTTGAAGAAATGTATTTAAGTGATCTGAGGCGCGAAAAGCCTTCTTTATTGACAACGATTCGGCAGGACAAGAAGCTTTCAGAGGAAACAGAAAAAGAATTATCAGAGTTTCTAAATCAGTTTAAAGAAAACTTTGTATAGAGGCGTTGATGGTAAGTCTTAAAACATTGCGTACGCGCATTCGAACGGTACAAGAAACTCAGAAAATAACAACAGCGATGATGTTGGTGTCTGGATCCAAATTGCGAAAAGCAGAGACACGTTATGAAGAAGCAGAGGTATTTATTAAAGGATTTGAAACTCTCCTGAAAGATGTTTTAACGCTCGAACAGATTGATACGGTTGGAGTCGAGCTTCTGATGCCTCCCAAAGAGAACGCACGTCATTTAATTATTGTGATGACGTCGGACAGAGGATTATGCGGGGCCTTTAATACCGTTATTATTCGTGAGGTTAAAAATCATTTAAAAAGTCTTGAAGAAGAAGGAAAGACATTTTCTATTCTCCCATGGGGTCGGAAAGGCCGTGATCTTTTAAGAGGGAATTGGGGGGGATATTTTTTAAAAGAAGAAATGGTTTTAAACAATGAGACGAACGCGTTTAAAAAGGCCAATTTTTTAAAAGACCATATTATGAATCTCTATAAGAGAGACATGTTTGATGTTTGTACTTTCTTCTACAGTCAGTTTTATTCAGTTATGAGCCAGGTTCCGCAAAAAGAACAGCTTATTCCTGTTTCTTTTTTTCCGAGAGAAGAAAGAAGTCCTCTCCAATCATTGCGTGAATTTGAACCCGATCCTTCTTTGTTTTTAGAGTCTTTTTTAGAGATGTATCTTTCCACGCGTGTGATGCATGGTATGCTTCAAACCGAATGGAGTGAGCAAGGGGCTCGTATGATGGCAATGGATGGGGCAACACGGAATGCAAAAGAAATGACACAATCTTTACAATTGCTTTATAATAGGTCTCGTCAGGCAACCATTACAAAAGAGTTAATCGAAATTATTTCAGGGTCGGAGGCCCTCTAACTTATGAAAAGCGAAGATTTCACCAAAAAAACAGATAAAAAGCCAATGGGTTCAAAAGTAACGAATCTTCCCTCTCGGGCAAAAACCGTTAAAAAATCTGAAAAGGCTTTAACGGATGCGATCATCAAGCATTCTGGAGTCATTACGCAGGTGATAGGACCCGTGGTGGATGTTTATTTTGAGAATCATCTCCCCCGTATTTTGAACGCTCTTCAGACTGAAAATAATGGTCACCCTCTTATCCTAGAGGTGGCACAGCATTTAGGTGACGATCAGGTTCGCACCATTGCAATGGATGCAACGGATGGTCTTGTTCGAGGACAAACGGTGACGGATTTAGGGCATCCCATTACGGTTCCCGTTGGGGAGGAGACTTTGGGACGCATTATGGGAGTTACGGGAGAGCCCTTAGATGGGAGAGGCCCCATACACTCAAAACTCATGCAGCCCATTTATAATGAGGCTCCCTTGTTTACGGAGCAATCCACAGAAACAGAGATTCTCGTTACAGGCATTAAAGTTATTGATCTTTTAGCGCCCTACCCAAAGGGTGGAAAAATAGGTCTCTTTGGGGGCGCTGGCGTTGGAAAAACAGTTATTATTATGGAACTTATTAATAACATTGCAAAGGCCCATGGGGGGTATTCCGTCTTTGCGGGGGTTGGGGAAAGAACCCGGGAAGGAAATGATCTTTACCATGAAATGATTGATTCGGGTGTTATTGATTTAGATAAAAAGGGATCAAAAGCGTCTCTCGTTTATGCTCAAATGAATGAACCCCCTGGCGCGCGTGCTCGTGTCGCTTTTACAGCGTTAACAGTTGCTGAATATTTTAGAGACGTTGCCCATCAAGATGTGCTTCTCTTCATTGATAACATTTTTAGATTTACGCAAGCCGGATCAGAAGTCTCTGCCCTTTTAGGACGCATTCCTTCGGCTGTGGGGTATCAACCAACTCTTGCAACGGAAATGGGATCTCTTCAGGAAAGAATTACAAGTACGCATAAAGGATCGATTACAAGTGTTCAGGCGATTTATGTTCCGGCAGACGATCTCACAGATCCTGCACCTGCTGCGTCCTTTACGCATCTTGATGCAACAACTGTTTTAAATCGACAGATTGCGGAGATTGGTATCTATCCAGCCGTAGATCCCCTCGACTCCTCGTCGCGTATTTTAGATCCCCGCATTGTGGGGGAGGCCCACTATGAAATTGCCCGAGAGGTGCAAAAGATTCTTCAAACGTATAAATCCCTTCAAGATATTATTGCGATTCTCGGAATGGAAGAGTTGTCAGAGGTGGATAAATTGACCGTTATGCGGGCGCGAAAAATTCAAAAATTTCTGTCACAACCTTTTTTTGTGGCGGAAGTGTTTTCAGGACTGAAGGGATGCTTTGTGCCCCTTGAGGAGACCATTAAAGGATTCCAAGCCATTGTGAAGGGAACCTGTGATCATATTCCTGAAAACCTATTTTACATGGCAGGAAACCTTGACGAAGTCTTAGAAAGATTTGCACGTTTGGAAACAGAAGAGAAAAAATAAGAATGTTTAAAGTGATGATCATTACGCCATCAGGGGTTCTCCTAGACGAGGATGTTTTCATGTGCGTTCTTCCGGGAGAAGAAGGCGCCCTCGGGGTTCTTGAGAACCATATCCCGATGGTTGTTGCCTTAAAAAAGGGACGTCTTGATCTTTATAAAACAAGCTCTGAGATTTTGAGACAATTTGATATTGAAAACGGATATGCCCAAATTAATAAAGAGTCGTGTTTTGTGTATACGGAGAGTGCTGAAAGCGTGGCGTAAATTTAAAGAGATTTTTTGCGATAGACTTTTCTAAAATGAGCCCAAAATTTTCCCAGGAAGATTGGTAATAAGAGCAAAAATTGGACGTCTGTGGACAAAAGACAGTTTAAAACTCTTTATTCCGAAAAAATCGCATTTTCTTCTTCTTAAATTCAAAAAAGTCATTTAGAATAGAGTATACTCCCTAAAAGTTGGATATATTGGGAGTGTGATCCCTGAAAATATGATTTTCAACCTACCTAAATTCCCGTGAGCTTTACAACTATGCTTGTTCATCAGAGACGATTTTTAATTTTTTGAATATTTCTTTATGAGGCTTTGTCCCTTCGATTTGAACCAGAATCACCCTTCGAATTGATCAGAATACGCAAATACATCAAGAGTTTGAACAATCTTTCAGTTCAAGTTGATAACGCTCTAAAATTTTCTATAACGTATACAGGATAAGCGTTTCAGAACTTCAGATTAAATGTTTACCGGACGCCAGTGATTTATCTATTGATTTTTCTAAAACAACCCCCTAAAATATCCAAAGATAGGACAAAACAACCCCTTGTTTTGGGAGATTTTATGAAATTATATCGTTCAGAATTAGACAATTTATTAAAATGGATCCGGAAACCAGATCGGAAACCTTTGATTATTCGAGGAGCACGTCAGGTCGGAAAATCGACCCTTGTAACCTAAATTCCCGAAGATTCTGTAACTATGTTTGTTCATCTGAGACGATTTTTAGTTTTTTGAGGATTTCCCTCTGAGGCTTGGTCACCTCGGTGAGA
>NCGZ01000071.1 GCA_002257235.1 Alphaproteobacteria bacterium 16-39-46
CATCAAGGGTGCCCGCAAGGCCTGTGGTTGGAATCAGGATACTCTCAAAAACGTCATCTCAAAGGGAGGGTCTTGAATCTTTCTTGAGGCGACCGTGGGGTCTCTTCTAAAAAGTATATTTTCCAGAAGCATCTAAAAGCATTTGTTCTGCTCCTTAAAAGGCATAGGCTGCGGCCTTTTCCACGCACCCTCTCAATTCTTTCTTCAAAGCAACTCTATGAACAACGTCAACAGGGCAATCAAAAAAATTTGCAATCTGTTCCTTAAGGGCAACATAGGAAAAAATATCTATCTCGTCGTTCGGATTCAGTTCTATTAAAATATTAATATCACTGAGAGGTCCTTGCTGTCCGCGTGCATAAGATCCAAAAGAGCGACATGATTTACACCCTTTTGGCAAAACTCAGGCTCATATTTTTTAAGCTCTTCAATGATATCACTCTTAACCATTCTCTTCTCCAACGTCTTATCTCTGATTTTATTTCTCTTTTCGTTTCTTTGCAACCTTATGTTGATCGTATGTCTGATCCATCTGTTTCTGAATCTCAGAAACAGCCCTAAAGACCAGTACTCAGTCCCTCTAACGTCTTTACATGCCTAAAATTCTGCCTTATTTTTTCGATCAGGACACTATCTCTCTTTAATATTCTTCGTCTCTCTTGAGTTCCTTTTCAGGGATTTTAACATCTTCTCTTCCAACTCAAGAAAGAACGTCAACCTCTACCACTCAACCCTAATGAAACCATCTCTCATCTAACTGACTTAGAAAAACAAGTAAAAGAGTTGGAATTAAGGGAAAGACCACGCCTAGCTCAATCCGTCCCCCTCGTTATAAGCACTGCCTCCATCCCTGACGGACAAGCACAACTAACCCTCGAAGAAATGCGTAGAGTCAGACTTAAGAAATTTGATTCTTCTAATGAAGAATAGAAAGCTTTTGCCTTCAGAATCATTTTTGTCTGGAGCCTCTTATTGATACCGATCTTTCCGAGAAACTATCCATCGAAGAAGGGGCAGATTGACTTTATCTGGCCTCTCTGCAACTCATGTCTGCGGAGCTTTATTTCTACTATTGGAGTTAGTTCAGAAAATCTCTTCCTTATCCTTCTTTAAAGGCAACATCAACATCCTTCCCCCGAAAGGCAAGTACGACCTTAAGGATCTTTTCAACTGCATCGTGCTCTTTAACTTTAGTCGCGTAATTCTTCGCCTCTATTTGCTCAAGAGCCTTCTTTGCAAGAAGAGCTAAATCTTCTTCTCCTTTAGAAAACTTAAACTCCAAAATAAGAGCATTTTTATATTTTGCAACAGGCTTTGGGATAAGAATAAGATCCGCGCGTCCCAATCCAGATTCCTTTTCTGTCTCCACAAAATATTGTGAAGAAACTGCAGAGATGAGGCCAAGGATAAATCCATTATAAAAAAGCTCTGCGTTTTTAGGGCCGCTGCTATAAAAACTTGTTGATACAGCAATATAACTTTTAAGTTTTTCAGAAAATGTTGTCACATCACCTTTCAAAAGATCATTCAAAAAGGCATTATAGTCCCTCACCTCAAGATTAAACTTTTTAGCAATCCATTTTTCAAGAGACCCCTTAAAGGTTCCACGTACTTCACGATTGGGTATTTTAACATCGCAGCTATACGTTGCATCTTCATTTTCTAGGCTTCTTTCGGCTGTTAAATATCCTGAAAAAAGCAAAAGATTATAAAGCGCATTGGGCGATGATTTGATATCCGCAAAGACCATTTTAGGATCTGCGATCATCTCGACACTTCCGTCATTACTCAAAATTTGAATCTCTTCTTGGAATTTATCAAGGATAAGTGCATTTTCAATCAGAGCTGTACTCGCTGTTCCCACCCAATAGGCCTTAAGCTCCCCATCATTATTGAGTCCTGAGAAAAGATTTGCCTTCGCAACACGTAAAATTCCAGTCACGAGGCCCTTTTCAAGATAATCATTCCCCTTAAGGGCTTTACTAAAAAGGCCTCCGAACAAAAGGAGTATTTTCTGGAGATAGAGTTCATCTTCATCGGAAGCGTTTCCACCCCGTGCAAGCTGCTTTGCATACCAATCATTCGTCGGCGTGTCATATTCATCAATGAGAAGGATGACTTTTTTTCTAAAATGGAGAAAAAGCAATTCACTCAATGTAAGAAGACTCTCTTTTAATTCGGATAAATCAAACTCTTTGATGAGATATTTCCTAAAATCTTCTTTTTTAGTCTCCCTTATCTTTGTACTTTGGAGAAGATACTCATGAGCAACATAAAGCTTATGAATGAGATTTCTTATGCCCATTTCAAGCTCTTCATACGTTAACCCTTTAATGTCTTTAAAGCAGACAAAGATCACCGGATATTGTCCAAAATATTCTGACATTATCTTTTGGTCTTCTCCAATCTTCATTTTGGAAAAGATAACATGTCTTCTGGCTCTTTCTTCTTCATCAACTCTCCCATCTTCTTGAACAGAGACGTTAAAAAAAATACTGAAGCATTGACATATTGAGGGTCTTTACCCACCGCCGTGGGCGCGTGATGAGAAGAACATCAAACGCATCTTCAATAATATTTTTTATCAAAACCGTTTTATCAACAAAAACCGTACTCTCTGTCACAAGCTTTTTAAAATCGCTCGTTCCGATCTTTATTATATAGGGCTTCTAATCTCGTTCTATCATCGTCTCGTGTCCTTAACATTTGACAAAGAATGTCATAGATTTTATGACGTGAGTTTTAAAATCATTTTTAAAGGTACAAATTTGATAAAGCTTTGAACCTCCAAAAGATGACGTTTATGCCAAGAAAAACTCTACCACCCCTCAAAAGCTTCCGCGAGAAAATTTATTTTCCACGAATCTCTCACAGGTTAATTCTTAAAAATATAGTTTTAAGTAAAAATTAAAACTTGTTTTTTTAAGAGAAGACTTTTATAAAGATGTCTGAGGTGCGGGTAGGCCCAAGAAGTTTAAAGTCAACTTTAAACCAGATGCAATAGCATTTGTCTTGGGGGCATGCCTAACTTGCCCTTATGATACAGACCCTTAAAGAAAGGAATATAAAATGCCCAAGATGAAAACACGAAGTAGTGCTAAAAAGCGCTTTCGTTTAAACGCTGCCGGTAAGGTCAAGATGGGACCTGCGTGCAAACGTCACGGAATGACAAAACGTCCCCAGAAAATGATTCAAACAGCCAGAGGTGCAACCATTATGAAAGAAATGGACGCCAAAGTTGTTAAGAAATATATGCTTCCAAACGGATAAGGGGAAAATAGATGGCACGCGTAAAAAGGGGTGTGACCACCCATAATCGTCACAAAAAGATTTTAAAACTGGCCAAGGGATACAGAGGACGTTCGAGTACCTGTTTCCGGGTTGCCGTTGAAAAAGTTGAGAAAGGGTTACTCTATGCGTATCGGGACCGTAAGGCGAAGAAACGTGAATTTAGAGCTCTTTGGATCCAACGTATTAACGCAGCTGTGCGGGAATATGGTATGATTTATTCTCAGTTTATATTTGGACTTAAAAAAGCTGGTATCGAAATGGACCGTAAAGTTCTCTCTGAATTGGCTATTTCTGAAAAAGAGACCTTTAAAGGTTTGGTGGATGAAGTGCGTAATGCCCTTCAAAAAGCTTAAAAAGCTTTTGCTTAAAGAAGGGCGCCTGCGGGTGCCCTTTTTTGTCTCTCGTTTTTAGGAAGAGACCCTGCTATAAAGAGTCAGAAAAAGAAATTTTCTTCATGATTACTAATGGAATGTCCTGATGTCTTCTTCATCGTCTGTTTTAGATCCACGCGCTTTAGAATCTCTTCTTCAAAACATTAAGGAAACTCAAACGCTTTCAGGTCTTGATGACATTCGTATTTCTATTTTAGGAAAAAAAGGTCTCTTGACAGAACACATGAAAACGTTGGGTGCTTTAAGTCCCGACGAGAAGCGCACCCAAGGTGCTTTTTTGAATTCCTTCAAAAGTAAAATTGAGGAAGCTCTTGAGAGTCAAAAAAAGCTCCTTGAGACTCTTGCCTTAGAAGATTCTCTAAAAGAAGTTTGGGAAGACATTACACTCCCCATCCGCCCCTCTATCTCTGGTAAAGTTCATCCCTTAACACAAGCAAAAGAAGAGGTTCTTTCCTTTTTTACAAAAAAAGGATTTTCTCTTGAAGAGGGCCCAGAAATCGAGACTTCAGATTATAATTTTAGCGATTTAAATATCCCGAAACATCATCCAGCACGCCAAATGCACGATACTTTTTACCTCAAAGCCCGTAACCCTCAAAATCCAGAAGAAGCTCTTCTCTTAAGAACACACACATCTAATGTCCAAATTCGTCAATTCAAAACAAAAAAACCTCCCTTTCGTTTTGTCTCCATTGGGCCTGTCTATCGTTCTGATTATGATAATACTCACACCCCTATGTTTCATCAAATCGAGCTCGTGGCCCTTGAGAAGGGATTAAATATGGGGCATCTGAAAGGGCTTCTGACGGAATTTTTAAAATTCTTCTTTGATCTTCCAGAACTTGAAATCCGGCTTCGTCCGAGTTTTTTTCCTTTTACAGAACCTTCCGCTGAAGTTGATATTGGATATAGCCATAAAGACGGGAAAATCGTGCTTGGAAAAGCGGAGAACTGGCTTGAGATCCTTGGGTGCGGAATGATCCATCCAAATGTCATCTCAAATTGTGGGCTTGACCCTTCTGAAATCGGAGGATTTGCCTTCGGAATGGGCCTTGAACGCATTGCCATGTTAAAATATGGAATTCCAGACTTAAGGTCTTTTTTTGAAGGAGATTTAAGATGGCTTAATCACTATGGATTTTCGTGGGGAACGAGCCCCTCTCTCTTTGGGAGTGTAGTCCCATGAAATTCTCTTTCGCGTGGCTCAAACACTATTTAGACACTGATCTTTCTCCTCAAGAAATCGGAGAAGCTTTGGTCAATCTTGGCCTTGAAGTTGAATCTCTCAACGACCAGGGCCTCCTCCTTGCCCCTTTTAAAGTTGGATATATTACAGAAACCGAACCTCATCCAAATGCTGATCGTCTCCAAATTTGTCATGTTGACCTTGGAAAAGGAAACCTCTCAAAAGTCGTTTGCGGCGCTCCGAATGCACGCCCCGGAATTTGGGTCGTTTATGCGCCTCTGGGAAGCTTGATCCCCTCAACCAAACAGGTTCTTAAATCTTCCGAGATCCGCGGTGTGCTCAGTGAAGGTATGCTGTGCTCTCAAAAAGAATTAGGCCTCGCCGATGAAAGCAACGGAATTATGGAGCTCTCCGGTCATTTTACTGCAGGCGCTTCCTTTAAAGACGTCATACACTTTGGAGAAATTCTTTTTGATCTTAAGATTACACCCAACCGCCCAGATTGTTTTGGTGTTTTTGGAATTGCGCGCGATCTTTCTGCAAAACAACTCGGAACTTTAAAAACACCGACGGTTCCCAAGATACAGGGGTCCTTTCAAAGCCCTCTTTCGGTGTCCCTTGATCCAGAAGTTATCGCACGAAATGCATGCCCTCAATTTATGGGGTGTTATATTCGCGGTGTCAAAAACTGTGAAAGCCCTCCGTGGCTTAAATCATTTTTGACGGCTGCAGGTCTCAAGCCTATCTCTGCCCTTGTTGACATTACCAATTATCTTTCTCTCGGATTTTCCCGTCCTCTTCACGTGTTTGACGCTCATAAAATATCTGACCTCACAG
Organism: Alphaproteobacteria bacterium 16-39-46; assembly: GCA_002257235.1. GTDB lineage: Bacteria > Pseudomonadota > Alphaproteobacteria > 16-39-46 > 16-39-46 > 16-39-46. The sequence goes on from NCGZ01000071.1 coordinate 5,707, forward strand.
TTCGTTTTGCAAAAGTCTCTGAAACTTTCGAAGGCTTAAATGGAACCACCTACTCTCTCGATCCCTCTATTCTCATTATCAGTGATTCGTATGGTGTCCAAAGCATCGCTGGCATTATGGGAGCAATGAGCTCAGGATGCACCCTTGAAACACAAGATGTTTTTTTAGAATGCGCCCTCTTTGATCCTATCCTCATTGGGAAAACTGGACAGAAACTAATGATTCAAAGTGATGCCCGTCAAAGATTCGAACGCGGCGTTGATCCTTTAAGTGTATCTTTTGGTCTTCAGACAGGCCTTCGCCTTATTCTTGATATCTGCGGTGGGACACCGAGTCATATCTTGGACCTCTCTCCAAAGGCCTACCTTCCGCGTCATGCTTCTTTAACATATGACCATTTTTTCCAAAAAACAGGTGTTGACGTTTCTCCTCAAGAATCAAAAGACACGTTATGCAGGCTTGGATTTACCCCAACACAGGAAACTTCTGAAACACTTACTCTTGAGATTCCTTCCTGGCGTCCTGACGTTGAAAAAGAAGAAGATCTTATTGAAGAAATTTTACGCCTCAAAGGGTTTGATTCTCTCCCAAATCTTCCCCTTCCTCCTTTTTCAAAGGCTTTGGAAAGCGACACACTTTTAACCCCTTTTCAAGAAAAACAAATCTTTTTAAAACGCCTTTTGGCTCAAAGGGGGTTGTCTGAATGTGTTACTTACGCTTTGATCTCTGAAGAGGAATTTTCTTATTTTGAGGAAAAAAAGGAATATCTCACGCTTGAAAATCCGATTTCACACGACATGTCCAATTTAAGACCTTCTCTCTTCCCTGGCCTTTTAAAGGTGCTCCTTAAAAATGAGAACCAAGGCTTCCCTTCTGCGTCATTGTTTGAACTCGGGTCCCTTTTTAAAGGAACCTCTCCAGGAGATCAAATTTTAACCCTCTCAGGTATCCGAAGAGGCGAAAATACTGCGGTTCACTGGAAAAAAGAAATGCGTCCTTTTGATCTTTTTGACATTAAAGCCGATGTCTTTAGCCTTCTTGAAGGATGGGGAATGTCCTCAACATCTTTTCAAATCAAAAGAGAGGGTATCCCACCTTTCTTTCATCCGCATATGAGCGGTGCCATTTATCAAGGCTCTAAACGATTGCTTGGCTTCTTTGGAGCTCTCCATCCGGCTCTCTTAAAAAACTTTGATCTTAGTTATCAAACGCCCACATTTGCCTTTGAAATCTTCTTGAATGCCCTTCCTCCTCCGAAATATTCTCCTCCCAAAAAAGCGTTATTTTTATCTCCTTTTCCAAAAGTCACGCGCGATTTTGCTTTCATCTTGAAGAAAGACACAGAAATACACCCTCTGATTGATGCCATTTATGCGCTTCATAAATCTCTCATTGAAGACGTTTTGGTATTTGATGTTTATACCGGAGACGGGCTTTTACCGTCTCAAAAATCCATTGCCCTCCGCGTTGTTTTATGTCCTCACGCGGAAACCCTTAAAGATGCCGAGATCAAAGAACTCTCTCAGCACATCATTGAAACGGCTCAAAAAACCGTAGGCGCTTCCTTACGTATTTAAAAGAATTTATACATGACCCAAATACCTCTTTCTCTCATCCGAAACTTCTCAATTATTGCCCATATTGACCATGGCAAATCCACCCTTGCGGATCGTCTCATTCAAGCGTGTGGAGGCCTTGAGAGTCGTGAAATGAAAGAGCAAATTCTCGATTCAATGGATCTTGAGCGCGAACGTGGGATTACGATCAAAGCACAAACGGTACGTCTGACTTATAAAGCCAACGATGGACAAACCTATGAACTCAATCTCATGGACACGCCAGGACATGTTGACTTTGCCTATGAAGTCAGTAGATCTCTTGCAGCCTGTGAAGGATCACTTTTGGTGGTCGATGCAAGTCAGGGTGTTGAAGCACAAACCCTTGCAAATGTTTATCTTGCCCTTGATAACAATCATGAAATTGTCCCCGTTCTGAATAAGGTTGACCTTCCTGCAGCAGAACCAGACCGGATCAAAACACAAATTGAGGATGTTATTGGACTTCCTGCCCAAGATGCCATCTTGATTTCAGCCAAAACAGGCATTGGCATTCCAGATGTTTTAGAAGCCATTGTAACGCGGCTTCCACCTCCAACGGGGGTTCTCGATGCGCCTCTAAAAGCTCTCTTGATTGACAGTTGGTATGATGCCTATCTTGGTGTTGTCATTCTTGTTCGTATTAAAGATGGTGTTTTGAAAGCAAACCAGAAAATTCGGATGTTTGCGACGAATGCCACCTACCAAGTCGAACAGGTCGGTGTTTTCACCCCCAAAATTACGCCCATTGCTCAGCTTGGGCCTGGGGAAGTTGGATATCTTACGGCCAGCATCAAACACGTTGCCGACTGTCAAATTGGAGACACGATTACCGACGATAGAAATCGCGATGTTGTTCCTCTTCCAGGGTTTAAACCCTCAGTTCCTGTTGTCTTTTGTGGCCTCTTTCCGGTGGATGCAGATGACTATCCCCGACTTCGGGAAAGTCTTGAAAAGCTTCATCTCAATGATGCAAGCTTTTCATTTGAGGCAGAAACGTCTGCTGCTCTTGGATTTGGGTTTAGATGTGGCTTTTTAGGTCTTTTACACTTAGAGATCATTGGAGAACGGCTTGAGCGGGAATTTAATTTAGATTTAATTGCAACGGCCCCAAGTGTTATCTATCGTATTTTTTTAACAAATGGTGAATTTCTAGAACTCCATAATCCTGCGGATATGCCAGATCCTGTCCGAATCGATCATATTGAGGAACCTTGGATTCAAGCAACCATTCTTGTTCCCGATGAATATTTAGGGGCTCTCTTAACGCTGTGTTCTGAGAGACGAGGTGTTCAGCTTAATTTAACCTATGCAGGATCAAGAGCAATGGTCGTCTATAGGCTTCCTCTCAATGAAGTTGTTTTTAACTTTTACGATCGCCTTAAATCCATCAGTCGCGGATATGCCAGTTTTGATTATCAAATGGATGGGTATGAAACAGGAGACCTCGTCAAGCTCTCCATTCTTGTCAATGCAGAACCCGTTGATGCACTGTCATGCATTGTTCATAGAGATCAAGCCGATAATCGAGGACGTGTTATGTGCGAACGCCTCAAAGATATCATTCCCAGACAACTTTTTAAAATTGCCATCCAAGCTGCCATCGGTGGAAAGGTTATTGCTCGGGAAACCGTCTCAGCCCTTCGAAAAGACGTGACGGCTAAATGTTACGGCGGAGATATCTCACGTAAACGAAAACTTCTCGATAAACAGAAAGAAGGAAAAAAGAAAATGCGTCAATTTGGAAAAGTAGATATTCCTCAACGGGCTTTCTTAGATGCCCTCAAAATGGGTGATAATTAAAAAAAATTGAAAGCCTACGTATTGCTCGACATGTTGACTTTTGGTATGACTTTCTTTGAAATCCAAGGCTGCATTGGTGTTGCTAACCATTCCAAGAAATAACCACTCCTCGAATGACTTGAGTGAATCATTTTACGTTTACAATGTTCCCTCCAAATAGGGTTTGAAATTTTTTAAGAAGAGGTTAGATCTGCGTTGAATTGACCTTTCATTTTTGAGGTAAAAAAAGATCATCAATTTTGTGTTTTTTTGCAGCACCTTTTTTACATTTTTCTCATTTTATTTTTGTCTGCTAGTTAAGGATTTTAAGACGCGTTTATTTATCTCTTTTGAAATAAAGACCCTTTTTTTCTTAAAGCTTTTTCTTTTTTTATTCCAGAAATCACTGGAAAAAAAATCTTGACATTTAGACTTCTTTAATATATTGGGACTGAATTATAATTTCTAAATTGTACGTTAAATAAAACTAAATTTGTGAACGGATATAATTTTAAATGAAAAAGTTTGTAATAAAATTAGCAACTATTTCGATGGTATCATTTTTTTCAATAAGTGCAAGTTATCACACCACGCATGCAATGTCTCCAGGAGATCCCCATGCTGATCTTATAGAGAAGGGAAACCAAAAAGTTAACCCAGCATGCCAACAACTTGCTCAGAAGTGGCTTAAAACTGTTGAGGACGATAAGGAAGAGCTTTTAAAAGATCCAGAATTCAGACCCAGTCAACTTTTTTTGAAGTTTGTAGATGAGATTCATTCCGCAAATCCAAGTATTGGTAAGGAGCCTTTGATGGGTCAAGATTATCATTTTGAAAAATATCCTGAGCGTCACTTCAAAGAATGGGCCGCTTCAGCTTCTCCAGAAGAATTTTTTAAAAATAGATATGATTGGGCTCACGGTGAGTTGAAGAAAGTCGCGAATTACCTAAGTTATCTTCCTATTAGTGTAGCGTTTGTCAAGCAAACAAGAGAACAATATCCTTCTGACGAAGCCTATCTCCATGGGTATGTACAAAGTATATATTCGTTTCTAAACTACACAGAAAGACTATTTGATATCGCCTCAGAAAATAAGAGAGGTTAAAAATTATTTATGTTGGCTCAGAATTTTTTATTTTGAGCCAACTAAATTAAAAAATTCTTGTACCCATTCAGCACATGGAAAAAAGTAAACTAAAATGAAACCATCTGAATTTTTTATTTAACAGGATTTTTGGTATTTTTTTGAAAATCCAGTGTACTTTCTGTAACGTTTATAAAGAGCATTTATTATAGAAATAGAACGTTTCAAGAGGCTGCGAAATATCTTATTCAATTCCCGCTGGCTTGTGTTTAAACTTCTCCTTTAAAAGGGATTACAAAAAAAATCCGAGGTAAAAAACATGTAATATGGTATTTCTATGAAATTAATAGGAATGCCATGAGAATAGAAAACATCAACACCAAGAAACAATAATGCAACCCTAAGAAAAATTCTAAAGGACAGTAAAAAAGTCCGGGTCGAATTTGTAGCATTGTTTTCGATTCTATTGACAGCATTGGAGATTTTTCTTAAGCGTCTATCTCATTCAACGAATTGTGCTGAATACTTACGAAAAAACTCAGAAACGTATTTTTCC
>NCGZ01000072.1 GCA_002257235.1 Alphaproteobacteria bacterium 16-39-46
TTTTTAGAGATTTTTTTCTTCATTTTCCTAATGATTATAAACTGTTATTCATATTTTAAAGCTTTTTTCTTTTTTTATGAGGTCAGGAGTTCTGAAATTAGAAATAACACTTAATTGTTGATTTTTTCCTAAAAAATTTCTATTCATAGTCATGATGCTGATCCTTTTGTATGAGGCTTTTGGAATAAACCCTATTATACAGAAAGGTGACGCGTTTTTAAATAACTGGTTGTTAATATTGATTTCTTCCTTAATCTAGTGCCATTGTGTCTTATAGTATTTATTAATAAAGGAGTATTAAGATGGATTACAACATAACATTTAAAAATGTTTTAAAAATTATTTCTTTTGGAATTATATCTTCCATTAGTAATATTACGGACGTTGCTTTTTCTATGGATGATAGAGAGGTTGGTCATTCTTCTGGACACGTTTTGAATTCTCAAGTTCAAAAAGATGCTGAATTTAGTGACATCGGCCTAATAGGGTTAAATCAAGAAGGTTTTGTAAGGCTTCCTATTAAAACTTGGACAGCAGATGGTATGCAATTTCCAGGATTTAAGGACACAATTTGCCATCAGGCCAATTTGGCCTTTGTTCATCAAGCACAACAAACGGATTACGGTAAGCTAAGAAAACTGAGAACAAATTTTACCATTATCAAAAAACTTGGGAACAATGAATCGCTCCTAAATACTCTTGAACAAGAGATTGAAGGTTTAGCAGGCAGGGTTGATAAGACTCTGGCTTATAGAACGTTTATAAGGAATATGATACCAGGCGTGATAGAATTGGTGAAAACCAAAAATAAAGGTCCTGAAATTGATCTTAAGATTGAGGCAACTGTGACTCGTTTTTTTCATTCTGTCAGAGAAGTTGGTCCATTCGAGAACCTCGTTCCTGAACGTGACGTTATGCCTAAAGCCATTTGGAAGGAGTAAGAGAATTTGCTCCCTGACGGACATTATAGCTTTCCGGTCCATAGCAGGCAGCTAAGGCAACACACTTCGTAGGAGGAACGTGGGAAGCCTGTAAATCTGATTCTCAAGAGGACAGGCGATCGTAAGAACGACCTACGGGTTTGCAGGTGTGAGAAGTTAGAAAAAGCGAATGCTGTTCTGTAACGGAGCAGATACAGGTTGTGACATCACCTGACTCGAAAGAGGGCAGACGTTTAACTGGTCTTTATTAGAAGAGGATCTTCAAAAAGTCGAATTGGGGACATTTTCAATAGAGAAAATAGATCACCCCAGGTTTCCAACACCTTTATATTGATATAATTATTTGTAAAAGAGAGTCTTAATTTTATCTTTCGAATTATTCCAATTCAATTCCAAAGAGTAAATTTAGTTTTTCAAGGGTTTCTTGAACAACATCCTTGGAAGCAGACGTGATGTATTGAACATTACGTTCTTTCCAGTCGATGGTTTTAATTTGATCTGGCAAGATGAAACCATTAATTTTAATGCTGTTTAAGCATACTTCTAAGGGATACTTTTTTGTCTTGCTTGTGACAGGAACAACAATTGCTATTCCTCTGATTTCATTGTATTTTTTGAGAGACAGGACGAGTGCGGGTCTTTTTTTCTTAATTTCGCGACCGAGCTGTGGGTCAAAACTTACCCATACAACATCACCTTGGTTAGGTATATATTCTACCATTCTTCATTCCCTACAGGGTTTCCTTCTAGTAAAGCAGAATGAAATGTATCAGGGGTCATTTGTTCTAATACTTCATCTAATTTGCTTTTCTTTACAGACATCGTAATTTTTTGGTCTTTTATTAAAATTTCCAGTTTAGTGTTTGGATTGATATTTAATTTTCGGCAATAGTCCATAGGTATTCTAATCCCCAGGCTATCACCCCATTTTCGAACAACTATTTGCATTTTTGACTCCTTTATATTATCTATATAATAGATAATGATAATTTATGATTTTGTCAAGAGATAAGGGGATAATAAAAAATCGGATATAAAAAAGGATTTTTTGGTAATAGCTATTTTGAGAAACTTAAGTCAAAAAAGTTTTTTAGAGAAGACTAAAATTATCGCTTGACCCTTACGTAACGTAATATTTTATCTTTGAGTTTGTATCATTTAAGGACAAAAGACTATGGCTTACACTGTTAAAAAATTGGCGAAAATATCCGGCATAAGTGTACGGACACTTCACTGGTATGATGAAATTGGGCTCTTAAAACCAGCGTACTCTGGTAACAATGGATATCGGTACTATGAAGAAAAGCAAATGCTGATTTTGCAGCAAATCTTATTTTTTAAAGAGCTCGGATTCACCTTAAATGATATCCAAAAACTGCTGTCGCAAAATGACTTTGATAACCTTAAAGCTTTATCTGCGCATAGAAAAGTTTTGGAAGAAGATCTTGTTCGTATAAATAGCTTAATTTCGACGATCGATAAAACAATTTTGCATTTAGAAGGGAAACAAACGATGTCAGACAAAGAACTCTATTATGGCTTTGAAAGCGCTCGTCAAAAAGAATATGAGCAATACCTCGTAAAATACCACGGTACTCCTGCAGAAGAGCGTCTTTTGGAATGCAAAAAAAGGACTGCAATATGGGATAAAGAGGTATGGGATGAAGTAAAAAATAAAGGAGATACAATTCATAAGGATCTTGCTGATGCAATTCAGAAAGGTCTATCTCCTCACTCTGATGACGTGCAAACGATTATTCACCGTCATTACCAACTCCAGAATCGTTTCTTTAATTTGACGCGAGAGGTCTACATCGGGTTGTCTGAACTCTATGTTCAGCATCCTGATTTTAAGAAGTTTTTTGATGTATATCATCCTAAAATGATTGAATTTCTTGGGGAGGCTATGAGATATTATGCAAATAAAACTCTCTCATGAAAATTTTCAAAAGAGAAATCTAAGGTTTATCTGAACTAATTTAACCAAATTTATACAATCTAATAAAATAGATTTTTTTATAAGAGGAAATACTTGACATTTTGTCATAAAAATTGATAGTATTTCTCTCATAAGGAGAGAAATGATGATGGCAAAAGATGTTAAAGAGCGTATTAATATAAAAGGAAAAGGGTGGATATTTAGTGCTATGGATTTTACCGACATTGCTCCTCGAAATGTGGTGGATCAAACTTTGGGTCGTCTTTCTAAGAGAGGTGATATCCGAAAGCTATCAACCGGTTTATACGATGTTCCTCTCATTAATCAAAAGTTTGGTATTCTTCCACCCAATCCCGATAGAGTTGCAGAAGCTATTGCAAAAAAGTTTGGATATCAAATTCAAGTTACTCCCACTCAAGCGGCTCATGACTTAGGATTATCTCAGCAAATTCCGGCTCAGCCTGTTTATTTGACAGATGGTCTGTCAAAAGTAATAAAAGTTGGAAATCAAACTTTGCGATTTATTCGTGTTTCTCACAAAAAAATGCTGGGTGTAGGAACAAAAGTTGGAATTATTATTCAAGCATTGTATTATTTTGGTCAAGATAAAATTAACGATACAATTTTTATAAAAAAGATATGTTCTTTATTAAATGATCAAGATAAGAAAGCACTCCTAGTTTTAATTCCTAGAGCGCCTTTATGGATGCAGTATACTTTAAAGAAAATTGTTCAAAATGTTTAAACAAAATTTGAGCCCTGTTGATCTTCGAGATGCTTTTTTAATTGTTGCTGATCGTAAAGGTTTATTTCCTGTCGTTGTCGAAAAAGACTTTTGGATTACATGGTGCTTGAAAAAATTATTTTCTCTTTCTCTTGATGTTGATATGGTTTTTAAAGGAGGTACATCACTTTCCAAAGCTTATAATCTTATTAATAGATTATCGGAGGATTGCGATATTACCATAAATAGAAAAAATTTTGGATTTGAAGGCGATAAAGATCCTATTAATGCTTCGTCTCGTAAAAAAAGGGACAAACTTCTTAATGAATTGAAAATAGTTTGTTGTGACTTTATCGGGTCAAAACTCAAAATTTCTTTTCATGATTTACTGTGTTCAGAGCTTGAAGGTGAAAAATGGGAATTAAAATCAGAAGATGATCCACAGTCTTTACGGTTTTATTATCCTCAAGTGCTTGTAGAAAAAAATTACATTGGCCAGGATTATATACGTAGAAGTATTTTATTAGAATTTGGTGTTCGTGGTGATGTGTATCCCGTTGAAAAAGTATGTTTTAAATCCTTTATCTCAGAAGAGTTGGAAGGTTTTAAAGAAGATCTTTTGCCTATTTCGTGTTTGTCTCCTTTAAGAACTTTTTGGGAAAAAGTGACCTTACTTCACGCAGAACACTATCGACCTTTAGAAAAAGCAACGCCACTTCGGCTTTCAAGACATTATTATGATGTAAGTATGCTTCTTAAATCAGGGGTTTTTGAAAAATCCATGGAAAATAGAGAGTTACTTCAAGATGTTATTAAAAATAAAATAATGTTTTTTCCCTCAGCATGGGCTAATTATTCGTTAATTAATACTCAAGGTATCAAACTTCTTCCCCCATCAGAACGACTCGAAGATCTTAAAATTGATTACAATCAGACAGAGAAAACGATGTTGTATGGCAATAAACCTTCTTTTGGAGAATTACTTTCTGATATGGTGATGATTGAAGAAAAATTGAAAAAATGGATGATAACGATATGATCTCTTCCGGAATAAAAATGTTAAAAATAAAGATGATAAAGAGCGTAATCAGAATCGTTTCTTTGGCCAGAAAAGGACCATGTCTGCTTTATTATTAAGGAGCCCTGCGTTTTTTCCGGCTTCTTCTCCTGTTCCCCAGAACAGATCTCCTCGTTTAGGGCCTTTAATTGCGCTTCCCGTATCTTGGGCTAGGACGAGACGGGGAAAGAGTGAATTGATTTTTGGATTGAGATCAAAAGCATTGAGCCAAACAGGCAAGCCTAGAGGAATGTATAGAGGATCTGCTGCAAGACTCCGAAGAGGTGTCAGAGGAACTTCTTCCTTGAAGGTACCCGGAGGTCCTTCTGCAAGAGTGGGAAGCTCATCGAAGAAAATATAACTTGGGTTAAGAGCAAGTGTTTCAGAAAGGCTTTCTGTGTCAAGTGTCCGAAGATAGGTTTCAAGGGTTTCTTTTGTTAAGGGATCTTCCCTTAAAATTTTTTGGTGTTGAAGTGTTTTTCCAAGGGAAACATACGGGTGTCCATTGGTGGCTTTATAGCTCACACGAATGACAGATCCATCCTCAAGAGAAATCTTACCGGATCCTTGAACATGAAGAAAGAAAGCAGAGATAGGGTCTTCTAAAAAAAGGAAAGGGGTTTCTTGGAGTGATCCTTTCATAATGTCTTGACGCGTCAAGTAAGGGTGAATTTGATAATCATTTCCTTGGTGACCTGCCCATCTTTGTCCTTTTAAGTGAGGATGATACATCCCCAGATCGGCAATGAATATAAGGTCTTGAGGCGGCTTGTAAAGAGGAACATAGTAGCGATCAGAAGGTGTACGAGAAGCTCTTAAGGTTATTTCATAGTATCCAGTCAAAAGCCCAACGTCATTGTTTATTGAGGCCATTGGCGTGAAATATGTTTCAAAGAATTTTTTGAGATCAGAGGGAACAGACGGAGAATTTTTAAGAAAAAGGTCAGAGATAAAAAGAATCTCTTTTTCAACAGAAAGAGGGCACAATGTAGGATCTTTTAAAAAACTTTCGAAAGTGCTTTTAAAAGGATGAAAGAGATTTTCAAAAGATTCCTGTTCCCAAAAAGGAAGATCTTCAAAAGAGACAGGCCTGGAAAAAAAAGAGGTCATTGATCATAAACTCTTAAGAGGAAGGGGATCCTTCTTCTGTTGCAATAAGAATCCAGTTTGGATCTTGCACGTTCAGAGGTTTTTCAAAAGTCCATAAATCCGTACAAATGAGAACTTCTTGGGAGACGATGGGAGGCTTTGAAATGCTCGAATTTGGGATCGTAAGGGTGTGCGTTTGTTCTGATTCAAACTGAACATCAATTTCCATGGTTTTGGACGTAAGGCGTGCATTTATAATTTCAGCATTCAAATCTTTGATCAGAATTTGAAGTGTTTTATGGTCATTTTCACGCTTCTCAATATCTTCTACAAAAAAAGAAAACACTTTTGGAGCCAGAAGCGACTTCAAGGTTTTTTTATCAGAGGCTGCAAATGCTGTGAGAATTGTCTCAAAAGCCGTCTGAGCGCCTTCCAAAAATTGATGGACTTGAAATGTAGAATCTTTCTTTTTAAAAGATTCTAAAACGTGCTGTCCTCCTTTTACGCCTTTTTCAGTTTGTTCAAAGGGAACGTCGATAACGGTATCGTCTCCAAAGAAACTTTTTGCCTTTTTTTTCAAATCCGACGTCTTTTGTGCCGGAGAAAAGGGCTGATGAGGCGTCTTTTTTTCAAGGCCTGTTTTGCTTCCCAAAACGGTGTAAAGTCGAAACAAAATAAAGACTGCAAAGAGAGCAAGAATTAAAATATCAATCAAGACGGTATTTCCTTTATATTAAAGAGAGTATAGATTAAATTCACCGAAGATAAAGCCTTTTTTTGCAAAAAGCTCTTTTTGAGAAGAGAAAAGTTAAAAAAGATTTTGATAAACAAAAGAGAAAGTAGGAGATTTTCATGGTTCAATTGACTCGGATTTATACAAAAGGAGGTGACCGCGGAAAAACATCTTTAGGAGATGGAACACGCGTTCTAAAAAATAGTCTTCGTATTGATGCCATTGGAGATGTGGATGAGACAAATGCCACCCTTGGACTTATTTGTGCTCATATGGAAAATGGAGTCCTTCAAGAAGAAATTCGTTCCCTTCAACAAGATTTATTTGATCTTGGAGCTGACTTATGCTGCCCTCTTCCCCCAGAGTCCTCTGCGTCACGCCTTCAAATTCAAGAAGAACGCGTTAAGGTGCTTGAAAGACGCATTGATTTTTATAATGAGGATCTTGATCCGTTAAACTCTTTTGTCTTGCCAGGAGGGACTTTTGTTTCGTCGTATCTTCACTTAGGCCGCACAATCAGTCGGCGTGCAGAACGGGCCTGTGTTTCATTAGCACAAAAAGAATATGTGAATCCCTTTGTGATTCAATATTTAAATCGTCTGTCTGATTTTTTATTTGTTTTAAGTCGGTATTTAAATGACTTTGGAAAAAAAGATATTTTATGGATTCCTGGTAAAAACAGAAAAAATACAGAATAATGAATATTATAATGATGATGAAAGAAATTTTTTCATGAGCACTCCTGAAATTATAGAAACCCTTCGCGAAAAATTAAAGCAGAATAGTCTGGATGGTCTTATTGTTCCACACAGCGATGCCTTTCAGAATGAATTTCTTCCTCCTGACTCTAAACGTCTGGCTTATGTAACGGGGGTCGATACATCTGCCGGTCTTGCTATTATTCTTTTGGAGAGTGCGGCTTTTTTTGTGGATGGTCGCTACATGCTTATTGCAAAAAAGGAGGTTAACCCAGATGTATTTTCAGTTCTTCCCTGGTCTTTTGAAACTGTCCAAACGTTTCTTGAAGCGTCTCTTACAAAGGAAATGTGCCTTGGGGTAGACCCATGGACGCTCACGACAAAAGATTTTGAGGGATTTCAAAATATTTCTAAGTTTCTGGGTATTCATCTCGTTTCTCTCTCCTCTAATCTCATCGATGACCTTTGGAAAGACAGACCTGTTCCTGCTTTGAGTCCAGCTTTTTTATGGGAAGACTGTTATGCCGGCGAAGCTTCTCTTTCAAAACGGACTCGGATTGCAGCTGAACTTGAAAAGGAAGGGGTTGATGCTTTTTATATAGGCCTTCCAGAATCTTTAAATTGGCTTTTAAATATACGTGGAAAAGATGTTCCGTTTACACCGCTTCTCCTTGCTACGGGTATTTTATATAGTGATGCTAGCATTGATGTTTTTACAAATCTTGAAAAAATACCACCGTCGTTTTCAAATCACTTTGGGCCCTCCATTCGATTTTTAGAGAGACACCAATTGGAAACGTCTCTTTCGAAGCTTTCGACAAAGGCCCAGAAAATTTGGTACGATCCTCATTTTACGCCCGTTGCAATTTTAGAAATTTTAAATTCAAAAAAAGCAATTCTTTTTTCTGGCTCCGACCCTTGCCTTTTAGCAAAATCTCTTAAAAATCCAACTGAAATCTCAGGAGTGCAGAAGGCCCATCAACGCGACGGGCTCGCCGTGGTCCAGTTTTTAAGTTGGATTGAAGATCAACCAAATACCCAAGAAATTTCTGAAATAACAGCAGCTCAGAAGTTGACTTCATTTCGAGAAAAGCTTCCTTTGTTCCACTCTTTAAGTTTTGAAGTGATTTCTGCCGTGGGGTCAAATGGCGCAATTGTACATTATCATGCAAAAGAAGGCTGCGATAAAATGCTGTCATCTGGTGAGCTTTATTTGGTGGACTCTGGCGGGCAATATTTAGATGGTACAACGGATATTACAAGAACGATTCTCCTCGGAAAAACCGCTCTTTTTCCGGAGGCAAAAGAAGCCTTTACCCGCGTTTTAAAGGGACACATTGCCCTGGCTTCTATAAAATTTCCAAAAGGTACGACTGGCGTGCAATTAGATGTTCTTGCGCGGCAATTTTTATGGGAAAAAGGCCTTGATTATTCCCATGGGACGGGACATGGCGTAGGCGCTTTTTTGTCCGTCCATCAATCCCCCCCGAGTATCTCTCAACGTCCAACAGCTTCCTTTCCGTTGGAACAAGGGATGATTGTCTCCAACGAGCCAGGGTATTATAAAGAAAATGCTTTTGGGATACGTATCGAAAGTCTTTTGCTTGTTAAAAATTCAGACGTGGAGGACTTTTATGAATTTGAAACACTGACCCGCGTTCCCATCGATAAAAAACTTATTTTGAAAGAACTGCTTACAGCATTTGAGATCAGTTGGCTTAATCTCTATCATAAAAGAGTTTTTGAAAGCCTTGACCTAGATCTAAATTCTGCGGAAAGACAATGGCTTAAAGAAGCAACAGCGCCTTTGTGAAGGCTTATGAAAAAAACGTCTTTTGAATGTAAAATCTTAAGCAAAAAATCCCGGATAAACAAAGTCAGACGAGATTGGTTCTATTATTTTTTACACCTCTTTACACAAATGAAAATTAAACCACCTTGTATCTATAAAAGGCATTTTTCCTTTTTGTAGACACAAAATTTGGTTCAATTTCAGATCTACAAAAGGTGATTTGTCTTTTAACAGACATAAAGAGGTGAACATGGCTAAATTTATTGGATGTAAAAGAGAACTTGAAATCCTTCAAGGACTAACCCTTAAACAAATAGAAAACAACGAATTAACGTCCTTAAAGAATTAAAGGGATTCTTCGTCTTATTGAATTTTTAAATCACCTCGAAGGAGAGCCAATGTGGGTTTCTCCGCGTTCTTTTGCCAAAAGAACTTGCGTGTGACGTGCTTGAGCACGCGCTTTCTTAAGGGGAGACGTTTCAATGTTGCACAAGGGACAAGAGACGCCTGGCTCATAAAGGGGAGATTTTACATCTTCTGGAGAGAGAGGCTGACGGCATCCGTAACAAAGAACATGTTCTCCCTCTTCGAGCCCATGTTTAAGGCCAACACGTTGATCAAAGACAAAGCATTCTCCTTCCCAAAGACTTTCCTCAGAAGGGGTCGTCTCGAGGTATTTTAAAATACCTCCTTTTAAATGATAAACATCTTTGAAGCCTTCATTGAGAAGAAAAGACGTTGCCTTTTCGCATCGAATTCCCCCTGTGCAAAAGAGAGCCACCTTCAGAGAAGATTTCTCCTTTTCCTTTTCTTGAAAGGTCTGTCGAATAAAGCCTGGAAACTCTCGGAAAGACTTAGTATCTGGGTTTAAAGCCTTTTTAAAAGTTCCCATTTTGACTTCATAGTCGTTGCGGGTATCAATAACAAGAACATTGGGGTCAGAAATAAGAGCATTCCAGTCCTTTGGGTCGACATATTGACCTACCTTTAAGGTGGGGTTTGCAGAGGGCACCCCGAGCGTAACGATTTCTTTTTTAAGGCGTACTTTATAACGAAAAAAAGGGTTTGTTGTTGCAGATGATTCTTTATATTCAATTCCGTCAAATCGTGGATCATCCTTCAAGAGTTTTTTTAAGGCATCAATGGCATCACGGCTTCCCGAGACAGTCCCATTAATCCCTTCTTCAGCAAGAAGCAGTGAGCCTTTTAAATGATATTCTTTTCCAAGCTTTAAAAGAGCTTGTTGAATATTTTTGAAGTCTGGGAGTGATGTAAATTTATAAAGTGCAGCAACAATAAAAGACATTAATTTTCCTGAGATTAAAAAGTTTTAACCAATGGAAGAATAAAGGAATTTTGGTCAAATATTCAAGAGAAAATTGAGGTCAGTTCTAAAAAGAAAAATTATTTAGAAGGAGAGAGGTTCTTTTGAGAAGAACGGAAGGGGATAATTTACCTGTGTTATTTTTGTCTGATGTATAGAGGGTAAGGATTTAGAGCTTTCAGGAAGACTTTCACGGTCGCCTCAAGAAAGATTCAAGACCCTCCCTTTGAGATGACGTTTTTGAGAGTATCCTGATTCCAACCACAGGCCTTGCGGGCACCCTTGATGCT
>NCGZ01000073.1 GCA_002257235.1 Alphaproteobacteria bacterium 16-39-46
AGATACTACTCATTAATTTTTTCCGTCTGGGTTTTTTCAGAAATTTAACTTGGTCGTTGCCATCTCACAACACCAACTCTTCAATCGCGAAAGGTATATTATAGAAAATGGACCATTATTTTAAAACATTTAAAAGACGGATTATAAAGGAATGAGCATAATGCGGCGTAAAATTTTTTCGAAAAACATAAATTTAAAGTTTTTGCACAGAGCGTTTTTAACGCACGCTCTTTTCTTTGCGTGTCTCTCTCCTTTTGAGACGCACGCAATGGAAGATCGAGGAGCTTGCCAAGATGATGAGACTCAAGAAATTTTCAGCAGTCAACAGGTGAGTCCTGTTTTAGCGGTGTCGAGCAGTGAGATAGAAGAAGCAGCTGCAACTTCAGGTATGTTGCTGGTAATACCTCAAACTTCTCAAGTAGATCCTGAGGGTGAACTTCGTAAGACTTTCAGGGAGTTGCTAGAGAGATTCTTTCTCTTACAGACTCAGAGGCCTGACCTTTTTCATGCTGCAGTTGCGTCTTTAACAAGCTCTTTTAGTGACAAAAATTTATTTTCTCAATGTTTAATCTACTGGGATTTGTTTCAAAGGCGACAAGCAGGAGCCCTATTTTCTTTTCAACCTCATCTTTCACTAAGTTTGGTGCCTTTAGGGGCTCACGCAATGGAAAATCGGGGTGCGGCCCAGGCTGATAAGATTCAAGAAATTTTCAGCGGTCAACAACAGATGAGGTCTTTTTTAGAGTTCTCGAGCGGAGACTCTGGGGCAGGAGCAGCTGCTGCTTCATATACCTTTTCGGCGCCACATCAAACTTTTCGAGATGATCGTGCTGATGAACTCCGTAGAACTTTCAGGGAATCACACGTAATATCTTCTATCTTGGAGACTCAGAGATCTCCTCTATTTCATGATGCAGCAGCGTCTTTAACGGATTCCTTTCGACACGAAAATCTATTTTCTCATCGTTTAAAAAATCCCTTGAATTTCTTTCAAGAGCAAGCAGAAAGAGACCCCTTTTCTTTTGAACGTCACTCTATGGCAGGAGGTCGTCCTCCTTCCCCAGACATTCTGAAAGAAATTCAAAGATATAGACTTAGCGAAGACGTAATCCATAACATATATACGGATGGGAATTTTGTGAGGGGAAATATTCAATCTTTCTTAGAAAATATAAGGCATTATATGCGAGATTCAATGCCCTATTTTCGAGATTTAAGACCCTTTATTAACAGAAATTTGTCATTTTTAGATGATGATGAGGCGCGTCTAAGAGAGGCTCAAAGAGCGGCTGGGGAGGTGGGTCGAGACTTCACTCAAGAAGATGCTCGAAATTTAGAAAATGTTATGAAGGCAGCACGTATCAAAAGAACAAAAGATTCAATTGAGATCATATATGCTCTCTTAAGCGGTAGGGAGATTGATGAAGAGCTCTGTATTCGAGAATTTCGTCTTTACTTGGAGCATCTAAAAAAAGGACCCCGTTATGCTTCTTTTGGAAGAAGGAATGGGATGAATGAAGTCGATAATACTTTTTTTACCCTGGAGAGGTTAGGGCACTTTGGCGATAATGATAGTATATTATTAGGAGATGCCCAGGTTTACATAAATTTGGACGATGGGACACCTGTGACCATGAAGTCTCTTTTGGCAAAAACATGGTGGCTTATTCATCGTCAATTCAATGAAACGCAGCAGGATGTTCTTAAAGAAAGTCTTGTGAAAGCTTTAGGTCAATGTATAGAAGACGATGAACACCGGGTCTGTAATGTTGGAAAATCCCAGAGAATTGTGACTGTTTTGCAAGGGTATGTTGAAGGCATTAAAACGGATGATGTTCATATTTCTCCGGAGCCTAATACTTTTTTGAGTGCTTTCTTTTCTTCGAAACAGGAAGAAATCATGGTGGCTATGGAAGAAACGCCTCAAGAAAAACGTATCTATGCTCGAAAGTTATTTAGAGAGATAAAAACAACGGCGGAAGAAGTTTATAGGGATACCCCCGAAAAAATGAAGGAGGTTCTTGGGAACACGATGGATTTTCTGAGACTTTCTTTTGAGATGAGGGATGCTGATTTAGAGGAACATGAATTCTCAATCAATTTATCCAGTAGTATCCAGCGCTGGCGTACGGAACGCTTGAGAGCATTCGATCAGGGGAGAGGTTTGGCACGGAGATACGGGTATGAAGATGCATTATTGAGTGGAATTTTCCCGTCGAGCGATTTTGTAAAAGGGAATATTCAATCCTTCCTTGCGTCTGAGTCTTTTTTGATTAGAGATAGTTCATATTATGATCTGTCTTCCCTAATTTCATCTTTATATTTGATTGAGGGAGATCTCTCAGAGGCTCAAGAAGAAGCCAGAAAGTTAGCCCGTCTCACACAAACAAAGACGAAAATTCAGACTCTCTACAGTTTTTTGAGGGGACACGAGATTGATGAAGAGTTGTGTCTTCAAGAATTTTATCTTTTTTTGGAGCATCTTCAAACAAAGAAGAGGGATGATTATAAGCGGGTAAATGGCATGAATGAGATTGATAATGCTTTTTCTATGTTAGAAGGATTAAGACAACCCGGTGAACATGATAGCATTTTATCAGGGCGTAAAATGGATCTTGTTTTGGAGAGTGGTGAGTCTGTTAATATGAAATCTCTTTTGGCAAAAATCTGGTGGCTTATGAATCGACAGGACATGTTCAAAGAAAGACTTGTAAGAGCTTTAGGACACTGTATTGAGGATGATGGGCATCGAGTCAGTGATATTGAAAAGTTAGAGAAAATTTCTTCTGTTTTGCAAAGTGATATTGAACGTATTAGAACAGAAGGTTTTATGATTTTGCCGGAGCCTGATCCTTTTTTGAGTGCGTTCTTTTCGCCTAAAAGACAGGAAATGACGTCGGTTATGGAAAGACCACAAGAAGAAAGAAGTGCTTATGGTCATCAATTGTTTGAAGCGATAAAAGTGGCTGTAGAAGATATCTATAGGGATGCGCCTGACAAGAAGAGAGAAATTGATAAAAAAGCAAGTCAGTTTTTGAAGATTTCTCTTGGGCTTTAGATAGAGAATAGAGGCTATCGGATAATGAGTGTCGACCTCAGGATTCAAAAATTCTGAGGTCGATATCTTCTGGGTTTGGGGAGTATTTTCTCTTTTTTTAACATATTTAAAAGATTTATTATAAAGGAATGAGCATAATGCGGCGTAACATTTTTTCGAAAAAGATAAATTTAAAGTTTTTGCACAGAGCATTTTTAACGCACGCTCTTTTCTTTGCCTGTATCTCTCCTTTGGGGACTTACGCAATGGAAAATCATGGTGCTGCCCAGGATGATGAGATTGAAGAAACTCTCAGCAGACAAAAGATGCACTCTTGTTATAGGCCAATGGCTGGAGGTCCTCCCTCAGATCCTCTAGCTCCGGAGCCTAATGCTTTTTTAAGTGCCTTCTTTTCTCCAAAAGAGGCGGAAATTAGGGCTGTTTACGAAAAAACTGATGAAGAGAAAGGTCTCTATGCGCGTCAGTTGCTTGAAGAGATGAAAAAAGCGGCGGGAGAGGTTTATAAAGATACGCCCCAAAAAATTGAAGAAGTTCTTGTAAAAATGAAAGATTTTCTAAGGCTTTCTCTTGAGATAGAAGACATTAAATAAAGGTTCTCTTTCTCAAGATAATCGCCCTTAGGATTTTTAGATCCTAAGGGCGATTTTTCCTCTTGAGGCTTGTCTCCCTGTTTTTTGGTAATGACGGGTTAAAAACACAAAAAAAAGCCCAAAGCGTGTCAAACATTGTTTCTAAATTTAGAAGAGTGTAACGTTGCTTTTTAAGAAGGATTAGATCATACTGGTTCTCTTCTTTAAAGGATCGTTATTTTAAGAAAAGTTTTGAGGGTTTATTTACCCTGACGTATAAATGAGGAGATTTTGAAAAAAATCTCTTGTTCCCTTTTAAGTTAAAATAGAGGAGAGACGACGTGATTAGAGAAAGATTACCCGAAACCCTCAAGAGCGCCATGCGGGAGAAGAATATGGCGCGGGTTTCAACATTGAGATTGATTATGGCTGCCCTGAAAGATCGTGATATTGCTGTCCGTGAAAAAGGAAATTATGAGGGCATTATTGAGGCGGATATTTTACAAATGCTTCAGGGAATGGTGAAGCAACGTAAAGAAAGTATCATTCTTTATGAACAAGGAAGTCGTCCTGATCTCGTTGCGAAAGAAGTTAAAGAAATTGATATTATTCAAGAATTTCTCCCAACCCCCCTCAGCGACGCGGAAACAGAAACAATTCTTTCTGAGGTTTTTGAGAGTCTGAATGCGCATTCTGTTAAAGATATGGGACGCGTGATGGCGCAATTGCGGGAGAACTATGTGGGCCGTATGGATTTTTCGAAGGTGGCTGAGCTTTTAAAGGAAAAATTAAAATAAGGCCTTTTTTTTAAGAGAGTATGGGCGTTCGCGCCCTAAAAGTTTAGATATGCGGTACAACCAAACGCTTCTTGATCAAATTCGTTCGACCGTCATTTTATCTGATTTTATTTCAGAGAAGACGTCTTTGCGCAGACAAGGTCAGTATCATGTTGGGCTGTGTCCCTTTCATCATGAAAAAACCCCTTCCTTTACAGTCACGAATGATAAAGGGATTTATTTCTGTTTTGGGTGTGGTGAGACAGGATCCATTTTTGATTTTCTCATGAAAATCAAAGGACTTAATTTTAAAGAAGCTGTTGAAGAGGCTGCAAATCGTGTGGGAATCCTTCTTCCAGCGGAAGTTCAGAGCCCAATGGAAGAAAAGGCAGAAAAAGAAAACCTTGAAATTTATCATGCTCTTGAGAGGGCAACCATCTGGTTCCAGTCACAATTGCAAGGGGAATTTGGGAAAGAGGGGCGACACTATCTAGAAGGACGGGGTGTCCCTAAAGCCTTGCAAGAAGAGTTCAAGCTCGGGTTTGCACCTTCTTCTTCTCAGGGGCTTTTAACCCAGTTAAAGAAAGAAGGGCTTTCTGAGGATATTCTTGAGAAAGCAGGGCTTATCTTTCGTAAAAATGAGCTTCCAAATGGGGGGCAAAAAGAGACGCGAGACCGGTTTCGAGGACGCCTTATGTTTCCGATTCAAGATAAGAAAGGGCGTGTGATTGCCTTTGGGGCCCGGACGCTTACGAACGAGAATCCAAAATATCTTAATTCTCCAGAGACAGCCGTATTTCATAAAGGAAAAAGCCTCTATGGCGTCTGGAATGTTATGCGGAATAAAGAATCTTTAAAAAAAATGCCCCTGATGGTGGTTGAGGGGTATTTAGATGTTATTTTGTGTTGGAAGGAAGGGCTTCCTGCTGTGGCACCTCTTGGAACGGCTCTGACAGAAACTCAACTTTCTGAGGTGTGGAGATTTTATTCTGAACCAATTCTTTGTTTTGATGGAGATTTGGCGGGTCGAAAAGCAGCCTTTAGAGCTGGAGAACGTGCGTTGATTCAGTTAAAACCAGGAATTTCTCTTAAAATTGCTCATTTTCCGAAAGGAGAAGACCCGGCAAGCCTTTTGTCGTCTGGACAAAGAGGGGTTGTGACGGATCTTTTAAAAAATGCTGATGGTTTAGATGGATTTTTATGGCAATATCTGATAGAAGAAAAACGTACTGATACACCTGAACATCAGGCACTCTTAAAAAAAGATTTGTTTAAGATGCTGGACAGTATTTTAGACAAGGATGTGAGGGAAGCCTATTATCATGATATGATGTCTCGCTATCATGGTATGTTTAGAGGAGGCGGCAGAGGGAGGCTAAAAGAAGTCTCTCAGAAGAGCACATATTTTGGAAAAAGAAGGGACTTACCTTCTTCTTTTGAGGTAAAGAAAAGGCAGCATAAGATTTTAATTGCTGGGTTAATCAAGTACCCCTTTCTTTTAAATGATGTTGTCGATATTTTCTCAACGTTAGACTTGGAAGATCCAGATCTCATAAAATTAAGGGAGGTTATTTTAAGGTATTATGAGAAAAATCTGCCTCTTGAGTTTTTAGATATGGAAGGTTACCTCAAAGAAAAGAATTGCATGGATGTTCTTTTACAGTTAAAAAATGATAATCTTTTTTTAGATGCTTCTTTTTTAAGGGAAGGAACAGAGATCGTTGATGTTAAACGTGGGTGGCGTGAAGTTTGGATTCTTGCGCAAGAGCAAAAAAACATAAAACGTGAAGAGACAAAACTCTTAAAAGAATTTGAGACAAATATGTCTCCTCATTTATGGGCTGAGATTCAAGCGCTCAATATTGAAAAAGAATCCCAAAAAGCCTTTATTCGAGAAGGATTAGAAACAGAAACCGAATAGAAAAAATTAAAAGTATACCGTTATTTATTTTTTGAGAGGATTGAGACCTCTCTTTTTTGAAAAAGGAAGTAGACCGATGAGCACAAAAGAAATGACACCTCGTATGGATGAGTCAGAAGAAGAGCAAGAAGTTATTTTAGAGTCTAAGGAAAGCCCCTTACAATTAAAACGCCTTTTGAAAGCTGGAAAAGAGCGTGGGTATATTACCTATGAAGAACTGAATGAAGCCCTTCCTCAAGATAAGCTTTCTTCAGAGCAAATAGAAGATGCGATGACGCTTATTTCTGAAATGGGCATAAATATTGTCGAGTCGGAAGAAGATGTTGAAGAGGTAGAGCGTCCTGTTGATGTTGAAGAAGAGGAAACTGAAACGGTTATTGAAAGTGCGGGTCGAACAGACGATCCTGTTCGGATGTACTTACGTGAAATGGGGAATGTTAAACTTCTTTCTCGGGAAGGGGAGATAGAGCTTGCAAAGCGTATTGAGGCTGGGCAAGAAATGATGATTTCAGGAATTTGTGAAAGTCCTTTAACATTACGCGCACTTCTAAGGTGGCGGCAAGATATTATAGATCATAAAATGCTTTTGCGAGACCTTGTGGTTTTAGACCTAGGGGGCGATGCCGATGTAAATCCTGAGGATATTATATCGGGAAAAGCATTGGAAAAAGAGCCCTCACCAGAACTTTCTGACGATGAGTTTATGTCTGAGACAGAAGAAGAAACACAAGAAGAATCTTCTGAAACAGCCGTTAGTTTTGTTGAAATTGAAGAAGCTTTGCGGCCCCGTATTTTAGAAAGTTTAGATAAGGTAATTGCGCTCAAAGAAGATCTCCAAAAAATCCATAAAAAAGGAGATTCTAAGAAAGAAAAGAGTCTTAAAAAGGAACTCTCTGAGCTTGTTGAAAGTTTAAACCTTAATCAGGCACGCATTGATGAGATGGTGAATGAACTTTATGAGATGAACCGCAAGCTGCTTCAGTTGGAAGGAAAACTCCTTCGTCTTGCTGAGACGGCTGGTGTAAAAAGAGAGGCTTTTCTTAAAGAATATCTTGGGCATGAACTTGATGCAGATTGGGTCGATCGGGTCAGTCAATTGACTCAAAAAGGGTGGGCGAAATTTGTTGAAGTGAGCCGTAAAGACATCACAAAGACGAGGGCTGATATTGCGAAAGTGATTTCAGGGCTCGATCTTGACGTCTCTGAGTTCAAAAGGATTGTCTCTGCGGTGCAAAAAGGTGGGCGTCTTGCGTCCGAAGCTAAGAAAGAGATGATCGAGGCGAATCTCCGTTTGGTTATTTCGATTGCAAAAAAGTATACCAATCGTGGACTGCAATTCCTAGACTTAATTCAAGAGGGAAACATCGGTTTGATGAAAGCCGTTGATAAATTTGAATACCGTCGGGGGTATAAATTTTCGACGTATGCCACTTGGTGGATTCGGCAAGCGATTACAAGATCCATTGCGGATCAGGCGCGCACCATCCGGATTCCAGTTCATATGATTGAGACGATTAATAAGCTTGTGCGGACATCGCGTCAGATGATGCATGAGATTGGACGAGAGCCAACAGCAGAGGAGCTTTCTGAACGTTTAATTATGCCGCTTGATAAGGTCCGTAAAGTCTTAAAAATTGCAAAGGAACCCATCAGTCTTGAAACGCCCGTTGGGGATGAAGAAGATAGTCATTTGGGGGATTTTATTAAGGATGAAAATGCGGTTCAACCTCTTGATGCCGCAATTCAATTGAATTTGCGTGAAACCACAACGCGAATCCTCGCAACGTTGACTCCAAGAGAAGAGCGTGTGCTTAGAATGCGCTTTGGGATTGGAATGAACACGGATCATACCTTGGAAGAGGTCGGACAGCAATTTTCTGTCACGCGTGAACGTATTCGTCAGATTGAAGCGAAGGCTCTTCGAAAACTAAAGCACCCCATCCGTTCACGCAAGCTTAAGAGCTTTATTGATTAAAGTGTCTCTTCAAGATCGGATTGTTCAGGGATTAAGAGATATTTACACACCTCTTTTTTTAGAGGTTGTAAATGACTCTGAACAGCATAGGGGACACAAGGGGATGGAAGGGAGGAAGATGGCTGTAGGAAAGCTTGAAACGCATTTCACCATAACGCTTGTGTGTGATGCCTTTCGAAATCTGACCCGGATTCAACGGCACCGTCATTTTTATGATATTTTATCAAAGATTCTTGAAAAAAAAACCTATTCAGAGATTCATGCTCTTTCTTTGAGGCTCGTCAGCCCTGAAGAATTTGAGCGGAATCTCTGAATAGGAAAAGAGATGGCATTCTTACGTCAGTAGATTTCTTAAGCTTGAACTGGAATCAAAATCCCCGTATTTTTTCTATTTCTTATCTTTGTTATCTTGTGAAGTGCTGTCATCTTATTAACAGATTCATGAAACGTTTGAAACTGCCTGTTCATCTGTGATTTCCATATATTCATCGAGGCAGGAATATCTTGTGTGCTTCTAGATAAAGCCTGGATGGTGGTTCCAACAGAAGGTGTAAACCCTCTGGTGTTTGGCAATCCCGTGAGGGCGGCGGATTCAGAGACGGAAGAGGACGTTGATGCCGTTCCTAAAGTCGGAATGAATTGTCCTGTTTGATTAACAGCAGAAAGAAGCGTGCTCTCTTGTGGAATAAGGGCAAACGAGAGAGGTATTCCTATTTGGGTAGAAGCTAAACCAATGCCAGGTCCATAAGAAAAGTGCTGAAGGATCTCGAAAGGGGCAACGGAAGATCCGATAGAAGGTTTCTGAGGAGAGGCTGAATCTTTAAAAGCCATGACGATTTGTTCGACAAGTTCATGAGCTTTGGCAAGCAGGGCTGTTGGCTCAAGAAGATAGGGTTTGCTTTCTTGCAAAGTCGATCTAAAGGTGTCAATCACCGATTGGATGGATTTCAAACTGGTTTCTTGAATGTGTTCGACGTTCGATCTAATGCTAGCGATCATGCTCTGATCAACTTCAGGATTTTCAGAAAAGCTGTGTTTAAGATCTTCAAGTGATGCGAGTATAGGAGTCACCACCTTTTTTTCAAAATCGTTGATCATATCTTGAATTGGTTGAACAACATTGGCTCCAAGAGACTCAAGGGCTTGTTGTGTTAGACGTGCATCTTCGCTGTTTCGAAGACCCTCGATGACGAGACGTTTTTCTTTTTCTTTTTGAGTTTCTTGTTTTGCCATGAGAGTATTTTCTCTTTCTGCAGCAAGCTCCTGTGCAAGAGTCTCTGCAGCTTTTAACTGATCTGCAGCTTGTTGTTTAAACGCCTCAATCTGTGCAAGGGCAGCAGCAAGTTGTTCAGCAATGGCCTTACTTTCGGATTTATGATCAAAGGTACTTACGAAAACAACGTCCTCTTTATTACTTTCTGCAGCTGTGTCTGCGGAAATAGCCCCTTGAAAAGGTTGAGGTTGAAGAACGAGAGAAGCAGAGAGAACGGTGTCAGGCATAATGTTGTTAGAGGAAGGCGTTAAAAGATTGCCTGATAGAGCTTCAATCTCTTGTCCTTGACCATCGAGATGAACAGTTGGTGAATCTGCAAGAGATCTTTCTGGTGAATGTGAGGCGGAAACTGCAACTGAAGAAGGTACTTGTTCAAATGCATCCAAGTCATTTTCACCGCTAGCTACGATAGGAGAATTTTTACCAACAGAGGGCAGAGCTGTTTCAGACAAAGGTTCAGATGTAGAATCTGCTGAAGCGTCGACTGAAATAAACAGATCATCTCCTCCCTCAAGAGC
>NCGZ01000074.1 GCA_002257235.1 Alphaproteobacteria bacterium 16-39-46
TTTCATTTTTGTGGTAAAAAATAAAGATCATCAATTTTATGTTTGTTTTCAACACCTTTTTTATATTTTTCTCATTTTATTTTTGTCCGGTAGCAAGGAATTACTGTTTAGGATTTCTTATTTACAAGAGAACTTCGGACTCTCAAGAGATTTAGAGATTATATTTTTTTGTACCGTCTCGTTTTCTTGTCATGCAAAGCTCTTAGAAAATCTTTTTTCAATATTTTTTGTTGTTTATTTGCTCATTTTTATTTTTCATGAGATTGCTCTGTTTTTTCTACTTAAGACCCTTGTTAATTTCTTATTTTTTGATACAGTTAAAAAAAAGAAGATCAAGGGAGTTAAAAATTTTCATGTTACTTTATGTTCGTAACCTTTCTTTCATACGTGTTTTTTATCTCTTATGTTGCTTTGCAAGCACCTTCTTTCTAGAAGGATGTACAACAAATATAGGACATACCCCTGATAACCTTGAAGATATCGTTGAAAAAAACTGGCCGTTGTCTCCTCCTGGACATGGCAATTTTGCAAGTCAAGAAGATCTTAGACTGGGACTAAAGCATCTTCTTGAAAAGAAATATGAACTTGCCTCCCATTCTTTCAATTCTGCTGTTCGTTTAAGCCCTCAAAACAGTCTATTCCATTATCTTAATGCCTTAACGTACCATCTTTGGGGAGTTGAGAAAAATCCAGCATTCCTCTCCAATGCAGAAATTGGATATAAAACGTCTTTAACGCTTGATCCCGGAAATTCTTTAGCCTCTTATAGTTTGGGTCAATTATATATGAATTCGAGCAGCTTTAAAAAAGCTCAGGATCAATTTGCCAATGCACTCCTCACGTGTCCAGATGATCCAACCTATCTATTTTCCTTAGCTGTTGCATCCTATTTATGCCAAGATGTTGAAACGGCGCTTGAAGCACTTTCTTCCCTTGAAAAGCAAAATATTTCCAATGACGACATCTCGAGAGTGGCCGTCCTTATTTATGCAGCTTCAAATAATTTTGCCAAAGCAGAAGAAAATTATAATAATCTTGTTCAACAAAGCACGCCTGATCAGAAAAAACTTCTGCCTTACCTTGAGAAACGCATTCTTTCATGGAAAAATTTTTATGCAACACTCTCTCATCAAAGTCGTCCGACATCTTTGCCTATATCTGAGAAACCTTTGAAAGAGCCCTTCAAAAAATCTTTATCATCAAAAAAAGATTCTTCCCAAAATAAAGTCCCTAAATCTTCTTCTCAATCCAACTCTGGCAACAATGATTCTCTTTCTTCAACAGATCCAACCTCTAATGAAGATGATTCTCAAGATGGTGATTTTGCTCTCTCTAAATCTCAGAAAATGATTGTTTTAAATGTGATGATCCTCCGAATCGAACGCATAAGCACCCAGAACTATGGAAATAATCTTCTCGAGCTTTTAAATATTACGGCGGGAGGCTACAATAGCGTAACCGGCATTAACACTCCTGCCTGGGGGACCAGTCATGATAACTCTCGAACAACACCAAATGTTCGAACAAATCACGTTTCTTTAGGGTCTCTCAAATATTCCCTTAATATTGCAAATGATACAAATAACCATAATGAACTGGTTGCGACACCTTCTCTTATTGCAACCCATGGTCAACCATCAAACTTCTTTTCTGGAACCGACTATACATTGGCCCTCACCAGTACTCAAGGAGGTGGAAATCTTGTGAGTAAAGAAGTTGGGATTTCTATATCTCTTACGCCCTTCTTTTTAAACAATGGAAAGATTGTGCTTAAGGTAGCCGCTTTGCGTAATTATATTTCAGATACCCCCCTTCCAGGGAATTTGAATACCACCTCAACCACACCTGCTTTTCAAACTGATAAATCAAGCGTCTCCGCAACGTCCGTCCTCTCTCCGGGAGAAAGCCTTGTTTTAAGTGGCCTTACCGAACGCGTCCATATTAAAGGCCGCTCTGAAGTCCCCCTCCTAGGAGACCTCCCAGTTGTAAGTTTTCTCTTTTCAAATGACAACACCCAAGTCATTGAACGTTCCATTCTTTTTATTATTTCGCCAGAATTTTCAGAAAAAATTGTCAAAGATGCAAATGGAAATTGGATTGTTATTCCAGATGAAGAGCAGAGTAACTCTGGCCATCTTAAGCGACTTAAGGAAGTCTACCCAAAAATTTACAGTCTCTCCAAAGATAATGAACTTCTAAAGAAACTTTCAGAACCTCAATATTCTCGAAATTTTAGACCCCATGACATGCCACTTAAAAAATTGACCTTCCCAAATCTGGAAGTTCTTCTTCAAGATGTTCAAGACCTGACGCTTTAATTCCAGAATAGAAAAAAATCTTAAATTTCCATAAGGAAAGTTTAACCACACTCTTTGTAATCAGACGTTAAACAACGTTTTGCCATCACTTCTGCTTTTTCTATCTCAGAAGGAAGTATTTTCGTATTCATTAGAATAAAACTGAGGGCCTTGGGCGCGTTTTCATTCCCATTTTCGAGATCCAAAGAACCCCACATAAAAGCTAAAAGAGGACTCTCTTCGACACCCTTCCCCATTGCATACATCAAACTTAAATTAAGCTGTGCTCGAGCTTCTCCTTGTTTTGCAGCCAAATGGTACCATTTGGCGGCTTCTTTAGTATCTTGAAGCGCCCCATTTTCCTCCTCATAGAAAGCACCTAACTCAAACTGAGCTAGAGAATGCCCTTGCTCTGCGGCCAATCGAAACCATTTAAGAGCTTCTTTAAAATCCTGAGCAACATCCTCTCCAGTTCCATAAAAGTTTCCCAAATTATATTGTGCCCAAGGATCTCCTTGTTCAGCTGCAAGCTGATACCATTTTAAAGCCTCTTTGTAATCCTGAGAAACCCCTTCTTCTCCTGATGAATAAAAAGAAGCCAAATTATATTGCGCATTCATACTCCCCTGCTTGGCTGCAAGTTGATACCACTTAAGAGCCTCTTTATAATCATGAGGAACTCCTATACCATTATCAAAAATTAACCCTAAATTATATTGAGCTTCCAAAACTCCTTGCTCTGCCGCTAATTGATACCATTTAATCGCCTCCTCATAATTTTGAGTCGTACCGAGTCCATTTGCATACGCAACCCCTAAATTATATTGAGCAACAGACTCTCCTTTTTGAGCAAGAGGTTTTAGAAGCTCGAAGGCTGTTTGGTAGTCCTTATTTGACAAGACAGTCTGAATATCCTCAGCAAAAGCAGCTCCGTAAAAAAAACCATAAAAACAACTATTTTTTTAAACATCCTAAAATTTAGCCTTTCTCACTAACTCATAAAATTTCCGAACCCTGAATTCCTTTATAACAGAACACCTTGTTCTTAACATTTCTTTTCAATATTCTCCTCATTTTTTATTGCAATTTTTATAAGACAATCTTTAAAACTATGCTATAGTAAATTAAGCTACAGAGTGCGTTACCCCCATATCCTTGGGGCCTAAGTTTCAGTAATGGAGGCTTGTTCTTACAAAAACCGTGGTTTTTATATACGGGCTTCCCCCTTTTCGTAAGGGCCACATGTGGATATCCATGCGGGGGACGGCTTGAGTGGCTTATTTTTTATTTTTTAGATTCAACGCTTCATGATCACCGACGCTAAAATAAAACTCAGATCAGACCTTCGGGAAAAAAGGCGTCTTTTTATTCAAAAAAGTAAAGACACTCCTTTTTTCCAAGACATCGAACCTTTTTTTTATCACTTTCTTCAAGACACCCTTAAGGTAACACCTCATGCGATTATTGGGGGATACTGGCCTTTAAAAGACGAGGCTGATTGCAGACCTCTTCTCACTTTTCTGTCGCAACTTGGTTTCTCCTGTGCGTTGCCTTACGTCGATGCCAAAGACACCCCCCTCTCCTTCAGAGCCTGGGCCCCAGAAGACCTTCTCACATCATGCCCTTACTATACAGACCTTCTTCAGCCTCTTCAAAGTCGGCCTCTCCTAACACCCAATGTTCTTTTAATTCCCTTTCTAGGATTTGATAAGCAGGGGCATCGCCTTGGGTACGGCGGCGGATTTTATGACAGAACGTTACACCACTTGCGCCAAGTTCAAAAAGAACCCCTTATTGCCATTGGCGTTGGGTTTTCGATGCAAGAAGTTGAGCCATTGCCAACGACCTCCACAGATGAGCCTTTAGATTGGATACTTACAGAACAGGGCCTTCGACAACCCCTATAACAGTCATTTTCAAGAGGAAGATTTTCGATATTTTTGAAGATCCACACCCAGCAAAAAACCAAAGCTCATTAAAAGGGTGAGAAGCGCCGTTCCCCCATAGGAAACAAAGGGCAGAGGGACACCTACAACTGGAACAAGACCCATGACCATCGATGTATTGATAAAAACATAGACAAATACTGTAATAAGAACCCCCAGAACAACAAACTTTCCAAAACGATCTCGCGACTCAAGTCCAACTCTTAAACTTAAGGCCATTAAAAGAAAATAAAGTCCTAAAAGAGACGTTGCCCCAAAAAATCCAAACTCTTCTGAAAACATTGTAAAAATAAAATCTGTCTGTTTTTCAGGTAAAAAATTTAAATGACTTTGAGTCCCCTCCTGAAATCCTTTTCCAAAAAGACCTCCAGACCCGAGCGCTATCTTAGACTGTAAAATGTGATACCCTGACTTTAAAGGATCTTTTTCTGGATTTAAGAAGATAAGAATACGACTCTTTTGGTAGCTCTTCAGAAAACACCACACCAAGGGAAGACAACAAAGACTTGTGATGCCGAGAGCGATAAAATAACGCACCTTAACCCCAGCGCTAAAAAGAATTCCAGCTCCAATCATAATTAACAAAAGAGCTGTTCCCAAATCTGGCTGCTTTGCGACAAGCATCGCTGGCATTAGAATCATTAAAAGAGGAAGAATAAGAAATTTTGGGTTTTGTATTTCCTCCGGTTTAAGGGCACTAAAATAGCGCGCTAGAACAAGAATAAGCGCTATTTTCATGAGCTCGGATGGTTGAATATTAAAAAAACCAAGATTAATCCATCTTTGCGCTCCCATCCCAATGTTCCCTATAATTTCAACGGCAATAAGAAGTAGAAAGGAACATCCATAAAAGAGATAGGCCACA
Source organism: Alphaproteobacteria bacterium 16-39-46 (assembly GCA_002257235.1). Lineage (GTDB taxonomy): Bacteria > Pseudomonadota > Alphaproteobacteria > 16-39-46 > 16-39-46 > 16-39-46. Next base: position 5,109 of record NCGZ01000074.1, read on the forward strand.
TGACGCCAAAATCTTAAATTTATAGAAGCAATCCCAATCATTAAAATGACGCCCACTAAAAAACGCATCATTTGTGGAAGCGCCCAAGGCATCATATGACCATTTGCTGCAGAATAGAGCATCATAAACCCAATTCCAGAAATTATAAAAATAAGGAGGATGATGGACCATCGCAAATTCTTTAAAAGAGCCCCCGCTTTAAATATTTTATAATTTTCTAACTCTCTTAAAAACATCACTCTTCTTTCATGCAAAATCTCTTTTTTGGGCTGCCAGCAAAAGACGCTGTACTATCGGGACGCTGTTGAGGCCATCTCCCCCATGCTCAATGAGAACACTCATGGCATATCGTGGGTCATTAATGGGGGCAAATCCAACAAAAAAGGAATGATTGCGGAGCTTCCAGTCAAGCTCGTGGGTTTTCCGAATCCCTGTCGCACGCTCACTGAGACTGATACGCTTGACTTGAGACGTTCCCGTTTTTCCACCCATCAAAAATCCAGGCTCTAGAATTCTGTGGCGATAGGCTGTCCCTCCGGGTTCATTACAGGCTCTAATCATCCCATCTAAAATAAGGTTTATATGCTTTTCCTGAATTCCAAGAGGCTCAAAACAGGGCAGCCCGTCCGTTAAAGAAAGGCGTGGCAACACCAATTTTCCACCGCTCGCGAGCCTTGCCGTCATAACAGCCAATTCAAGAGGGGTTGAGAGAACATATCCTTGACCAATCGCTGCATTAAAAGTGTCTCCCATGTACCAAGGTTCCCCAAAACGTCCTAACTTCCAATCTTTTGTTGGAATGACGCCTTTTTTTTCTCCCTTTAGTCCAAGAGACGGGAGGGAACCAAGTCCCAAACGTTTGGCCATCAAAGCAATCGCTTCAATCCCAACGCGTTTTCCCACTTCCCAAAAATAGATATCACATGAACGTTGAAAGGCTTCTCTTAACGCAACGCGTCCATGCGCTTCTTTTTTCCAACAATGGAATTTATGATTTCCAAGCATCATGTGTCCTCTACAATAAGAAGGCGTGTGCTCATCAATCACCCCTTGTTCAAGAGCCGCGAGCGCCACACACATTTTAAAGGTGGATCCTGGGGCATAAAGGCCGCCGACGGCTTTATTAATAAGAGGCGTAAAAGGATCCCGTTGAAGCGCTTTCCAGTTTTCTTGAGAAATGTTTTCTGAAAAAAGATTAGGGTCATAGGAAGGCTGAGATCCAAGGGCAAGGATATCTCCTGTCCGCACATCCATGAGAACGCCTGTCGCACTTGGGTAGAGGCTCAGCTCCTCCATGAGACGTTGCTGGAGATCAAGATCAAATGTTGAAATGAGATCTTCTCCCTCTTTGGGATTTTCTTGAGAAAGATCCCGAATGGCCCGCCCACGCGCATTCACCTCAATCTTTCTTACCCCAGGTTCTCCGCGTAAGGAGGCATCAAATATCTTTTCAAGACCACTTTTTCCTGTTTTAAGATTTCCATTTAACCCGCCATCGTTGTTTTTTAATTCATCTTCTGAAGGAATTCCAACATATCCAATTAAATGAGAAAAGACCTCTTTAAAAGGATAAAAACGACGCGTCCCTTCTTCTACCATCACCCCGGGCATATCCAAAAGACCGAGCTCAATTCTTGCCACATCTCGCCACGAAATGTTGTCTTTAAGAAGAAGAGGGATAAATTTTAAACCTCTTCTTTTTTCTTTAAGAATATTCTTTATATCTTGCTCCGTCAGGCTTAAAAGAGGCGCTAATTTTTCAAGATAAGACGGTAAGGAGATCTTATTGAGCTCAAGAATTTCAAGATTGACAACAGCTCTGAAGCTTTTAATATCATAAGCAAGCACTGATCCCCACCGGTCTTTAATTTTCCCTCGTTTTGGAGGAATGAATCTCAAACTGATCCGATTATCATCTGAAAGAAGCGCATAATATCCCCTTTTTAAAAGCTGAAGATACCCGAGACGTGACACAACCACTCCCAAGAGGCCGACGCCCATCGCTCCCAATATCAAACTTCGACGCGTAAAAAGATGTTGCGTTTTATCACCCTGCATATCACTCTGCTTCTTTTAAAATTTTGAAAGAAACACCTTTCTTTATTTGAATAAGAAACATTGTTATGAAGGGGTACGCCCCAACTGTCACCAAAAATTGAATCATCATGAGGAAGAAAAGACCTCTACACCCTTGAGAAACACAAATAAAAATCCAATTTAACCCTAAATAGCCTAAAAAAGTAAAGGAAAAGAAACTCCAAATCGTTCTAAAAGGCTTTTTGACGAGAAACCGTCTTTGAGACAAAGCACTTACATAAACGAGAATCCATAAAAAGGGGGCTTGTCCCAGTGTGTCTCCAGAAAGAATGTCATGCATCACCCCAAGGAGCAGAAGGAAACCTAAAGGAACAAAGTTAGGACGATAGAGTGTCCAAAAAAAAAGGACAGCCACCATATAGTTCGGCCACACAATCGTGACACCTGGTATTTTAAGAAAGCTCATCCAGAAACTTAGAAAAAACAACACACCGAGAAGAAGTGTTTTTCGACTTTCCTTAAAATACCTTAAAAAAAAGGGGCGTTTTTCTTTTTTTTGATACGTTGTTTCGTAGAGGGTCATCGTTAGGCTTTCTGAGTATCCACTCTTAAAAGGAGTCTCCATCCTGAATCTTTGTCCCAGGACTAACATCCTCTAAAAGAGGCCTGTATGAAGGAAGAACACAAACCATTTCTATACTTTCAGGATCAACAAAGGGGTGTACTCTAAATACGCCATCAGACTCATTGGCAATGATCCCAATAGGAATGTTGGGTGGAAAGATTCCGCCCACACCAGAGGTGTACACAATTTCACCAATCTGAGGAGAGGGCTTCATCATGTCTTCTTGCAGACGCGTCAGAAGTGGAAAATCCGTTCCATCTCCCATTAAAATAGCATGATGCTTCGAATCAGCAAGAAAAACAGGAATGCGCGCGTCGATATCTGTTAAAAGAAGAAGACGAGAAGCTCTTTGCCCAACTTCCGTAAGACGACCTATCAACCCTTTTACAGTCACAGCGACATCTCCCTTTAAAAAACTTTCATTGCGACCTCCCTCTATAATCACATTATGTTTATAGAATTCTCCAGAACGCGCAATAATCCGTGTCGTTTTTTTGATCTCTGGAAATGTTGCAAAGATAGAGTCTTCTTGTCCCCCAAAGTGAACCTCTTTTCTCAAAGATGCATTTTCGCGATTGAGGTGAAGCGCCTGTGCCTTCCAAAACTCTTTTTCAATTTCAATCTGATGAACATCTTTTAGATGAGAGGAAAGAGCTATAAAATCTTTGACCTCTCCAACAAGAGCACGCACAGCCTCAAAGGGTTTATGAATTCCCTTAAAAAGGGGAGCCGTTATATCTAAAAGAGTCTCTCTCTTCAAAAAAGACGGAATCAATCCAAAAAAACCAGAAGAAATGATTAAAAAAAAGACCACGACCCCATAAAAAGAAAGGGAGCCTAAATGTACCTTTGACCGAAAGGCTGGCGAGAGCGTTAATTTGCGCAATCGCCTCGTTAAAAATCGTTGAGGCGCGCGCGACAATAACCCCAATTTTTTAGAACTTGACATCACCGTCGCGCCCTCTCTTTTTAACCGATGAGAACACTACGCAATGTCTTCATTTGTTCAAGAGCACGACCCGTCCCAAGAGCAACGCAAGAGAGAGGATCTTCTGCAATAGAAATTGGAAGCCCTGTTGCATCCCGAAGAACACTATCTATGTTCCTTAAAAGCGCCCCTCCCCCTGTCAATACAATTCCCTTATCCACAATATCAGCAGAAAGTTCAGGAGCTGTTTGCTCGAGCGTTAATCGAACGGCATTCACAATTTCACTCACAGGTTCTTGCAAGCTTTCTACAATGTCTTTTGTATTAATGGTGATCTCTTTCGGAACACCACTCGCAAGATCACGACCTTTAATTTGAACATCTTGAATATCAGCTGGCGTATTTATCTTCGCCGCTCCAATTTCTTTTTTAACACGCTCTGCCGTCGATTCTCCAATCAACAGATTATATTTACGCCGGATATAATTAATAATGGATGAGTCAAGCTTATCCCCCCCGACCCTTAAAGAATGAGCAAAGACAATTCCACCGAGAGAAAGAACGGCAACCTCTGTTGTGCCGCCCCCAATATCGACAATCATAGACCCTGTCGGCTCCGTTACAGGAAGACCTGCTCCAATCGCCGCTGCCATAGGCTCCTCTATCAAAAAGACACGGCGTGCTCCTGCACTTTCTGCAGACTCTTGAATGGCCCGACGTTCAACGGCCGTTGATCCCGAGGGAACACAAACTACAATTTGAGGGCTTGTAAAACTGCGCCGATTATGAACTTTTTGAATAAAATGCTTAATCATTTCTTCCGCAACTTCAAAATCTGCGATCACGCCATCCCGAAGCGGACGAATGGCTTGAATATTCCCAGGTGTCCGGCCTACCATGAGTTTTGCTTCATCTCCGACAGCAAGAACTTGCTGCTTTCCTTTTATCATGGCAATGGCCACAACAGAAGGCTCATTCAAAACAATCCCTCGGCCTCTTACATAAACAAGGGTATTCGCTGTGCCTAAATCAATGGCCATATCGGCCGACAAATACCCAAACAAACGTGAAAACATAAACGATGGTCCCTTTTACAAAAGAATTTTTAAAGCTTGAAAACGAGTATAAACTTTCACAAAACTTTTGCAACATCTCATGGGAAAAATATTTGACTATTGAAAAAAAAGTATCCTCTCGATATCGCCGGGTAAATGAGATTTTGGGGATTACAAGGTGTTGGGTGGAAGGTTTGATTGTTCGAAGATTAAATGGGCAAGGGAAGGC
>NCGZ01000075.1 GCA_002257235.1 Alphaproteobacteria bacterium 16-39-46
CTGGCACATACTGTTGCCATATTCATTAATAAGCAGCATGGGAATCCTCCTCTTCAATTTGATTTATTGTTGAAACCATGAAAAGTTGAGAATCGCGTTCTTTAATAAATACCATCAATCAAAATCTAACGAAAAAAGATAAAGAATTTCTTCTTTCTATCAAAGAGGGGAACCCCATCTGGAGCTATATTGAGCTTGAAAATATAGATAAATTTCCAGCAATCCAATGGAAACTAAAAAATATTGGAAATATGTCAGATCAAAAACATAAGAGTGCTCTTGAAGAGTTACGACGAAAATTAAACATTCCGATAGCGTAAAACCTCTTCAAGATCAAATTCCGAACATGCTCAGGCAGCACTTCCACCTTTTGAAACCCCAACAAAGGCAGGCTTTAAAAGTCGATCGTTTAAGACATAGCCTGCCTGAAGGGTTTCGATGATCGTTCCCATGGGCTTAGATGGATCTTCGACTTCAAACATTGCCTGATGGTAGTTATGATCAAACTTATCCCCAACGTTTGGCATAATTTTCTGAACGCCATGCCGATCAAAAACAGATAGAAGCTCACGCTCTATCATCGTAACGCCTTCAAAAAAAGCTTTTGTGTTGGGTGTTTTTTCAATTTCTTCTTTGGAAACGCTCTCAAGGGCGCGTTTGAAATTTTCTGAAATAGAGACCAAATCCCGTGCAAAATTTGAAATGGCATATTTTAACGCATCTTCTCTTTCTTTTTGAGCGCGCTTTCGAACATTTTCTGTCTCTGCAAGAGCCCTCAATAAGTCTCCCTTGAGTTGATCCACTTCCGTTTTTAAATCTGTATCAGAAGATGTTTCAGAGATATTTTCCATCTCTACATCATGAGTTGCCTCAGTCTCTTGTCCTTGAAAGGGGGATTCAGTATCAAACATAAGAAGTCTCCATTACATAAAATCTAAAGTTCAGCTCGGGGCAATAAGACGCGTAATAACCTTCGCCGTATAATCAACCATTGGAATAATGCGACCATAATTTAATCTGGTTGGACCAATCACACCAACGGCTCCGACAACGGCACCACGACCATTTGTATAAGGGGATAGAATAACTGAATAATCTGTTAAATTATAGTGGGGATTTTCAGTTCCGATATAAATTTGAACACCTTCTGCCTCGATGGCAGCTTCGAGCAAATTTAACAGCGTTTCTTTTGTTTCCAAAACAGAAAAGAGCCCGCGCAATCTTGAAAAATCTTCCGGAAGCGCAGCTTCTTGCAAGAGATTGGCTTGCCCCCGAACGATAAGAGTGCCTCCCGAAGGTGTCTCGGCCCAACTTCCAAGTCCCAAGGTCACAATTTTTTGCGTCAACTCGTCAAGATTCGCTTTATCTTCTCCAAGTTCTTGCAAAATAATGCTTTTAGCTTCCGATAACGTATGTCCTTGAAGTCGATGATTTAAATAATTCCCCGCTTGCGTTAAGGCAGAAGAGGGAAACCCAAGAGGAACTTCCAAAATTCGATTTTCAATGCTACCGTCGTCTGTCACAAGAATTACCAGAACACGCCCCGTTCCAACATTCACAAATTCAATGTGTTTAAAACTTGCTTCTGTTTTAGGGGCCAAGACTAGCCCGGCACACTGAGAAAGACCCGAAAGCGCAAGGGTTGCTTCCTCAAGCATTTCTTGAATATTTTTTCCGCTACCGTCACACAAACATTCTATATTCTTTTTTTCATCCCGCGTGAGCGTCCCCATTTCAAGAAGTCCGTTTACAAAAAACCGTAATCCGGCCTCCGTTGGAAGGCGTCCTGCAGAAATATGCGGGGCATATAAAAATCCGATTTCTTCTAAATCAGCCATAACATTTCGGATAGTGGCAGGCGACAGTGTTAACCCTGAAATCCTCGAGAGTGTGCGAGATCCAACAGGTTCTCCTGTCTCCATATAAGCTTCCACAATGCGCCTAAAAATCTCAATAGAGCGTTGGTTCAAAGTTTGCACAAGTCTATCCATTCATCTTAAAAAAAGCTGAGTTTCTACTTATTTTCTAAAATAGATCCCCAAAAAGGGACGTTTCACCGAATCTTCTTTCTTATAACTCAATTTTACCGTAAATACTTTCTTAAAATCAATATCTCTCTCCAGCTTTTTTTTTAAACCTAATAATGAGTTTTCAATATGCGCCCTTCTTCTCGACGTCCCAATGAATTAAGATCCATCAGCCTTGACATTCAGTGCTCAAAATATGCCGAGGGCTCTTGCTTAATTCGACTTGGAGACACGCATGTCCTCTGTCTTGCCACCATTGAAGACCGTGTCCCTCCTTTTCTAAAAAACACTGGAAAAGGTTGGGTTACAGCAGAATATGGAATGCTTCCACGGGCCACCCATGGTCGAACAGACCGAGAGGCTTCAAAAGGAAAGCAAACGGGAAGAACGCATGAAATTCAAAGGCTCATTGGCAGATCTCTAAGATCCGTCACGGACATGGCTGCTTTTGGGGAACGACAGATTCGTTTGGATTGCGATGTTCTTCAAGCAGACGGGGGGACACGAACAGCGTCTATTACAGGAGCTTACGTTGCTCTGTATCTTGCTTTCCAAAAACTTTTGAATCAAAAACTCATTACCACACATCCGTTAAAAGACTTTGTCTCAGCTGTTTCTTGTGGCATTTATGAAGGCGCAGCTGTTTTAGATCTTGATTATAGCGAAGATAGTGTCGCTCAAGCAGATGCTAATTTTGTCCTCACAGGACAAGGGGGCATTATCGAAATCCAAGGAACGGCTGAAAAAGATCCTTTTGAAGAAGCCTTCTTCTTAGAAATGCTTAACCTTGCACGTCAAGGAACTCAAGAGCTTATTGCAGCTCAAAAAAAAGTCCTCCTTCCCCATCTATTAGGGGTTTAAACCTGTGCTAAAGGAGAAACTCTTATGGAACCTTTAGCGCTTTATATTCACTGGCCTTTTTGTGTTTCAAAATGTCCTTATTGTGATTTTAATTCTCACGTCCGAGAACGGGTGAATCACGTGATCTGGAAAGATGCGCTTCTTCTCGAACTTCAAACAGCCTCTCTGACCCTGAAAAGACCCCTCACCAGCATCTTTTTTGGAGGAGGAACACCTTCCTTAATGCACCCGGAAACGGTTCATGCGTTGATTGAGACAGCAAGAGTCTTATTTGGATTCAGTCCTCACATTGAAATTACCCTTGAGACAAACCCAAATTCTTTTGAGACACAGCGTTTTTTTGATTTTAAAAAGGCGGGTGTCAACCGTCTTTCCATTGGCATCCAATCTTTTGAGCCAGAGGCTTTAAAGTTTTTAGGACGGGCTCATTCTTTAGAAGAAGCCTATCACGCTCTAGAGTCAGCTCAAAAAATTTTTGATCGCGTCAGTTTTGATCTTATCTATGCACGTCCTCATCAAACGCTAAAACAATGGGAAAAAGAATTAAATCATGCCCTCGAATTCTCGCCCTCACATCTTTCTCTTTATCAACTCACTTTTGAGGAAGGCACTGTTTTTGAGAAAAAGCTAAAACGCGGAGAAATCAAAGCTCTTAATGAAAATCTATCCTCTCTTCTCTATGAAAAAACGCAAGAGATCATGGATCATCATCTTTTACCCTCTTATGAAGTCTCAAATCATGCTCAAAAAGGGCAAGAATCTCGCCATAATTTATGTTATTGGCGGTATCAAGATTATATTGGGATTGGACCAGGCGCCCATGGGCGTATTACCCAAGATCACGCTGGAAAGCAAGAAAAGTATGCAACCCAAAATCTTAAACTTCCTGAAAAGTGGCTCGCCTCTGTTCAGAAAGAGGGGCACGGTCTTGAAACAAAGCTTCTTTTAGAAAAAGAAATTGTTTTTGAAGAAGCCCTTCTTATGGGAATTCGACTCAAAGAAGGAATTTCTCTTGAAATGTTAAAGAATCTCTCAGAAAATCACTTAACATCTCTTCTTGCGCGTCCGTCTTTAAAAACGCTTGAACAAGAGGGGTTTATCGAAAAAACGTCAACCCACCTTAAAGCAACCTCTCAAGCAAGGCCTATTTTGAATGCCGTTCTTGCCTATATGATGTAAAAATTACGAAAGTTCTGTGCCAAGACTCTTCTTGTCTTTTGATCTTGAAAAAGTGCCCTAAAAATGCTTTGCTGCTCAGAAGAAAATGATTTATCTCCTTCTTATTTTTAAATTTCTCAAAATAAGAATAACGGGAGGGAGGCAAAAAAATCCCATGGTCTCCATTTCTTGCAACTTCTTTTTTAGATCTTCGTTTCCTCAAACTTTCATTAAAAGATATTATAAAGGTTTAAAATGTGCGGCATTACAGGCTTCTGGGATTTTAGACATGCTAAAGGCAAAGAAGAAAACGTAAAAATTGTTTGTGCAATGTCCGATGAACTTGCCTCAAGAGGTCCAGATGCATCCGGTTTCTGGCAGGATGATTCAGATGGTCTTTTTTTAGGTCATAGAAGACTTTCCATTATCGATCTCTCAGAACATGGGGCTCAACCCATGGTTTCTTCCTCTCAAAAATATGTCATTACCTACAATGGAGAAATTTTTAATGCCTCCGAGCTCCGTTCTGAACTCAGCAGAAATGGGGTTTCATTTAGAGGCTACTCAGACACAGAGGTCATCCTTGAAGCGTGTGAACAATGGGGCGTCGAAAAAGCTTGTCAGAAATTTAATGGAATGTTTGCCTTTGCTTTGTGGTCACGAAACGAAAAAAAACTGTATCTTGTGCGAGATCGTATTGGGATTAAACCTCTCTACTGGGGCATTCAAAAAAATATCTTGTTTTTTAGCTCTGAACTTAAGAGTCTTAAAAAGCACCCTCTATGGACACCCACTTTATCCTCAGAAGGACTCGGACTCTATTTAAAATTTAATTATATTAGAGCGCCTCATACAATCTATAAAAATATGTTTAAAGTAAATCCTGGGTGTTATATCGAGATTGATGCGGAAGGTCACTCAAAAGAAATACCATTTTGGAAACTATCTGACCATTTTATACAAAAAAAAGAACATGCCTCTATGACACCAGAAATGCATCAAGAATTTTTAGAGTCTCTTTTGAAAGATTCTGTCAAAAGACGCATGGTTTCGGATGTCCCCATTGGGGCTTTTCTATCCGGAGGAATTGATAGTTCTCTTGTAACAGCTCTGATGCAAGAGTCCTCTTCAACGCCTGTTAAAACATTTTCCATTGGATTTGAAGAAACTTCTTACGATGAAGCGCCTTACGCAAAAGCGATTGCACGTCATCTCAACACAGACCACCATGAGCTTTACTTAAATGCGCAAGATGCCCTCAACATCATTCCGAGTCTCTCTCATATGTATGATGAGCCCTTTGCAGATGCCTCTCAAATTCCAACATTTCTCGTCTCTCAACTCTCCCGTGGGGAAGTAACCGTTACCTTATCAGGAGACGGAGGAGATGAATTGTTTCTCGGATATGATCGTTATCAAATCGGAAAAAAGCTCTATAATTACCAAAAATTTATACCAACGCCTCTTAAAAAATTTCTGGGAAAAAGTCTCAAAAGTCTTTCAGTATCTCAATGGGATCATATTCTCAACATGATGCCAAATCGTTATCAATCTTCCAACCTATCTGAAAAAGCCTATAAACTTTCGGACGTTCTTGAGGCTCAGACACCTCTCGATTTTTTCCAATCTTTGGTGAGCATTTGGGATGATCCCACGCGTATTCTAACCTCTCCCCTTGAAAATCCTCCCTCTCTTTATCCCCCAGAGACACTTTCTTTTCTTGAGGATCCTTTACGTCTTCAGTCCTATGGAGACCTTAAAACTTATCTCCCTGAGTGTATCTTAACGAAAGTTGACCGGGCCAGTATGAGTATAGGCCTTGAGGCACGCGTACCGCTTCTTGATTATCGTATTGTTGAGTATGCAGCAGGGCTTCCGTCATCTCTTAAACTCTCTCACGGAGAGACCAAATACCCTCTCAGGAAAATACTCTCAAAATACGTTCCTTCTACCTTGATTGATCGTCCCAAAAAAGGGTTTTCTATTCCCCTCGGAACTTGGTTACGCGGACCCCTTAGGGATTGGGCAGAGTCTCTCCTCTCTCAAAACGCGCTTTCAGAGGATACTCTTTTTAAACCAGAGATCATCCGATCAACATGGGAAGATCATTTATCTGGTAAAGCAAACTTTGAATATAAACTCTGGGGAATTTTAATGTTTCAACAATGGCGAAAATCTTCTGCTTCTACTTTCCTCCAACGATAGAAATATCAAATAGGGCTTTAATTATTTGATTAAATATGTCTATTGTTCAAAATGAAATGATCATTCAGGACTTCCTAAATAGTGAGATCTTCAAAAAATGGTAACTGTTAGACCGACTTCCTCCTCCCTCTTTGACCTTTTTCGGTCGCTCCCCGTCCAGATTTCGCTTTTTCTTTATATTTTAATACAGAGCTTTCTTTTATATAAAAGCAACTGGAGCCTTCATTTTTTAGGAGGAGATGCTTGCATGTATTATGAAAATGCTCTCTGCTTCCTTGAAAACCGACCTTATACGTATTCTGAAAGACAACCCTTTTATCCCTTAACACTTTCCACCATTCTTTGGATTTTTGGAAAAAAGTCTATCGAAATGTGTGTTATTTTTCAGTTTCTAGTGCATATTGGAGTCGCTCTTTGCTCATTTAAAATTGCAAATCTTATCATTCCCAAGTGGAAAAATAGTGTCTTTATCCTTGTCCTCTTAAATCCTTCTGCACTCTTTCATACTGAAGTTTTAATCACAGAAACACTTTATGCTTTTCTTTTTGGACTTGCATATTATTGGCTTCTTATCGGAGCCTATCAAAAAAATTGGATTTCCACCATTGGAAGTGGTTTTTTAATAGGAACGTTAGCCCTAACAAGACCAGAGGCAAAATTTCTGCTCTATTTGACGCCCTTTCTTGTCTTTTATCTTTACATGGTCTTCCATCTCTTTAAACAAAGCTGGGGAAAACTTCTGCTCATCAGTACTCTAACTTTTGGTGCCGGATTTTTAATAACCGTTCCCTGGCAACTTTATCTCTCCCATCATACGTCTCATACGGGTGTTACATCTTCTCAAAAACAGTTTGATCATATTAGCCTTAACGTTGCTATTTTAGAAAACCTTGCTCAAGAAGGAAAAGGTCTTCTTGAGACGTATCCGAAAGTTCTTTTAAAAGGGGAGGAGGCTTTTCATAACCTCCCTGAAAGTTACCGTATGAGCCTTCCGGAAAAACACGCCTTTTTAAATCGTTATTATCTCAAACAATTTTTTACCTACCCCTTCCCTATTTATGTACGTGCCTTTTTACAATCTTGGTCAATGATTTATCTTGCAAACGGATCTCAAATTCTGATGGAGCTTCTTTTTCAAGATCGATCTGTTCCAAAAGACTTTCAACATAAACCAAACATTTTAAAAAATATGTTGGGGGCCTTAAAAGAAAATCCTGTTTCTTTTCTCACAACTTCTTTGTTGTTTTTTGGAACTCTTTGCTTAAGAATTCTAAACGTTTTTGGCCTGATTGCTCTTATGGTCAATAAACAGTATAAATGGCTCTTTGCTTTGTGCTTTCCTGTCTTATTTGTGACGATTATTAATCTCTGTGACGGACAAAGCAGAGCAAGACTTGCCCTTGAGCCTATCTTAATGATTTGGGCTGTTTATGGTTTTATGTATCTTAAAGAAATTCTCTTAAAAATCTTCAAAAGGACGATCTCGTCATGAAAAAAATAGTTGTTCTTGTTCCTGCATTTAATGAAGAATCAACCATCTTCAAGACGGTTAAAGCCTTAGAGTCTCTTAAGGAAAAACTTAAAAAACCAGACTACGACCTTAAAATAATTGTCATTGATGATGGCTCAACAGATGGTACAAAAAAAGAGGCTGAACGCGCTCACGCAGATGCCGTTATCTCTCATCCAAAAAACCAAGGGTTAGGGGCTGCTGTGCGAACAGGACTTGAAACTGCGCGTCTTTATAATGCGGATATTGCTGTAAAGTTTGATGCAGATCTTCAACATAATCCTCTTGATATTATCTCTCTCATTAAACCCCTTGAACACAATAATGCAGACATTGTGTATGGGCATCGTTTTAATCGGATAAGCTACAAAATGCCCTTTATACGGCGCATCGGCAATCGTGTTTTTACAGGGCTTATGCGTTGGTTGACAGGCTGGGATTTAAAAGATAGTCAACCGGGAATCTTTGCGGTCAACCAAAATTATCTCGGCATTTTTAGAATTCCAAGAGACTATAATTACACACAACAAATTCTGCTTGATGCTGCTTGCAAAAGGATGCAATTCAGTCACGTTGAAGTTTCCTTTAAAGAGAGAACCCATGGAAAATCTTTTGTTTCTTTAAAGTATCCTTTCAAGGTATTTCCACAATTATTTTGGGTTCTTGTTGGGGTTAGACCTTTAAAGGTCTTTGTTCCTGTGGGTCTTTTTTTTATTGGCTCTTCAAGTCTTGTTTTTGTCTATCAGATTATCCAATATCTCTCCGGCATTACATCAACTCCCGTCGTTAATGTTAATTTTGTTTTAGGCTTTGGCCTTTTTGGCCTTCAAGTTCTTCTCTTTGGCGTCCTTGCAGAGCTTATTGCAGAAATTAGAAGCCTCCTTGCACATTTTAGAGTCACCGATAAAAAATAAAGAACTCTAAATGAAACACTTTTGTTTAAAATTAGCTTTTTTTTCTTAGCTTTTTTTTCTTTTACGTACGAAAATCTTTATGGCCTCGAGATTGAATGGTCTTCGAATCATGAGGGGTTTTCAAAGGTAAGATGGAACGGCTTGTCCTATGATTCAAAAAAAGAAGAGGAGACGCTTTCTTTCATAAAGGCAGCGAGCAGTCTATACCAAGGAGTAGAAGGTCAAGAAAGCACCTTTAACGCTTCTCCAAACTTTGCAACACTTACCCTCGGAATTGTTGTTAAAACACCTGAAAAAAAACACGTATTTCATTACCCCCTCAAAAATGAAGAAAACAAAATTATCATCTTTAGCAGCAGTAATAGAGGGGTTTATGCAAAAGATCTCTTATCTGAAGTCGCTGAATACCTCAAAATCCCTTCCGATTGGTGTATTTATAGCTACGGAGATCTTTATAAATATTCTGCTTCTTCTCTTCTTCGTCAAAGGTCGGAAGGAGATAAAGATAAGCTGGTAGAGGAGCCGATCACTCGAACTCCCCCCCATTTAGAACCCATCGTGCCCTATTAAGGCAATGGGCTCAAGATAAGACCATTCGGGTGGT
>NCGZ01000076.1 GCA_002257235.1 Alphaproteobacteria bacterium 16-39-46
TGCAGGCCTCATTGGAGCTGTTGGTTTAGGAATTATGGGACTCCTTATTTGGTCTATTGATGATCAAGGGACTTATTCACCTGTAGAAGCCCCTAAAGAAACAAATATTACAACCGCTGGACAGCGCATCAATCCCCAAGAAATTTGGGTGGAACGCATGGAGGGGGAGAATAAGCTCACGCAAAAAAAGCTGGAGACGCTCGAAAAACTTATGATGTCGAATGCGCAAACAGTCGGAAATGCAGAGGATAAAGTACAACAACTGGAACAAGATCTCGAGGAATTAAGGAGTAGTAATGCTTCTGGAAACTGGAATCAAGGAGAGCAATCAGTTTCTGATGACGGGGCTGTCTCTTCCTTTTCCAATTCAAGTATGCAAAACCCTATGTCTCCAGAATCCCTTGGAAATGGGGTGCAAAAAATTGTTCTCAATCTTTCTGGCACAGGGCCTCATGTTAAAAAGCAAGAAAAGGCAACGCTCGAAAATACATTGCCCGCAGGAGCTTTTGCTAAGGCTATTCTCTTAGGAGGGGTCGATGCATCAACGTCCATCTCAGCGCCTTCTGATCCAAGGCCTTTGTTGCTTCGTGTTACGGATAAAGGAACTTTGCCCCGTAAATTTCATTCTGATCTTAAAGATTGCCACGTTTTGGCTTCTTGTTATGGGGATCTTTCTTCTGAGCGTGTCTACATGCGTCTTGAAAAATTAACATGCACAGAGCGTCTCACAGGTGAAATCTCTGAAACTCAAGTTGCAGGGTATGTGGTGGGTGAGGATGGTAAAGCTGGGCTTCGGGGCGTTGTCGCTGATCGGGCTGGACCCATTGTGCGCAATAGCCTTATTGGAGGATTCTTTAGTGGCATGGGCAAGTTTTTTGAAAGTCAGCAAACACAACTGACGCTTCCAACTACGCCTTTTGGCGCCATGAATCCCTTGAGTGCCAAGCAGATGCTCTCTGCTGGGGCTGCAAGTGGGACGTCCCATGCGCTTGAAAAGTACGCTGATTTCTTTATCAAGCGGGCAGAGCAGCTACAGCCCGTATTACAAGTGGCTGCAGGTCGTGAAGTGGACATTGTCTTTACGCAAGGCACGCGTTTTGGAGAGACAAGCGTTCGAAAAACTCTTTCCAAAATTCGAGATAAGTCCCGACAAGAGGTCGTTCAATCTCTTGAAACTGAAAATTCAAACTGGCTTCCTGAAATGCCTCAAGGAGAAAATCTATGAAATATGTCCTTCCTTTTTGTACCCTCATTCTTAGCGGATGCGCGACTTACAATGAGACTTTTGATTGTGAGCCCGGTAAAGGTGTTGGGTGTAAATCTCTCAGCCAAGTCAATCACATGGTGAATGAAGGCAAGCTTCCTTTATCCTCCGAAGAAAATCCTTCGGAACCTCCAGCACCTCCAATTGCTCAAAAAAATCTCCGCGTTTGGTTTGCTGAGCATACAGACGAGGAGGGGATCTTTTATGAGGATTCGCTCGTCTATGTGCCTCTCAAATCTGGAGAGACATCATGATAAAGTTTTTCTCCTCTATGGGCCAAAAAATTGCAGGATTTTTGGGTGAGCGGGTGGATTATGGTACCGAGACAGATGCGCCATCCCGGAAACTTATTAATCAATACTTTGAGCAATTTTCATTTCATACTCTCTTACCTTATCAAGGCTACGACCCGATTACCCAACTTTTTTACAATGAGAACAGCATAGGATTTGTATTGGAGACGAGCCCCCTCATTGGGTGTACAGAAGCTATGCAACGGGAAATCTCGGGCCTTTTTCAGCATACCTTGCCGGAGGGATCGAGTCTTCAATTTTTATTCTGGGCGGATCCAAGAATTAAAGGATTACTGGAGGCTTGGGCGTCAGCACGTACCCAAGCCGCTGAAATTTTTCATGTCCTTGCTCAAAAGCGCATCAGTTTTTTGGAAAAACAAGTTTTTGAATCAGAACATTCTTTGCCGCTGCGGAATTTTAGATGCATTGTGGCGTACTCTCAAAGAGGGTTTTCGCCTAACCCTGTTGAAGAGCAAAAATTGTTACAGCTAAAAGATCAAGTTACCACGGCTCTTAAAACACTCGGCATGCCTGTCATCTGCTGGAATGCCGATAATCTTCTTAATACCCTTGATGGACTTATCAATTTTAACCAACAGACAGAGCCTGCTAACCTCAAGTGGAATCCCTATCAAAGCTTGAGTTCTCAAATTCCCGCATCAGGATTTTCGTATCAAATTACAAAATCTGGTATTCTTCTCAATGAAAACGAATCCTTAATCAAAACTTACTCGGTGCGCCGTGAACCAGATCAATGGTCGCTCCACGCCATGGGGGAGCTGATTGGAGATCCTCTCAGAGATATGCTGCAAATTCCCTGTCCCTTTTTAATGCACTACGGCATCCATATCTGCGCCCAAGATAAAACTAAAACGCGTGTGCAATCTCGAGAATCTTGGGTGGAGAATCAAGCACGCTCTAAAATTGGCAAACGGATTCCTATTATTCTGAAACAATCCCGTGAGCTTGATTTTGTGCGCCATCAAATGAGTAAGGGAGAACGTTTTGTTCAAAGCAGCTTTACGGTGACTCTGTTTGCAAAACCAGACCAAATATCTCAGGCAGATCAAGTTCTCACAGGGCTTTTTCGCTCCAAAAGGTGGCAGCTTCAAGCGGACTCCTACATTCAGCTTCCCTCCTTTCTCGCAACATTACCCATGACGTGGGGAGAAGGGCTGCACCAAGATCTTAGTTATTTTCAAAAATTAAAAACGACTTTGTCAACAGAATCTGCTAATTTGCTCCCCCTTCAAGGAGAATGGAAAGGGACGGAATCTCCTGGAATGCTCTTTGTCGGACGCCGCGGTCAGATTTTTACGTGGAGTCCCTTCGATAATCAGGAAGGAAATTATAACGTATCTGTTGTTGGAAAATCTGGCTCCGGAAAATCTGTCTTTATGCAAGAGCTTGTAACGAGCACGCTTGGGCAAGGAGGACAGGTATTTGTGCTCGATGTCGGCCGTAGCTTTGAGCGCACCGCAAAATTATTAAATGGCGCTTATATTGAGTTTACACCGCGGAGCCACATCTGCATTAATCCCTTTAGCGCAATTCCCAATGACAATGTTGCCGAATCAGAAGATGCACTCGCCATGCTCAAGCCTATTCTGTCACTCATGGCAGCTCCCAGAGACGGTACAAATGATCTTGAGAATGCATTCCTTGAGCAAGCTCTAAAGTCTGTTTGGAATACATTCGAACAAAAGGCCACGATTTCAGATATCGCTGATTTCTTATTGGCACACGAAGACTCAATCGCACAAAAACTCGGACAAAAGTTATTTCCTTACACAAAAGAGGGAATCTATGGCCGGTTTTTTCAAGGGCCCGCAAGCGTGGATCTTTCAAATCCTATGGTGGTGATTGAGCTCGAAGAATTGAAAGAACGCAAGGATCTTCAAGAAGTCATCGTACAGATGATGATTGTCCAGATTACAAATAAACTCTATTTAGGTGACCGAAAAACCCCAAGTCATGTCGTGCTCGATGAGGCTTGGGATATGCTGCGCGGAAAACAATCTGGGGAATTTATTGAGACGGCTGCACGAAGACTTCGAAAATATCGTGGATCCCTGATCGTTGGGACGCAGAGCGTAAATGACTTCTATGCAACGCCTGCAGCTCAGGCAGCTTTTGAAAATTCTGATTGGATGTGCTTGCTTGCTCAAAAGCCTGAATCCATTAAACAGTTAAAAACCTCTGGGCGCATTATGATGGACCCCAATATGGAAGCGCTCTTGACTTCCGTAAAGACCAAACAAGGACAATATGCTGAAGTGATGATTTATGGTCCCCAAGGTTATGCGGTTGGAAGATTATTATTAGATCCGTTCTCCCAAATTTTATACTCTACAAAACCTGAAGAGTTTGCAGCTGTTCAGAGCCTCTTGAAACAAGGCCAGAGCTTGCCACAAGCCATCGAAGACATTTCCAAGAGGAGGCGCTCATGAAAGTCATTCTTGGATATTTTTGTATTCTTCTTTTGGGGTGTTGGCTGCTTTCTTGTACCTATCTCACAATTAATGAAACGGAGAGCCTCCCTTATCGCGCCTTTTTCTGTATCCCAAATTTAAAAGCAAACCGTGGGGACTTTGTGTGTCTTAAAGGGCATGAGACCATCTATGCCCCAGGGTTATCCCTGACAAAGCGGTTAGTTGGGCTCCCGGGAGATAGCATTGAAATTAGAAATGGCTCTCTATTTGTGGAAGGCAAGAAAGTAGGACCGCTCCAACCCCAAACCAAAGATGGAAAATCCTTAACGTCTCTTAAAGCTCATATTGTTCCAAAAGGTTTTGTATTCTTAAGTGCTGACCATCCTCGTTCTTTTGATTCAAGATATGAGGAATTTGGATTTGTAAATGAGAAGTGTATTAAAGGACGCTGCTTTGGACTCTTTCCAAAAAGGAGACCTTCAGAATGAAGAATATCTGCCTGATTTTTCTCTTTCTCATTTTTGTGATTCCCGTTTTGGCGCGTGATTTTGGAACGCGTGGACACCTTTACCAAATCACTGAACCCGATTTACTCAAACACATGATGCAAAAGCTTGTGAAGATTAAAGAGAATGGCAAGCTGCAGCATTACAATCAATTATTACAGGACAAAGCACAAAAGAGCGTGCACCGTCCATTCCCTGTATCTGGAATTACTCATACTCAGCGTCAAAAAGAGTTTTTTTATGATCCCAGCTTCAGAGTCCCCTTTGAGCTTAAAGATCATAAAGGCCGGATCTTTCAGAAAAAAGGAACGCACATTAACCCCTTAACTTATCAAGCTTTGAATCAATCTCTTATTTTTATTGATGGCAATGATGAGGCTCAAATCGTTTGGGCAGACAAGGTCTATAGAGAAAATAGGCAAAAAGCTAAAGTCATTCTTACAGCAGGAGAACCCTTTAAACTCATGGAATCGTGGGATCGGCCCGTTTATTTTGATCAAGCAGGGCAACTCACAAAAAAACTCGGGATCAAACACGCACCCGCCATCGTGAAGCAAGAAGGCCTTCGTCTTAAAATCACGGAAGTTGACTTAAGAGGGGAAAAATCATGAAACACCTCTTTATTCTCATCCTCTGTGTAGAGTTTTTAACAAGCCAAGTGTCAGCTCATTGTGTTGGGAAGTTCGTAAATCCTATCACGGATATCTGCTGGAAATGCATTTTTCCGATCACCATTGCAGGTCAAAAAGTTGCAAGTGGCAGTGAGGATACGCCTAATCCAAGGACAGCGCTCTGCTTTTGTAAAGATCCCCCCCGTGTTGGGCTTCCAGTCTCGTTTTGGGAGCCCGCACGTCTTATTGACGTGACACGAACACCTTATTGTATGGTGAATCTGGGAGGCGTAAAAATGGGCCCTGCGCGCGGCGTTCAAGGACGGGGAACTGTGGGACATGCCTCTAAAGGCCATATGCAGCATAGCTTTTACCAAGTGCATTGGTACGTCTATCCGCTTATTTATTGGCTAGAGCTTTTGGTTGACTTTGTATGTCTTGAAAAAGCGAGCTTTGATGTGGCGTACATGACAGAGTTGGACCCGCTCTGGAATGATGATGAAACCAATTTCATTATTAATCCAGAAGCAGCTCTTTTTGGAAATCCAATTGCGCAAGCGGCATGTGCGGCGGATTGTGCGATGGCGAGCATAGGCTTTAGCTCGGATCTCCTTTTTTGGTGCGCAGGTTGTCAAGGATCCATGTATCCTTTTACGGGGACCACGAGTGGGCACAGCGGCGGGGTCCAAGCGAGTCTTCTTTTGGCGCAACGCTTCATGGCAAAACTCCACCGGGAAGGGCTTCTCTGGGGCTATATGGGAGTAAATGGCCTCTGCGGCAAGTATCCCATGCCCATTATTCGAAAATCCCAATACAAAACCCAAATGACGTATCCAAGTGCCCAAACTTCCACGTGTCATCCCTTAGGACGCAGCGATCTTCTTTGGTCGTTTGGACGTAATACACCCATCAAGGGTGAAGATTTTGGCTACCTTATTTGGAGGAAACGCACATGCTGTTTATTATGAAAACCTTTCTCATTTTATGTTTGGGAGCTAACGTTGCTCTGGCTGGAGCATGTTGTCCATCTTGTCAGCAAGGTCACGTTTGTGAGTCTCAAAAAAAGGAGATGCTACAATCTCGATATCCAGAGCTTCTTGTTTTTGTTTCTTTTTCAATGCCAATAGAAACGCTCAAGGTATTGGCAATGCAAGTTAATGCCATAGGAGGCGCGATTGTTTTTAGAGGACTTGAACATGGGAGCTTTAAAAATGCAGCCATCAAGCTGAAGGAGCTCGGTCAAGAATCACTTATTGATCCTACGCTCTTTGAGGCTTATGGCGTGACTGATGTTCCTACTTTTATTTTACGGGAAAAAACAACGGAAGAGGCAAACACAAAAGTTCTGCAGGACCGTCTTTCTGGAAATGTTTCTCTAACCCATGTTCTTGAACAATTTTCAGAACAGGGTGACGTACAAGAGGTTGCTCAATCCCTTTTGAAAAAACTGAGAGAAAAAGCATGTGGCGGAAAATAACGTTATTGAGCCTTTTCGTGTTCTCTGAAGTTGATGCGGGCCCTCATGAGCACGCTCAAAAGCTTCAGCAACAAGGACAACGTACAGCTCAAACCACAAATCCCAATGTGATTCCGGATTTTAAAACGGATAGTCCTCCTGAGACTGCTCTCAATGATCATCATGCATTGGAGGCGGCTATCCCTCATGCGGGTTCTAAAAGTGAAGCTGCTGACTTTATAAGGCATTCAGCAGAAACAAGACCCTATTTTAGACTTGATTTGGACAACGATCCCCTCATTGCAAACTCTCAAGCGTCTGTGGATACTCCTCAAGCTGTTCTGGCAAAACCCCTCGAAAATCGCGAATTACATGCAGAGTTCAAATTCTTTACGTGTGAAGAGTCTAAACCTAAGACAGAGCTCAAATGCTCCAAAAACCTACTTCCCCCTGTATTTGATGTGCAGCCCGCAAAATATGCTAATTTTTGGTGTTCAGCAGGGAATCATAGACCTGATGACCCGCATTGCTCCGCCAAAACATACTATAATCCAGCTCGCATGTACGAGCCAGAAAAAATTAATATCAAAAAGGAACTATGGACATCGACGTGTGGCGTGCTTGAAGAAAAAGAGAGGTTAAGTTTGTGTCGTTTGATCAAAAAAGAATGTCCTGGGGGCAAAGAAACCCGTGACGTTGTCGGCACCATGGGGGATAAAACGGTCACACGCGCCATCACCCGTGATTGCTGGAGGTATGAGCTCACCTATAGTTGGGCACATTCGGGAGAAAATACCTGTGAAAGTTTTCGCAAAGATGGGTGTGAGCAGATTAAATCTGATTGTCTCACCAAAATCGCTGGTACTTGTGTGACGTGGACACAAACTTTTAGGTGTTTTAGTCGGGGAAAAGAAAGCAAAAGAAAAGTTTGTGGGTCACCCTATACGCTTTCTGACGATTCGCTTTCGGCTCAAGAAGCTCCTAACAATGATATGGCAGAAGCAATAGCTAAACTTCAAGTCCTTCAGGAGGTTCAAGGGGAACTGCGAGCAGGCGGAGACGCAGCCGCGTTTCCTCTTATTTTTAAAGGTGAGTCTCGTGCTTGCACAATTGCATTCGCAGGTTTTAAGAATTGTTGTCGAAATGGCAAAGGCTGGGGCGTGTCCTTGGGTATCTCAGGGTGTGATGGTGAAGAGATGGATTTGGCAGAACGTCAACGAAGAGGCCTTTGTCATGAGATCGGAACGTATTGTGCAAAAAAAGTTTTAAAAATTTGCGTCCGTAAAAAACGACGCTCGTGTTGTTTCCCCAGCAAACTTTCTCGGATTCTTCATGAGCAAGGGCGCTCTCAAATTGGTCTTGGTTGGGGATCTCCTGAAAATCCTGAGTGCCGAGGGTTTTCCATCGAGGAACTGACGAGAATCAATTTTGATCACTTGAATTTAAGTGAAATTTTTGCTGATGTTGCTGCGCGTATGAAACAAAAAACAACAGATGCCGTACAACGCAATCTCTCAGAGCGCATAGGTCAAATGACGCATACTTTCAAAAACAAGCCGACAGTAGGAGAGATGTAATGAGGAAATTTTTTATGTGCTTTTTATTTCCTATTTGCTCTGTTTATGCCGCTTATGAAGACCATCACGCAGAAGGCTGGCATTGGTATGAAGAAATAAGACATCAAGAGGTAGCTGATGAAAAAGCTCATGAAAAACTTGGTTCACAAAACCAAAAACCGCATTCTGATCCTATTAAAACGCTTCAAAATTTCAAAAAGAAAGTCGAGGACCTTAAAGCAATCGCTGTTATGCAGCCCACATTTTCAAACGTCCGAGCTTACATGGAAATTCAAAAAATTTTGTTGGAGCGTTCCTCACGGTTTGCACAAAAGTGGATTGAAGTCGTTTATTTAAGGCCTGAGCTCGATTACACGCTTAAGCATCCAATCTCTCAAGTCGGAAGACACGTGGTTGCAGAGGATCAGAAAAAACAGATGGAAGACAATATCCGTGCCTTGTCTCAAACACATGGCCTGTTTTTCTTTTTTTCAAGTAAATGTGGGTACTGCAAAGCTTTTGCCCCCATTGTGAAGAGTTTTTCCAAGAAATATGGCTGGCAAGTCCTTGCAATTAGTATGGATGGAACAACCTTGCCAGAATTTCCGAAAGCCCAAAATGATAATGGATCTGCATCTTCTCTTGGAATAAAGACGCTTCCAACTCTTCTCGCTGTAGAGCCAAAATCAGGGCAAGTTATTCCATTGAGCTATGGGCTCAGCACGCATGATCAGATTGAAGATCGAATACGGGTCCTTTTGATGAGGAGGGCGCCATGAAAAAACTTCTTGTCTTTTTTATGTTGCTCACATTTTGGGATCAAGCATCTGCCAATGTTGGACAAGACCTCACTCAATTTTTTAACAAACTGGGGGGTGCTTCTAATGTCAGCAATCCTGGCGCTTATAAAGATCAAACAGCGGGGTATTATACGGGAGGGAATATATTTGCGCGCAATCAGGTACACACCTCTCAACTCGCAACCATTCAACTTCCCGATTATCGTGCTGGATGTGGCGGAATCGACATGTTTATGGGAGCATTCTCCCATATCAGTTCAGAGCGCTTAATTGAGGCCCTTAAAGCGATTGGCTCTAACATGGCAAGTTATGCTCTGTTACTCGCGATTGAAACCATGAGTCCTCAAATCAAAAATATTGTTATGGAGGTTTTTCTGACTATGCCGCTGCACGCCAAGGCTGCGGTGTTGAGGGAAAAAGAGATGGAATTTTAAGAGCTGGCAGTACAGATCCTCGATTTAAATCCATGCTCGGAACTGAGTTCAATCTCGCGTGGAAGGCCATTCAAGAAAATGCCTTCCTTCGAAGTGATCCAAAGTTGGCGGAGTTTTTCATGTCCATTTCAGGGACAATTATTTCGCGCAGGGATGAACACGGAAACTATACCCTCCAGACAAAAACATCACTTATTGACAAAGAAGCACTCCTTTCGGCTCTTCTTTATGGGGGAGATGTTTCTATTTATCGCTGTAGAGATGGTGAGACTTGTCTCGATGTTCACGAATCTTTAATCAAAATTGATAAAGCACAGTCACTCGTGGATCTGGTGCGTCAGGTCCTTCTTTCTATCCAAAATAAAATCTATGAAGATAACCCTCTCTCCCCTTCTGAAATCGCTTTTCTTAATTCTACGCGGCTTCCATTCTATAAAATTCTAAACGTTGCAACGGCATACAGACGAGGAGGGTCACCGATTGATATTCTTGATTATGCGGAATTGGGAGCCATTGATATCCTCTTTCAATATCTGTCAGAAATTCTCGATGTGATTCATGAAAGCATTAATCACCTTAAACTTTCTCAAGTAGATGACGCTCAGATTAGTCGCTTTCAAAAATCCCTTGGAGAAGCACGGCAACGCATTGTAGAGCGCCGCATGGGAAGCTTTAAACAAATCGAGCAAGTAATCAATATCACGGCAAAGACAGAGCTTCTTGAAAAAAGTCTTATGGTAAAAGTGGGCGCTTTAAGCCGGGAAGGGGAATAATCATGAATTTTACCGTTGTGACCTATGGGGCTGGTGAAGTTCTTTCTTATACGTTTAATGCCATTGCAGCGATCCTGAATTCTCAAAGCGGCAGCCTTTATCAGCCGCTTGTAAGGTTAGGTTTGACGGTCGGGCTCCTATGGGCCACGGCCGCAATGGTGTATGGAGATAAAGCCAAATTTATTCACAACTGGTTGATTCTGGCTCTTGCCCTCTTTTTTGCACCAACTTGTACAGTGCATGTGCAAGATCCTGTGACAGGTTCTCGGTTTAAAGTTGATAATGTCCCCTGGGGTCTTGGAATGGTTGCTGGCACCATTAGTCAGATCGGAGACAAGGTGACACGCGAAATTGAAAAGACTTTTTCACTTCCCGACGATTTAAAGTATCACAAAACAGGAGCTGTCATGGCGTCTAACCTTATTGCGAGTGCGAGGACCTTTCAGATTACAAATGAAGATTTAGCAGAGACCTTACGATCTTTTGTGAATCAATGCGTCGTGTATGATGCATTAATGGGGCTCAAATACACGCTTGATGAGTTGCGGAATTCACCGGATATCTGGAGACTCGCTACAGAAAGACCTTCACCAGCCAGGTGCTTTACTTATAAAGAGCCCGGGCGCGGTAAAATTCCAGAGATTGTGACCTGTCAGAAAGGCGCTGTTCTTTTAGATCGTTTGCTAAAGCAGAATGTCCAAAATGCCTTTCAATTTTTTGAGTCTAAAGTGTTTGGAGCTCCAACACAGCGCCCAAGTGTTTTAGCCGGGAATCACTTACGTCAATATCTTCCGGGTGCTTTTAATTACATGACCAACATGGCTAAATCCGCAGAAGAACACATGTTACAGCAAATGATGATTTACTCTGTCATTGAGGCAATTGAGACAAAGTCCACGGCTCTTGGCAATGCGCCCAACTTTGCCGTGAGAAAAGCCTATCTCCAGCAGCGCGCAAATCAAGAAACTCTCGCAGGAATTGCGGCCCAAAAACTGATTGCTATGAAAAATATGATGGAAGCCATCATCTATGCAGCATTTATCTTCATTTTACCAATGGCTTTGCTCCCACAAGGATGGAGCTTTATCAGTCGGTGGATCCAGCTCGTTATGTGGATTCAGCTCTGGCCGCCTCTTTATGCCATCCTCAATTTTATCATGAATGTTTCACTGCGTTCCAAGGGGATGGGATTAATTTCTACATCCGGAGGAATTACCATCGGAAATTCTGTTGGGTTTATGAATTTGCATGCTGACATGGCATCTCAAGCAGGATTTATGTCTATTGCGGTTGGCGCCCTTGCTTATGCCATCGTCAAAGGAGGGACAGCAAGTTTTGTGCATCTGGCCTCTCACCTCTCGAGTCCTTCTACCTCTGCAGCGGCTCAAGCCTCGGAATCTTTGATGTCCGGAAATTATAGTTTTGGGAATGTAAGTTCGGGAACTGTGCAGGCTTTT